>NZ_JBQHDG010000002.1:0-524302 GCF_052068095.1 Phytohabitans sp. LJ34 | reverse complement strand
GTACATCGCCCGCGAGCTCTACCAAATCATCACAACAAACGACCCTGACCCCGCCGCTTGACAACCATAGGAGCATCGTCGCGGTAGCTCGAGGCTGCTTTTTGGATCGAGCTTTCGAGACCGCGGCGACCTCGACTCCGAAAGGTCTCCAGAACGCGAAGCTGCGCCGCGGACGCCGTCGTGGTGGTTACTCGTAGCGATCAGGCGCTGTTGCGGCCGACGACCGCGGTGGCGTCCAGGTCCTCGTCCGTCACCACGCGGGGGGTGAGCCCGGCCGCCGCGAAGGCATCCGCCGCCGGGCCCGACTGGCGGAGGCTGGTCTCGATCAGCAGGTGGCCACCGACCGCCAGCCATCCCGGCGCGGCCGCGGCCACCCGGCGGAGGATCGCCAGGCCGTCCGCGCCGCCGTCCAGCGCGACCCTCGGCTCGTGGTCGCGGGCCTCGGGCGGCATCAGCGGGAGCTCGGCGGTGGGCACGTAGGGGACGTTCGCGACCAGCACGTCGACCCGCCCGCGCAGCTCGGCGGGGAGCGGCGCGTCAAGGTCGCCCTGGTAGACCCGCCCGCCCACGGCCGACAGGTTGCGGCGCGCGCACCGTACCGCGGCGGGATCGACGTCCGTCGCGACGAGGGTGACCGGCCGGACGGCCGCGGCCACCGCGGCGGCCACGGCGCCCGAGCCGCAGCACAGGTCGACGACGGTGGGTGGCGACGGCCGGCCGGCCAGCAGCGTCACCGCCTCGCGGACCAGCAGCTCGGTGCGGCGGCGGGGTACGAAGACGCCCGGGTCGACCGCGATCCGCAGCCCGCGGAACTCGGCCCACCCCAGCAGGTGCTCCAGCGGCTCGCCGGCCACCCGCCGCTCGACCAGCGCGGCTAGGGCGGTGGGCGTGTCGGCGGCGCCGGCGAGCAGGCGCGCCTCGTCTTCGGCGAACACGCATCCGGCCGCGCGCAACCGCGCCACGATCGACACGCGACAAGATGCTACGCGGGCCCGCCCGGCCGCCCCACCGCGTTTCCGGCCACCGGCGGCGTCACCGCCGCGCTGCCGTCACGGCCTCCAGGAGGCGCTCCAGGGTGGAGCGGGTGGCCAGGTGGGTGAGCACGTGACCCACGCTCCGGTCGGCGTAGCGACGGTCGTCACCGGCCGGCAGCTCCAGCGCCGTGCCGACCTGGCCGGCGACGTAGTTGGCCAGGCTGGTGATCGTCCCGCGGAAGCTCGACAGGTCGAGCGCGGGCACGCCGCCGGCACGAGCCCGGTAACCGTCGACGAGCGCGCGGGCGCCGGCCGCGTTCACCCCGCCGCCGGGCTCGACCGCCCAGTCGAAGAGGGCGTTGGCGAGCTCCCAGGCCGGCGGCTGCCCGCCGGCGTGCTCCCAGCCGACGACCACGAGGCGGCCGTCGCCGGCGCGGCGGGCGTTGGCCGGGCCGAGCGAGTTGTGGCACAGCACCGGCGCCTCGGCCGGCGGGGCAGTGGCGTCGCGGAGCGCCTCGAGGTCGGTGAGGACCGGTGCGGCCGTGGCCATCGCGGGCGCCCAGCCGGCACCGGCCGCCGCCGCCCGCGCGGCCCACTCGGCCCAGCTCACGCCGGAGAAGCGCTGGACGTGCCACGGGCTGATCCGGTCGACCGGCAGGGCCAGCCCGTGCACGGTGGCGAGCACCTCGCCGACCGCGCGCGTGACGTGGGCACCGGCGGGCGCGGCGAGCGGCGGGCCGGAACGCACCGACGCGTACACCCGCCACGCGTGCCCGGCGACCGACTCGACGATCGCGCCGGCGCGGCTGCGTACCGGCCGGGGGAGCAGTACCCCGGCGGCGGCCGCGGCCTCCTGTAGCGCCGTGTCGGTCTCGGCGTCGACGATCGGCCACCAGGTGTCGAGCCCGCGCAGGGCCCAGCGGCCGCGGTCGGTCTCCAGCGTCCAGCGGCGGCCCATGTCGTCGGGACGGGCGACCGGGCGCATCGGGCCGGTGACCTCACCCAGGTCGTAGCACTCGGCGATCGCGCGGGCCACCGCCGGGTCCGCGTCGGCCGCCTGGCCGCGCACCCGCTCGACCTCGGCCTTGAGGTCGGTCCACGTGCGGAAGCCGTACTGCGAAGCGAGCGACGCCTGCGCGGCGGCCAGCGTGGCGGCGGGGTCGCTGTCGCGCAGGCCGGCGAGGAGGTCTTTGGCCTGCTGGCGCAGGTGGTCGAGATTGGGGTTGTCGGGCAGCGTCTTCACGGAAAAGCACCTCGCTCCTGGGCCCGGACTCGCACGGGCGGCTCAGAGCATCGGCGTCCGTAAGGCGGCATCCGAAGCGCGGGGGTGGCTTCAAGCCTTCCGGCGAGTCGCGGCGCGATCCCCAGCGCGCTGACCCCGAGACTAGCCGCAACCGGCGGTGGGCTGTCAACCCGGCGCCCGGCGCGGCGGCCCGATTATTTCCAGCAGATTACATATCTTTGATCAGATTCATTTTCCATTTCCGGGTACCACGGGAATTGTGATCTAGTTCTATTCTCGACCCGTGCGCAGGTTGGCGGGGAGGCGATAGTGGATCTCGTGATGGCGGGCTTGACGGGCGCGTCCACAGCGGGTGGCACGGCTTTGGTGGCGATACTTTTAGAGGATCTTTATCGGAGGTTGAGCCGCCGCCGGCGGCGGATCAGATCTCGCCACGCGGCGATCGGAGCTCCGAAAGGAGGGCCGCCTATAGCGGCCATCCACGTGGGTCAGGTGCGGGCACTCCAGGTGGGCAATGGCAACACCCAGCACAACATCCTGCACTGAGCCGTCAGCGACACCCGTTTCCGGAGGTCAGAGCGATGGGTGAGGTCGCGGTGCGGCACGGCGACGCACCTCCGCCGGGGCCGTACGCGGTGGCTGTCGGCGCCGCCGGAGCCGCGCAGGTCGGCCACGGCAATGTCCAGCACAACTACATTCAGGGGCGGCGCCCGGTCGCCTGGCCACATCGAGTCGGTGCGGTGCCGCTTCTCGCCGATTGTTATCAGGCGCGCTCCGTTTCATCCCTTCTCACCGCCGCATTCCCGAGCCCGCATTCGACCCCGCGCCAGGTGTTATGCGGTCTGGGCGGAGTGGGAAAGACGCAACTCGCCGCCGCCTTCGCCGAGCAGATGTGGGCCGCCGGGCGGGTCGATCTGCTTTTGTGGATCACGGCGGTCGACCGCGAGGCCGTCGAGGCGGCATACGCGCAAGCCGCCGCCGATCTCACCGGGATCGAAGACGCGCGGGTCGACCGGGCGGTGGCACGGTTTCTCGCCTGGCTGTCCACGAGCGGCCGGCCCTGGCTTGTCGTGCTCGACGACGTGACGTCTCCCGGGCATCTGGCCGACCTGTGGCCGCCGTCGGTGCCGGGCGGCGTCACGGTCGTGACCACCCGCCGGCGCGACGCGGCCCTCGCCGGCCACGGGCGGCTGGTCGACGTCGACGTGTTCAGCCACGACGAGGCACACACCTACCTGATGTCGAAGCTCGGCGACCGGCGCCACCTCGCCGACGACGTGGCGGGCCTCGCCGCCGACCTCGGGCACCTGCCCCTTGCCCTGGCGCAGGCGGCGGCCTACCTCGCCGACCGCGACCTGCCCGCGAGCGGCTACCGGCGGCGGCTCGCCGACGCGCGCCAGCGGCTCAGCGACCTGCTGCCCGAGCCCGACGCGCTCCCCGACGCCCACCGTGCCACGCTGGCCAGCACCTGGCGGCTCTCGATCGGCCTCGCCGACCAGCTGACGCCGCGCGGCCTGGCGTGGCCGTTGCTGGTGCTCGCCTCGATGCTGGATCCCAACGGCATCCCGGAGGCGGTGTTCACCACCGCGGCGGCGCGGCGATACCTGGCGAGGGCCCGCCAAGAGGGCGCCGGCCCCGGTGAGACGGTCTCGGCCGACGAGGCGCGCGAGGGGCTGCGCTGCCTCCACCGCCTCAGCCTCGTCACGATCAACCCGGGGAGTGCCAGCCGTAGCGTGCGGATCCACGCCCTGGTCCAGCGCGCCACCCGCGACCAGCTGGCCGGCCGTGACATCCGCGTGGCCGGCCGGGCCGCCGCGGACGCGCTCCTTGAGGCATGGCCTCCGGTCGACCACGACCGCGGCCTCGGCCAGTCCCTGCGGGCCAACACCGCGATCCTCGCCGCGGAGCGTCCCGACCTCGTCTGGTCCCCGGCCTGCCACCCGGTGCTGCTGCGCGCCGGCCGGAGTCTCGGCGACGCGGGGCAGCTGCCGGCCGCCGTCGCGTACTGGCGGCGGATGGACACCGAGGTGCGCGCCCGGCTGGGCGCCGACCACGCCGACGCGCTGGCGATCCGCCACGACCTCGCGCGGTGGCAGGGCGAGGCCGGCGCGGCGCCCACCGCCGTCCAGGCCCTCGAGCGGCTGCTGGTAGATGTCCGCCGGGTCCGCGGCCCCGACCATCCGGACGCCCTGGCCACCCGTGGCACGCTCGCGTACTGGCGGGGCAAGTCCGGAGACGTGGCCGGCGCGGCGGCGGAGCTGGCGGATCTCGTGGCCGACCGGCGGCGGCTGCTCGGCGCCGACCACCAGCACACGCTCGCCACCCGCTGCTTCCTCGCGTACTGGCGGGGCCGCGCCGGCGAGGCCCCCGCCGCCGTGGCAGACCTGGAGGAGCTGCTCGCCGACCGGCTGCGGGTGTTCGGCCCCGATCACCCCGACGTGCTGTCGACCCGCCACAACCTCGCCTACTGGCGGGGCCAGGCCGGTGACGCCGCCGGTGCGGTGGCCGCGCTGGAAGAGGTGCGTAGCGACGTGGTGCGGGTGCTCGGCCACGACCATCCCGACGCGCTCGCGGCCCGGCACAACCTCGCCCACTGGCGCGGCGGTGCGGGTGACGCCGGCGGTGCGGTGGCCGCGCTCGAGGAGCTGGTCGCCGACCGCCTGCGCGTGGTGGGCGCCGATCATCCGGACGTCCTCGCCGCCCGGCACAATCTGGCCTACTGGCGGGGCCGCGCCGGCGACCCCGCCGCGGCGGCCGCGGCGCTAGAAGCGCTGTGCGGCCATGTCGCGCGGGTTCTCGGCGCCGATCATCCGGACTCCCTCGCGACCCGCCACGACCTCGCACACTGGCGCGGCCGCGCCGGTGACCCCGCCGGCGCCGCGGGTCTGCTGGCGGGGCTCGTCAGCGACCGCCGGCGGGTGCTGGGCCACGACCATCCGGACACCCTGGTGACCCGTCTGTCCCTCGCACACTGGCGCGGCGCGGCGGGCGATCCCGCGGCCGCCGTGCGGGCGCTGGAGGAGGCGCTGCCCGACGCCGCCCGGGTCTTCGGCGCCGACCACCGGCACACGCGGGCGGGCCGGCAGGCGCTCGGCTACTGGCGCGACGGGGTCGGCGACGCGGCGAAGGTCGTGGCCGCGCTCGACGAGCTGCTTTCGGACCGGCTACACGCGCTGGGCACCGACCACCCCGCCGACGGCCTCGCCAACCGGCACAACCTCGCCTACTGGCGGCAGACCTCGCCCGAGGTGTAGCCGGTCAGCGTTCGAGGATGCCCTCCGCGGCGAGGCGCTCGGCGATGTTGGCCAGCGCGAGCCGCAGCCGCGACTTGGCCGTGCCCTCCGGGATGTTGAGCGCGCGGGCGACCTGGCGGTAGGTGTGCCCCCGGTAGTAGGCCAGGTGCACCGCCTGCCGCTGGAGGTCGGGCAGCGCCTGCACGGCCTCACGCACCACCTTCGTCTCGGTGTGCCAGATGACCGCCTCGTCTATGTCCGCGAACGCCGGCGCGGCCGCCGCGGTCGCGCCGGCCACCGCGTGGTATCGCGCCCGCGCCTCCCGCCGCCGGGTCCAGTCGAGCGCGCGGCTGCGGGCGAGCATGCACAGCCAGGTGCGCAGCGCGCCGCGCTCCGGGTCGTACGCCTCCGGTCGTTGCCACAACCCGACGAACACGTCCTGCGTGATGTCTTCCGCCGACGCGGCGTCGTCGGTGATCCGCATCGCGAGCGTGTGGATCAGCCCGGACCACCTGTCGTACACCTCGGCGAGCGCATCGCCGTCACCGGCGACGAGCCGCTCCCGCAGCCGCGCGTCGCTCTCGTCCGGTGGCACGCTCAGTCACATCCCAGCGTCGCGGCGACGTGGAGCACGCGCGTCGACACCGCCGGGCTGCCGGTGGCGGAGTGGGTGAGCGAGTGCGCGCCGCGCCGGTTGGCGACGAGGCGGGTGAACTCGACCGCGTCCGCGTAGATGGTCGTATCGTCGCCCGGTCCACAGGGGAGTGTCCACTCACCACCGCCGGTGCCCTCGAGGACGAGCCGCACGGTGCCCACCTCGGCGCCGCTGAGCGCGCCGGGCAGGAGCGCGGCGGCCAGGTCGACGATGCGGCGCACCTGCTCCGGCGGTGGCGTGGTGGTGCCGCGGCCCACCACGGCGCCGATGTCGTCGAGGTGGGTCCACGTCTCGAAGGCCCGCTGCACCAACGCCTCGCGCAGCGGCCGCAGCGGCGGCGGGCCGGTGTGCGCGAGCCGCACCCGCTGCTCGAGGCCGTCGTCGCGGCGGGCCAGGCCCTCGACGATCACGCGGCTCTGCTCGCGCCAGGCGGCGTGCACCTCCTCGGCCGGCCCGTCGGGCAGCGGCACCACGGCGAGGCCGAGGTCGGCGGCGAGCATCGCGTCGTTGCCCGCCAGATGGGCCACGACCCCGCCGACGGTCTCGTGGCGCGGGTCGGGACGCGCCCAGTCGTCGGCCCGCACCGCGCCGAGCAGCCGGTCGAGAAGGTCGGCCTGCCCCGCGTACGCCCCCACGAGCGTGCGCATCAGCGCGGCCGGGCGGGCCGCCTGCGCGGTGGCCAGGACGCGGTGGCGCAGGGCGGGCGGCGCCGGCATCACCCGGTCGGCGGCCAGCCAGCCCGCGGCCGCGCGCAGCCGGCGAGCCTCCGCGGCACAGGTCGCGCACCCGCTCAGATGCGCGTCGACCCCGGCCGCCTCATCCGGGTCACAGGCGTCCAGAGCCCACGCACCGATCAGGTCGAGCACCTCGTCATGTACATCCATCGCGGTCACCGCCCTCGACGGTACCGCCCGTCAGCCGGACCGGTCGAGCAGTGGATCGCTCGCGCTGGCCAGACCCGCGAGTTCGCCGATCGGCTCGACGAACGCGTACGGCGGGACGGGGCCGGCGGCGCGGATGTGGCCGCGGCCCGCCTGCGCGCGGTCGAGCGTCGCCACCCGGAAGAGAAACGTGTCCACTGTGTCCTCTTCGACCAAGAAAGAACAGCGGCCATCCTCGACCCGGAACCGCCCGCCCAACGTGCGCACGGCGAGTGGCCGCAGCGCCTCGAACACGCCACCGGCCCCGGCCACCGGGTGGACCCCCACATCTATCTCCACCCGGCCGGCCACCTGGGCGAGTGCCTCCAAGTGGCGCAGGGCCAACCGCCGCAGTCCGGCGCGGAGCGTCTCCTCGTCCGGCGCGACGATCCCGTACCGTGCCGGCAGCACCGGCCCGCCCTGCCAGAGGCAGTCGAGCACGAGCTGGTGCGCGAGCAGGTCGCGCGGCCGGGCCCGGAGCCAGCCGGGCGCGGCGGCGACCACGCCGGACGTAGCTCCCGCGGGCACCCGCCACACGGCGGCGTCGGGCCCGCCAAGGCCGACCAGGTCGGCCGCGTGACCGGGGTGGTCTGCCGATACCACCCCGAAGACGTACACGGCTGCGCCGTTCACGCGATCAGTACGCGCGCCGGCGTACCCCGGATCACTTGACATCGCGACGAGGTGGCGGTAGAAAACCAGAAGGTTATGAAACCAAGAGGTTATCAATGGCGACTGATCTGCTGGACGCGACGTTCGCGGCCCTGGCCGACCCGACCCGGCGGGCGATCCTGACCCGGCTCGCGGCGGGCGAGGCGACGGTCACCGAGCTGGCCGCGCCGTTCCACATGAGCCAGCCGGCGATCTCCAAGCACCTCAAGGTGCTGGAGCGGGCCGGTCTTGTCTCCCGCGGGCGCGACGCGCAGCGCCGCCCGTGCCGGCTGGAGGCGCGCCCGCTCAAGGCGGCGGTCGACTGGCTGGAGGCCTACCGCGACTACTGGGAGGAGAGCTACCAGCGGCTCGACGCGCTGCTGGCCGAGCTGGGGGAGGACGGATGAGCGGGAGTCCGACCGTCGTCGTATCCACCCCGTCCGACCGGGCGATCGTGATGACCCGCTCGTTCGACGCGCCGCCGCGGCTCGTCTTCGCCGCGTTCACCCGGCCGGAGCTGCTCACCCGGTGGTACGGCGCGCGCGGCTGGCATCTCGTCTCCTGCGACGTCGACCTGCGCGTGGGCGGCGCCTACCGGTTCGTCTCGGCGGGGCCGGGCGGCGAGCGGATGGCGCAGGCCGGCGTCTACCGGGCGGTCGAGCCGCACGCCCGGCTGGTGCTCACCGAGATGTTCGACGACCAGTCGTATCCCGGCGAGACCGTGATAACCCACGAGTTCGCGGAGCGGTCCGGTCGCACCGAGCTGACCACCACCTTGCTGTACGCGACGGCGGAGGGGCGCGACCGCGTGCTCCGCTATCCCATGACCCGCGGCGTCGGAGAGAGCTTCGACCGCCTCGATGTGCTACTCACGGAGGAAATGAGCGATGAACTGGACTCTTGAGGTCGTCGTCGTGCCGGTGTCCGATGTGGACCGGTCGAAGGCGTTCTACGCCGACAAGCTCGGTTTCCACGTCGACCACGACACGGTCATCGGCGACGACGTACGCATCGTGCAGCTGACCCCGCCCGGCTCCGGCTGCTCGGTCGTCATCGGCAAGGGCGCGGTGCCCGACATGCCGCCCGGCTCGCTGAAGGGCCTCCAGCTCGTCGTCGCCGACCTGCACAAGGCCCGTGCCCAGCTCGTCGAGCGGGGTGTCGAGGTGAGCGAGATCCAGGTGGTGGGCGAAAACCCGCGGCCCCAACCCGATCCGCTCGACAACGTCGGCTTCGTCTTCTTCAGCGACCCGGACGGCAACGCCTGGGGAGTGCAGCAGATGTCCGTGCGGGCCTGACCCGGGTAAGCCCTCCTCAATACTCATTTACGAGTATTAGAGGAGGGCTTACGGCGTCCCTGAGTGTTTGCGGGTTATCTCAGGTTGACCCATATCTTACGCGTACATTCGCTTATTGTTTGCGACGCGGCCGCCGGTCGAAATTTGTTCTCGACATTATTGCGGGAATTTCTGCCGGTAAGGGTCCCTAACCATTTCCGTTGGTGGATCGCCCCGCCCGCTCACGCCCGTAGCGTCGCGGTCGGCGCGGCGCCGGGAAGCCGGTCCGGCACCCGGGCCGCCTTCGGGATGGCCAGCAGGAGCAGGGCGAGGTTGGCGACCGCGGCGGCCCCGGCGATCGTCGTCAGCAGCGCGAGCAGGTCGGCCGCCGCGGCGAACCCGAGCGCCGCGCCGAGCAGCGAGCCGGCGAGCGCCACCGCGAAGCCAAGCCGTCGCGGGCGGTCGCGGCGCACCCAGGCCAGGTAGGTGCCGACGCCGACGGCCAGGCCGACCGAGGGGATCGCCACAAGCGCGTCGCCGACGAACACGCGGGGCCACAGCGCCCAGATGCCGAGGACCGCCAGGCACCAGCCGCCGAAGCCGAGTGGCAGCGGGGTGAGGAACCGGAGCCAGACGCCGGCCCGGGGCCCGAAGCCGCCGCGGCCGCGTACCCGCAGCGCCATCCCGGCGAGCAGCAGCAGGGCGAGCAGCGCGCCGGCCAGGACGGCGCCGAGCAGGATCCGGGCGATCGCCGGCATCGTGACGGCACCCACCTCGAAGTCGACCGGCCGCCGCTGGAACAGGGAGTCGTCCACCTCGCCCCGGTCGAAGAACGCGGTCAGTAGCCGCTGGCTCGCCTCGGTCCGGGCCCAGACGTCGCCGGTGTGGCCGAGCTCGGCGAGCGTGACGTGGCGCCCGTTGGACAGCGACGGGAGCAGCTCGTCGGCCAGCTCCGCCGGCGTGGTGAAGTCGACCGTGCCGCTGACCAGGAGGGTCTCGACCGCCGAGGGCCGCACGGTCTGGTACTCGCCGGTGTCCGGCGCCGCGGGCCACACGGTGTGGAAGCCGTCCGGTCCGCCCCACAGCAGGTCGGCGGCGGTGTTGCGCAGGATCGAGCCGTGGTCGCCGCCGGCGGCGTAGTAGCGCCGGGCGGCATCGGCGTCGATCATGCCGAACGAGGCGAACTCGCCCCATACGAACGAACCCGGTATGACGAGATCGGCCAATGTGGACATCGCCCACAGGCCGGCGGCGTCACCGCCGTCGGCGGCGAGGAACGCGTCCACGATGGCCGGTCCGTAGAGCGGCGCGGAGGCGCCGGTGCTGTGGAACATGCCGTACATCCCGGCGATCCGGACGTTGCCCTCCTTGACCACCAGCGGACCCCACCGGCCGGGCACGCCGTCGGCGGTCTTCCGGATCGTGGCGGCCAGGTCGCCGGTCCGGGCCGCGCACCCGGCGTCCTGCCGGCACAGCTCGGTGTACCGGCCGAACTGCCGATCGGTGATCTCCGGATCCCAGAGGAAGTGGCCCGGCGGGTTCACCCCGATCATCGCCGAGCGGTGCAGCGACGCGGGATGCCGCCAGGAGTAGATCATCGCGGTGCGGGTGCCGGCGCTCGTGCTGAGCAGGTTGATCCTCCGGTAGCCGAGCGCGACGCGGGCCGCCTCCAGGTCGTCGACCCGCTGCGGGATCGAGTAGCCGGTCACGTCGATCCCGTCGCCGGTCAACCGCGTGGCGCACGCGGCGAACGCGTCGACACCCGCCCGCCGCGCGCCCGTACCGCCCAGGTCGGCCGTGCGGCGCAACGCCGAGGCCACCTCCGGGCAGTCCAGCCGCCGCGACCCGTCGACGCCCCGGTAGCCGACCAGTACCACGTCGTGGCCCGCGGTCAGCCGGCTCGCCTGCGGAAACTCCAGGTTGGTCGCGCCCGGCCCGCCGTTGAGCCGGAAGATCGGCTCGCCCGCGGCACCGCCGCCGGTGGCCCGGATCCGCACCACCGGCAGCGCGATCAGGTCCGAAGCCGGGTCGCGCCGGTTTTCCAGCACCACGAGCGTGCCGCAGTCGGCGGCGAGCCCACCGGCCTCGGTGTCGTACGTGCACGGCTCCGCCGTCCACCCGCCGGCCCGCGCCCCGGCCGGCACCTCGAATGTCCCCTCAGGACGGACGGCCAGAAACCCGAGCGCGAGCGCCAGCCCGCCAGCGATCACGAACCCGACGACGCGATAGACGGTGGTCATGACGCGAAGGCTAGGAACCGCGCCGCCCCGGCACGTCGCTCCCACGGGGTCAGCCCCCGTACCCCCGCGGGGGTACCGCTGTTCTCGGGCGGCCGAGGTCGAGTCGGGGTTTCCTCGGACCGGGTCTCCCGGACTCGCGTCAGCGGCGGACCGTCGCTCCCGCCGGAGACCGCTGCGGCCGGCGGCTCGCAGCGCTCGCCGAGATCCCCGGCCTCCGCTGCCAGGTCCGCGCCACAAGCCCCGAGGGGTCTTCGCGAGCAGGCACAACCCCCACCTCCGCCACCCTGACGCAGCGTAACCAGCCCCGGGGGTCAGGACTTGAGATCTAGGAGTCTCTCGATCGGGTGAACGCCTTTGTCGGGGACGGCGCCGCGGCGATTGCCTTGATCGGCGGGAGATCGGTCGCCGCGCGAACGGATCGTGGTACTTTCCTGCCGCTGGAGGGGCTGTTCGATACCACGATCTGTTAACGGGCGGGCGAGTCGGATATCGATCAAGGGATGCCACGATCTTTTCGGGCGCAGTACCGGGGTGAGCGCCACCAACGGCGGACGGGTGCGGCCGCGGGAGCGACGGTCTGGACCACGGCGGACGCCGCGGTAGCTCAAATCTCTATCTGGAATCCGGGTCGTCAGCGGCCGAAGCCGACCGTCAGTCCACTGAGGAGTTGGCGGCGGCCCAGGGCGTAGAGGACGACGATCGGGAGGGTGGCCAGGACCACGGAGGCGAGGACGGCGGGGACGTTCACGCCGTACTCGCCCTGGAAGGTCCAGAGGGCCAGCGGCAGCGTGCGCTGGTCCGGGCTCTGGGTGAGGATCAGCGGCAGCAGGAAGCCGTTCCAGATGGACAGTCCGTTGTAGATGGAGACGGTGACCAGCGCGGGCCTGGTCAGCGGGAAGGCGAGCGACCACAGCGTGCGCCACTCGGTGGCGCCGTCCATGCGCATCGACTCGAAGAGCTCCTTGGGTACGTCGCGGATGAAGTTGGCCAGGACCAGCACCGACAAGGGCACGGCGAACGCGATGGACGGCAGGATGATGGCGAGCAGGCTGTCGTACATGTGCAGCCGGATGATGATGAGGTAGACCGGGATGATGGTGGCTTGCAGCGGGATGGCCAGCCCCATCAGGAAGAGCACGTTGACCGAGCGGAGAAAGCGGTTGGCGGCGGAGCCGCGGACGATGGCGTACGCGGCCATGAACGAGACGAGCACGGCGGGCACCACCGAGCCGAGCGTGACCACGACGCTGTTGAAGAAGTAGCGGGCGAAGTCCGACTCGATGACCGAGCGGTAGTTTTCCAGCGTGGGGTCGGTCGGTGGGGCCAGCGGGTTCTGGGCGTAGTAGGTGGTGCGCGACTTGAGGCTGGTGATGACGATCCAGTAGATCGGCACCACCACGACGACGAGCCAGAACCAGCCGGCGGCACCGCCCAGCCAGTTGCGGCGCCAGGCGCCGCCGGCGCGGGTCGGTGGCTGCTCGGGCGGCGCGTCGACGCCCGCGCCGCGCTCGGTCGACAGTGTCGTCGACATGTCACATACCTTCCATCTGGCTGGTGCTGGCGTCGCGGCCGCCGAGCCGGCGCAGCAGCAGCGCCAGCGCGAGGCCGACGAGCACGAGGATCACCGCGATCGCGCTGGCCGGGCCCATGAGGTTGGCCTGGAAACCCCGTTTGTACATGTCGAGGGCGAGCACGCGGGTGGCGTCGCCGGGGCCGCCCTCGGTGAGCACGAAGATGAGGTCGAAGAAGGTCAGCGACCCGACGACCATCAGCGTCGACGAGGTGATGATCGTGTACTTGAGCTGGGGGAGTGTGATGCTGAAGAACTGCCGCAGGCGGCCGGCCCCGTCGATCTGCGCCGCCTCGTAGAGGGTGACCGGGATCTGCCGCACGCCGCCCTGGTAGATCAGCGCGTGAAACGGGATGAACTGCCACGACACCACGAACACCACGACGCCGAGCGCGAGGTTGCCGCGGCCCAGCCAGTCTTGCGCGAGGAGCGGGACGCCGAGCCCGGCGCCGAGGCCGAAGTTGGGGTCGAGCAGCGCCTTGTATGTGATGGCGAGCGCCGCCGAGCTGAGCAGCAGCGGGATGAAGTAGAGCACGGCGAGGAGCTCGCGGTAGCGCTGGCGACCGGCGAGGAACACGCCGATCAGCAGGCTCGCCGGCGTCTGGAACGCCCAGGAGAGCGCCATCACCAGGAACGTCACCCAGAGCGCGTGCGGCAGCCCCGGATCGGTGAGCACCGCGCGCCAGCTGTCGAAGCCGGCGGGGTGGATCGCGCCGATGCCGTCCCACTCGGTGAAGCTGAGCACCAGCACGCCGACCAGCGGGACGATGCCGAACGCGACGAAGATGGCCAGCGCCGGCAGCGCCATCCACCAGAGTGACCCGCCACGCCCGCCGGCCGGGCTTGGTGCCGCCCGCACCCGGACGGCAGGCGGAGCGAGTCCGGTCATTTGCCGATGGCCTGGTTCATGTTGTCGACGTACTGCTGCGGGGAGATCGACAGCTGGAAGAGCTTGGCGATGTTGTCGAGCAGCGTCTCCGCGGCGGTCGGGCTCAGCGCCTGGTCCCAGGACTGCCCGAAGACCTTCGCGTTGCTCGCCGTGTCGTAGATGAACTTGAGGAACTCGGGGTCCTTCGCACCGGACATCTTGGTTTCTGCGCCCTTGACGATCGGCACGCCACCGGTGTCGAGCCACTCGGTCTGCTCCTCGTCGGAGAGCACCGCCGTGGAGAAGAACTTCTTGGCGGTCTCCTTCTGCTCGGCCGTGGCCTTCGAGGAGATCGACAGGTACTGCGCGGGGTTGCCGACCGTGTTGCTCGGGTCGCCCTTGCCGCCCTCGACCGGCGGGAAGTTCATGTACCCGAGGTTGCCGCCGGAGACGAAGTCGCCACCCTCCTCGGCCATCGAGCCGTACGTCCAGGTGCCGTGCACCATCATCGCGGCCTTGCCGGTGGTGAGCAGCGCCTGGTCGGCGTTGGCGTCGGCGACGACGGAGGAGAAGCCCTTGATGAACCCGTTGGCCTTGACCAGCTCCTGCACCTTCGTGAGCGCGTCCAGGGCGGCCGGGTGGGACCAGGCGTCCTTCTGGCCGTCGAAGACCGCCTGGAACACCTCGGGGCCGCCGATGCGGTCGAAGAGGAACTCCAGCCACATCATGTTGGTCCACCGGGACTGCCCGGCGAGCGAGAACGGCGCGATCCCCGCGGCGTTGAACTTGGGCACGAGGGCCATGATGTCGCCCCACGACTGCGGCGGCTCGGCTTTGATCTTGTCGAACGCCCGCTTGTCGTAGAACAGCACGATCGGCTCGACCGTCTCGCACGGCATGGCGTAGATCTTGCCGTTGACCGTCGCGGCGCCGAAAGAGGAGGGGAACAGCCGGTCCTTCACCGCCGCGTTCTGGCCGAACCAGTCGGTCAGGTCGTCGACCGCGCCGGCCTCCACCCAGCTCTTCAGGCCGCCGCCGCCCCAGCCCCAGATGATGGTCGGCGCCTGGCCGGCGCCGATCGCGGTGCGGATCTTCGTCTTGTACGCGTCGTTTTCGAACGCGTTGTGCTTGATCTGGGAGTCGGGGTTCGCCTTGTTGAAGCGCTCGACGGCGCGGGTGCGGATCTGCTCGCCGGGCGCGGCCGTGAGGAACCAGTAGCTGGCCTCGCCGCCGCCACTCCCGCTCGTACCCGGTCCCGAGCTGCCGCACGCGGCTAGCGCCATCCCCGCGCCGGCGCCCGCCGCCAGGTTGAGGAAGTGCCGCCGGGACATCGAACTGTTTGCCACGCTTACCTCCGTGGTCGTCGCGCGGATGCCCGCGGGAAATCGATACCTCTGAGGTGTGCGGACCGGCGCGCGACGAATGCACGAGCGGTCGGCCGCACGTCTTCCGGAGCGGCTATCGGAAACTTTGCGTTAAATATCTAGGTCAACGTATGTACCCGAAGAGGGCATGTCAACCACCGGTACGGCAACGGATGCGCGTCAGTCTATGCGCCCGATCGGCTCGCGCTTCTCCGCCTGGAAGACGTCTTCGGTGCGGCCCCGGGCCCAGTAGCCGGAGATCGAGATCGATTCGCGCGGTACGTCCCGGTCGCGCAGCACGGCGCGCATGGCCTTGACGCTCTCGCGCTCGCCGTGGACGAAGACCTGCGCCCCGCCGGCCCAGTCGGCGCCGTCGAGCGCGCGGGCCAGGAAGGCGACGTCGCCCTCGTCGGTGTTGACGAGCCAGTGGACCGCGACCTGGTCGGGGTGCTTCAGCTCCAGGGCGTCGCCCGGGTCGGCGACCTCGAGGTACGCCACGCCGCGGGCGTCCGCCGGCAGCGCCTCCAGGGCCGCCGCGATGGCCGGCACCGCGGACAGGTCGCCGGCAAACAGGTGCCAGGCGGCGGCCGGGTCGGGCGCGTACCCGCCGCCGGGGCCGGACAGCACGAGGCGGTCGCCGGGCCCGGCCTGGGCGGCCCAGACCGCCGCCACGCCGGTGTCGCCGTGCGTCACGAAGTCGATCGCGAGCCGGCGGGCGGCCCGGTCGACCCAGCGCACGGTGTAGGTGCGCACGACCGGCGCGTGCCCGGCGGCCCGGAGCGCGGCCACGTCGTAGGGCGGCTCGACGCCGAGCGCGGGGTCGACGAAGAGCAGCTTCACGTACGCGTCGGTGTGCCCGTTGTCGGTGAACCCGGCGAGCGACTCACCCCCGGCGACCACCCGGACCAGGTGGGGTGTCAGCCACTCGGTGCGCTCCACCGTGAGCACGTGCTGGGCCGGTGGCTGCCGCCGGGGTGTCGTCATGCGCCCAATCTATCCGCGCTCGGCCGCGACCAACTCGCGCGTTGCTGGTGCGACCTCCGCGGCGAAGGTCTCGATCGTGTACGCGTCGTCGCTCGCCACGACGAAGCCGGTGACGCCGTACTCCAGGGTGAGCCCGGCCAGGTCTTCGGCCCACTGCTCGGCGGGGCCGTTGAGGAAGCTTTTGCCGGTCGGCGCGAACTGGCCGCCGACGTTCACCAGCCGCCGGATCAGTGCCGGGTCGCGGCCGGCGGCGACCGCGGCGCCGTCGATGTGCTTGTTCATCTCGGCGAGGTCGGCCGGCCCGCCGGACAGGTAGCCGAGCGAGGGCAGCCACCCGTCCGCCGAGCGGCCGATCAGCCGCAGCATCCGCGGCTTGTACGCGCCGACCCAGATCCCGATGTCGTGCGCCGGCTTGGGGCCGCGCTTGGCGCCGTGAACCCGGTAGTACTCGCCGTCGACCTTCACCGGGCCGGGCCGGTCGGGGTCCCAGATCTCGCGGATGATCGCGATCGCCTCGCCGAGAGCGTCCACCGCCTGGCCGGGGGTCAGCCGGCGGCCGCCCATCGCCTCGATCGCGTCCCAGAAGCCGCCCGCGCCGATGCCGAGCTCCACCCGCCCGCCGCTGAGCAGGTCGAGGCTGGCGGCGCTGCGCGCGAGCACGGCCGGCTGCCGCAGCGGCAGGTTGAGGACGTTGCCGGTGATCCGGATCCGGCTGGTGCGGGAGGCCACATAGGACATCAGCGTCCACGTGTCGTGGAAGCGCGGCTGGTACGGGTGGTCCTGGAACGTCACGAGGTCGAGGCCGGCCCGGTCGCTGACGACCGCCAGGTCGACGGCCCGCGTCGGCGGCTGGTTGGTCGGCGTGACGAACGTGCCGAAGAGCAGGTCCTGGCTCATGATGCCTCCCCGTCCCGGAGCGGGCGGATGTTGAAGTTGTCGCGGAAGACGTTGTCGGGGTCGTAGCGCCCCTTCAGCTCCCGGAGGCGGCGCAGCGTCCGGGGCGGGAACGCGTCGGCGAGGCGCTCCGGCCGGGGGTCGGTCTCGAAGCTCAGGTAGAGGCCGTCGAAGTGCTCGCCTAGCCCGTCCCACAGCTTGTCGAGGCGCTGCCGGTCGACGCCCATCGCGATCACCGAGAAGCCGGCGTCGCGGTGCGCGTACGCGGTCGCCTCCGGGTCGACGTCGGCGACCGCGCCGCCGACGGTGCGCAGCTGGAAGAAGTACACGACGCCGCTCCGCAGCAGCCGCTCCGCCGCCGCGGCGAACGCCGGCGTCACCTCGCGGATGAACGCGGACCGGGAGACCGGCTCACCCTGCCCGTGGTGCTCGGCGTCGGGGGCCATGCCCATCACCGCGGCGTAGGGCGCGATCACCACCTGCTGCTGGAACATGGGAGCCATCCGCGCGAACGGCTGGAGCTGGTCGAGCACGGTGTCGGGATCGGCGGAGTCGACCACACCGTACAGCTGGCCGGTGGCCGGCTGGCCGCGCCGCGGCGGGCCCACCACCAGGAACGCGGTCGTGTCGCGCGGTGCGGTGGAGGCCGCCTCGCCGAAGCTGCGCAGGAAGCCCGCGATGTCGGCGGCGACGAAGCCGAGCTGGGCGAAGCCGACGTCGCCTACCTCGTCGACCTCGAACTCGAACGCGGTGACGATGCCGAAGTTGGCGCCGGCGCCACGGACGGCCCAGAACAGGTCGGGGTTTTCCGGGTCGCTGGCCCGGACGACCGAGCCGTCGGCGAGCACCATCTCGACCGCGCGCAGATGGTCGATGGTCAGGCCGTGCTTGCGGCCGAGGAAGCCGATGCCGCCGGCCGTGGCGAGGCCGCCCACGCCGACGCCGCCGTAGTCGCCGGAGCTGAGCGCCCACCCGTACGGCTCCAGGGCGGCGGCCACCCGCTTCCACCGCGCGCCCGGCCCGACCCGCACCCGCCGGGTGGCCTCGTCGAGCACCTCGATCGCGTCGAGGGCGCCGAGGTCGACGACGATGCCGCCGTCGTTGGTGGAGCGGCCGCTGATGCCGTGACCGCCGCTGCGTACGCCCATCGGCAGGTCGGGGTGGCGCCGGGCGTACGCGAGCGCGTCGGCGACCTCGGCGGTGCTCCGCGGGCGCAGCACGATGCCGGGGGCGCCGCCGCGCATGTAGTTGGACCGCACCCGGCCGTAGTCGATGTCGCCCGGCTCGACGGCCGTCTCGGCCAGCGACCGTGGCACGCCGTCGTAGTCGATGCCGGCACGCCGCTTGGCGCGCACCGCGCCGCTCCGGGCCGCGCCGGTGGGAAGGGGCGCCGGCAGCTCCCGGTCGACCGCCTCGCGCAGCGCCGGCGCGACCTCGCGCGCGAAGCGCTCCATGGTGCCGGCGTCGTCGGACATGAGGATGAACGTGCCGACGCCGTCTTCGACCGCGAGCGGGAGCAGGTCGTCGACCCAGGCGTGCGGCGGCCCCTGGAGGAAGGACTCGCGCCGGTCGGTGAACCGGCCGGCGATGTTGACCAGGCGGCGGATCTCCGCCGGGTCGCGGCCCGCCTCGGCCGCCGCCTCGTCGATGATCTTGTTACCGGCGCGGAACTCGCCGGGCTTCAGGTAGCCGAGCGAGGGCAGCCAGCCGTCCGCCTTGCGGCCGATCAGCCGCAGCATCCGCCGCCGGCGGGCGCCCAGCCAGATCGGGATGTGGTGGCGGGGCAGCGGCCCGCGCTCGGCACCGAGGAGGCGGTAGTGCGCGCCGGCGTAGCGCAGCGGGCCGGGCTCGCCGGCGTCGAGGATGCCGCGGACGACGTCGATCGCCTCTTCGAGCGCCTCGACCGCCGCGCCGGGCGCGAGCCGCCGGCCGCCCATCGCCTCGATCGCGTCCCAGAACGCTCCCGCGCCGAGCGCGAGGTCGAGCCGGCCGCCGGAGAGCAGGTCGAGGCTGGCGGCGGCGCGCGCGAGCACGGCCGGCTGCCGCAGCGGCACGTTGAGGACGTTGGCCGCGATGTGGATCCGCTCGGTGCGGCCGGCGACCCACGACATCAGCGTCCAGGTGTCGAGGAAGGCCGGCTGGTAGGGGTGGTCCTGGAACGTCACGAGGTCGTAGCCGAGAGCCTCGCCGCGCTGGGCGAGCGCCACCGCGCCCGCGCCGGTGGGGGTGACGAAGGTGCCGAACTCGAGCGGATGTCCGTAGTTCATCGGTAGGGGCTCCCGCTAGGGCAAATGAGTGGTGACGCAGATCGTATTCGTAACAGATGATAGTGGCAACCGCGTGTTGGCCGGTATGATTCCCGTCATGACGAGCGCGCGACCGGCCTACCACGGCGACTTCGGGTGGCACCTGGGAGTGCTGCTCAGCGCCTACCAGAGCTCGGTCGTCACGGTGCTCGGCGAGGTTCCGCACGGTCCGCGCGGCTACCAGACGCTCGCCGCCGTGGTGCACGGAGACCAGCCGAGCCAGCTCGCGCTCGCCACCCATCTGGGCATCGACCGCACCGTGATGACCTACCTGATCGACGACCTCGTCGCGGCCGGCCTCGTCGAGCGGCGGCTCAACCCCGCCGACCGCCGCCAGCGCAAGATCGTCGCGACCGACGCGGGTGTCGGCCTGTACACCGATCTGGAGCGGCGGGTCCGCGCGGCGGAGGACACCCTGCTGGCCGGGCTGGAGCCGACCGAGCGGCAGGCGCTCCGCCACCTGCTGCGGCGGGTGGCGTGCGACCTTCGCGACATCGAGCCCAGGCCGGACCCGTGCGACGCGGTGGACACGTTGCCGCGGTCAGAGGCAGGGGCTGCCGTTCACCGAGCAGGCTGACGGTTTGACGCCGGAGCCGTCGCGGTCGAGCTGAAACCGCAGTTGGGCCGCCTTGCCGGCGGCGATCGGCGCCCCGCTGGTGAAGGTGAGCAGGTCGCCGGAGCGCTCGAGCGTGGGCCGTGGCGCCCGCTCGACCCAGAACGTGCGCAGGCCACCGACGCTCGACCCGAAGCGCAGCCGGACGGTCCAGCCGCGCGCGGTCTTCGAGGTGTTGGTCACCCGCACCTCACCGATGAACGAGTCCTTGAACGTGTCGACGACCACGAACCGCCCGACCAGCGGCGGTGGCGGCGGCGCCTGGGTGGTCGTCGGCGGCGAGGGTGACGGCGACGGCCGTGGCGTCTGGGCGGTCGCCGCCCCGCCGTTGGGGGGCGGCTCCGGCTCGGCCGGACCGGCGAGGAACGGCGGTGTGGAGGACGGCGGCGGAGCCGCGGGCGTGGCGGCCAGGTCGCCGCCGGACGGGCGGAGGTTGACCACGGCGAAGCCGAGCAGCCCGAGCATGACGAGCACACCGAGCACCGACGGCACCCACGGCAGCAGTTCGAACGCCCCGGGCCGCCCGCGTTCCTCGCTCATCCACATCCCCGCCCCTGTTCCTGACGGTGGGTACGCGGAGAAGCGGCGAAAAGATCAACCGGGCGGGATGTTGTGGTTGATCCGGAACACGTTGTCCGGGTCGTAGACGGCCTTGGCCTTCGCGAGGCGCGTGTAGTCGGCGGGCGTGAAGGCCCGCCTGACCCGCTCCGGGGCGGCGTCGTGGACGCCGGCGAAGTTGAACGTCGAGCCGCCGGTGGCCCACGGGCTCAGCGCCTCGTGCAGCGCGTCGTGCGCGCCGCGTACCGCGTCCTCCTGCCCGGGCCGCAGCAGCGCCGCGGCGAAGAGCGCGTACGCGGCGTCGCGGCCGCCCACCGCGCTCGGGATCGCCGGCGCGCGGGTGTACGCGCCGCCGAGCTGGCGCAGCTCCATGACCAGCGGGGAGCCGGCCTCCGGGCCCACCTGGGACAGGATCGCGTCGACGGCGGCCTCGTCGAGGGTGTGCAGGGAGCTGTTCGAGTCGTACGCCGGCGCCGGCTCGGTGGGGTCGTTGTAGATCGTCCCGACCTGGGCGTAGGGCAGCTCGCCCAGCGTGTCCAGGATCGGCCGCCCGGCGTCGCGCAGGGGCCGCACCAGGCGTTCGCCCTCCTCGGCGGTGCCGGTGTGGGCGAACCGCACGCAGGCGATGTACCGGCCGCGGATCGGCTCGGGGATCTGGGGGAGCGGCGGGAACTGGAGCATCAGCACCGAGGAGGACATCTCCTCCGGCACGGTCGGCGCCCACCGGGCCCAGGCGTGCAGCACGTCCGCCGCCGCCTCGGCCGGGAAGAAGAGGGCGCCGCCGTACAGCCGGGCGACGGGCACCAGCTCGAACTCCAGGCCGACGACCACGCCGAAGTTGCCCTTGCCGCCGCGTACCGCCCAGAACAGCTCCGGCTCGCTGTCGGCCGTGACCTGGCGCAGCCGGCCGTCGGCGGTGACCATGTCGACCCGCCGCACCCGGTCGGCGGCGTAGCCGTACGACCGGCCGAGCGGTCCGACGCCGCCGCCGAGGGTGTAGCCGACCACGCCGACGTTCGGGCTGGAGCCGTTGAGCGGGGCCAGGCCGTGCGGTGCCGTGCGCGGTAGGACCTGCTGCCAGCGCACCCCGCCGCCAACGTGGGCCGTGCGGGCCGCCGGGTCGACGCGGACCTCGTCCATGCGGCGGGTGTTGACCAGCACCTGGCCGTCGGCGGGCAGCGCGGGCCCGTGCCCGGTCGTCAGCACGGCCACCGCCAGGCCGCGCGTCGTGGCGTAGTCGACCGCGGCGATCACGTCGTCCGGGCCGGTCGCGCCCACGACAAGCTCCGGATGGTGGTCGACGGTCAGGTTGAAACCCGCCCGCTCGTCGTCGTATCCGTCGTCTCCCGGCCTGAAGACCGGCCCCGTGAAAGCTGTCACGCCGGCCAGCCTAGGCGGCGCCGGCTTCAAAGACGTGTCAAGAGCTGGGGCTGCGTTACGAACTGGGGGCCAGGAACGCGGGGTTGGCCATCAGGAACTCGGGCAGCGTGCCGTCGCGGACCGCGGCGAACATGCGCATGGTCTCCGGGGTCAGCGTCTCGTAGGCCTGCCCACCGATCGTCTCCGAGGCGAACTTGCCGCCGTTGGTCTTGACGAGGGCGAGGTCGTTGGCGGAGAGGCTACGGAACGTGAACAGGAAGTCCTCGACGGGCACACCCTGGGTGTCCAGGACGAACGCCTTGCCGGCGGCCTCGAGCACCCGGTTGAGCTTGAGGGGGTCGGTCAGCACGCCGGTGCTGGTGGCCTCCTTCGCGATCGCCTTGAGCAGCTGCTGCTGGTGGCGCTGCCGGCCGTAGTCGCCGTCGGGCAGGCTCTTGCGGATGCGGGCGTAGTCGAGCGCCTCGATCGCGTTCATCCGGCGGCAGCCCTTTTCGTAGACCATCGGCTTGGCACCGGGCGGGAGGCCCTGGATGCCGACGCCCTCCTTGTACCAGCCGCGGACCAGCTTGCCGTCCTTCGTCACGCCGATGTGGATCGACTCGGCGCGGGTGTCGACGCACATGTCGACGCCGCCCAGCTCGTCGACCACGGCCTCGAAGCCGGTGAAGTCGATGATCGCCGCGCCGTTGAACGTGATGCCGGTGAGCGAGTTGATCGTCTTGGCGAGCAGGTCGAAGCCGCGGGCGCGCTTTTCCAGCTCGGTGCCAGGACCCTCGTATCCGGCGTCGAACGCGGCGTTGATCTTGGCCGTGCCGCCGGGGTAGCCGCTCTTCGCGTACGGCGGGATCCGCACCCGGGTGTCGCGGGGGATCGAGACGAGGTAGGCCTGGTCGTGGCTCTCCGGGATGTGCAGGATGATGATCGTGTCCGACCGGGCACCCTCCTCGTCGCCGCCCTCACGCTCGTCGAGGCCGACGAGCAGCAGGTTGACCGGGCCCTTGATGTCGTTGCCCTTCGCGGCGGCGGCGGCACCGGCCGCGCCGTCGATGAGCGTCGTCTGGGCGATGTCGCCGGTGACGTGGGAGATCAGCAGGCGGGCGCCGACGACCACCGCGCCGCTCGTCACCATGAGCACCGCGCCGACGATGACGGTCAGCCTGGCCCAGAGCGGGGCTTTTCGCCGTTTATGGGCGCCGGCGACCTTCGGGGTGGACACGCCAGCGAAGCTACGTCCGGTCTCTGGACGTTTCCTGGGAGGCGGCGCGGCGGATGGCGAGCAGGGCGATGTCGTCGCCGGGGCGCTCCTCGGCCAGGCTGGCCATAACGGTGGCGCACACCACCTCCGCCGGGCCGGGCAGGACGGCGGCGCGCAGACGCTCGATGCCCTTGTCGATCACCTCGTCACGGCGCTCGACGAGCCCGTCCGTGTAGCAGACCAGGACCGACCCGGGCGGCAGCGGCACCTCGGTGTACCGGCGCCGGGCGCGGCGGCCGCCGAGGCCGAGCGGCAGGTCGACCGGCACCTCCGCGACCACCGCCGGCTCGCCCGGTGTCGCGAGGATCGGGCGCAGGTGGCCGGCGAGCGAGATCCGGACCGTCTCGTGGTCCGGCGAGACCATCGCGTACAGCACGGTGGCGAGGCTGCCGGCCTCGAAGTGGTGCACCTTGCGGTCGAGCAGGGTGAGCGCCTCGCCCGGGTCGTCGCAGACCAGGCTGTACGCCCGCAGCGCGCTGCGCAGCCGCCCCATCACCACCGCCGAGGCGAGGCCGTGCCCGGAGACGTCGCCGATGACCACGCCGAGCCACCCGTTGGGCAGCGTGAACACGTCGTACCAGTCGCCGCCCACGCCCGCGTCGTGACCCGGCACGTACCGGGCGGCGGTCTCGATGCCGGGCACCTCGACCGGGCGGGTGGGCAGGAGGCTGCGCTGGAGGGCGAGCGCGGCGGTGCGGTCGATGGTGCTCGCCCGCACCTGGGCGGCCGCGCTGGCTCGGTCGGCGGCGAGCTGGAGCAGCCGCACGTCGTCCTGGCTGAACTCGCGCGGCGCGCGGCACCCGACGTGCAGCACGCCGATCACCTCGCCGGCCGCGAACATCGGCACGCCCAGCAGCGACCGGAGCCCCGCCTCGAACAACAGGGGGTTGACGACCTCGCCCGGCTGGAAGTCGATCAGCGCCACCACGCGCTTTTCGGCGGCGACCCGGCCGGCGAAGCCACGCCCGACCGAGACCCGGAAGCCCTCCCGGACCTCCTTCTCCAGCCCCTTGGCCGCCGTCGCGACAAGCTGCTGGGCGTGCGGGTCGAGGAGCAGCAGCGCGGCGGTGTCGGTGCGCAGCACCTCGCGCACCCGGTCGAGCAGCTCGTCCAGCAGGTCGTCGGGGTCGAGCTGGGACAGGGACGTGTCGGTCAGCGCCTCGATCCGGCGCAGCCGCTCGTCGCTGCCACTCCCCAACCCTTCGATCACGGCGTGAAGCGTAGTACGTGGGACGGGTGCGACGCCCGGTCACCACACCGCCGGCCGAACGGACGGGGTTCAGTCGGACAGAGCTGGGTACATTCCTCCACGCAGTGATCGATGTCGCAGGAAGGACAGCCCGGAGGGGGAGGCCACGGTGGTGGGGCGCTCGCCGGATCGCCATCTGGCCCCCACGCGGTCGCTTCTCGCCGTCGCGATCGTCCCGGGGCGGCTCCCGGCCATCCGCATGCTGGTGGAGACCCTCGCGCACGACTGCGGCCTGCCGCCCGAGCAGGCCAGCGACTGGGTCACCGCGGTCAACGAGCTGATGGCGAACGTCGTGCGGCACGGCGGCGGCGCCGGCGAGCTGCGGGTCTGGGCGGACGGCGACCTCTTCTGCGAGGTACGGGACAGCGGTCCCGGTTTCGCCGCCGACCCCTACATCGGGCGCCGCGACCGGCCCGTCCCGTCCGGCGACGGCGGGATGGGGCTGTGGATCGCCGGTCAGATGACCGACGGCATGGAGATCCACAGCGGCCCCTCGGGCACGGTGGTGCGGATCCGTACCCGCATGCGACACAGCGCATAAATCGCCCCCGGCCGGGGAAACGACACCCCATGGCTGTGGTGGAACGGACCGTGGCGGCGACTCCCGACCGGGTCTGGGCCGTCCTGGCCGACGGGTGGTCGTACAGCGACTGGGTGGTGGGCACCGCCCATATCCGCGACGTCGACGCCGGTTGGCCCACCCCCGGAGCCGAGATCCACCACAAGGCCGGTCCCTGGCCGGTCTCGGTACACGACAGCACCAGCGTCATCGCGAGCGACGAGCCGCGCCTGCTGCACCTGCGGCCCAGGATGTGGCCTCTCGGCGAGGCCGAGGTCGTGATCACGCTGACCGAGCTGGACCGGGGACACACCACGGTGCGGCTGGCGGAGGACTTTCGCGCCGGTCCGCTGCGGTGGGCCCGGACGAAGGTGAACGACCTGGTCATGCACCGCCGCAACAGGGAGTCGCTGCGCCGCCTGGCCGACCTGGCCGAGCGGCGCGCCGAAAATCTGTAAGGAGGAACAGTGCAGACACGCGTGCGAGCCCTCGGGCACCCGGTGCATCAGATGCTGGTGGTGTTTCCGCTCGGGCTCTTCGTCACCGGCACGATCTTCGACCTCATCCACCTGATCAGCGACAACGGCACGTTCGCCGAGGTCGGGTTCTGGATGATCTCGGCCGGCATCATCGGCGCGGTGCTCGCCGCGCTCACCGGCTTCGCCGACTGGACCAGCATCCCGTCCGGCACCCGCGCCAAGCGTGTCGGCCGGATACACGGCGCGCTCAACTCGGCCGTGCTCGTGCTGTTCGCCATCTCGTGGCTGGTCCGGGTGGACAACACCAACCACGCGCCCGGCGGCGGCGCCTTCACCCTCGAGGTGATCGCGGTCGCGCTCGGCGGCGCCGCCGCCTGGTTCGGCGGCGAGCTCGTCGACCGGCTCGGCATCGGCGTGCACGAGGGCGCGAACCCGGACGCACCCAGCTCGCTGGCCGACACCGGCTCCACGCGCCCGGCGACCGGGAGGCCGCGTGCCTCTCATCCGTGACCTGGCGGACTCCGTCGTGGTCGTCACCGGCGGGTCGGGCGGGATCGGCGCGGCCACCGCGCTGCGCCTGGCCCGCCGCGGCGCGGCCGTCGTCGTTGGGGCCCGACGCCCGCGCGCCACGGCCCACGTCGTCAGCGCCTGCCAGGCGCGGGGCGGCCGGGCGATCGGGGTGGCGGTGGACGTCGCCGACCCGGCGGCCGTGGAGGCGCTGGGCCGGCGGGCGGTCGAGGAGTTCGGCCGGCTCGACGCCTGGGTCAACAACGCCTCGGTCGCCGCGTACGGCACGTTCACCGACGAACCGATCGACGAGTTCCGCCGGGTGATCGAGACCGACCTGCTCGGCGTCGCGTACGGCACCCGCACCGCGATCACCCACCTGCGGGCCACCGGCGGCGGCGTCATCGTCAACGTCGCGTCGGTACTCGGCGAGGTGACCGTGCCGTACCTGAGCGGCTACACCACGGCCAAGCACGGCGTGCGCGCGCTGTCCGGCGCGGTCCGGCAGGAGCTGCGGCTCGCCGGCGACCGCCAGATCTCGGTGTGCGTGCTGCTGCCCTCGTCGATCGACACCCCGATGTACCGGCACGCCGCCAACCACACCGGCGTGCGGGTCGGGCCGATCCCGCCGGTGTACGCGCCCGACGTGGCCGCCCGGCGGCTCGTGCGGCTGCTCGAACACCCGCGCCGCGAGGCGCACGCGGGCCGGGCGGGCGCGCTGCTCGCCCAGCAGTGGAAGCTCGCGCCCGGCCTGCTCGAACGGGTCATGGGCGGATACGCCGGCCGGACCACCTTCCGGGACGAGCCGGCCGCGCCGACCTCCGGCGCGGTCTTCGCGCCGGGCGACGACGAGTCCGCTCTGGACGGTGGCTGGCACCACCGGCGGTGGACCGCCGCCCGGCTCGCCGCGCTGGGCGTGGCCGGGCTCGGGGTGGCGTTCGCCGGCTGGCGCCGGGCCCACCGCTAACGGGGCGGGCCATCGCCGGGCACGCCGGTAGTGAGGCGGGCACAGCCGCGCCATCCGGGCGCCGGCATGATTGAGCGCATGACGATATACGACATCCCCGTCCGCACGCTGGCCGGGGAGCCCGCCTCGCTGGCGGACTACCGGGGCCGGGCGCTGCTGATCGTGAACGTCGCCTCCAAGTGCGGCCTCACCCCGCAGTACGCCGCCCTGGAACAGCTGCACGAGACCTACGCCGCGCGCGGGTTCAGCGTGCTGGGCGTGCCGTGCAACCAGTTCGGCGGCCAGGAGCCGGGCACCG
Source organism: Phytohabitans sp. LJ34 (assembly GCF_052068095.1). Taxonomy (NCBI): domain Bacteria; kingdom Bacillati; phylum Actinomycetota; class Actinomycetes; order Micromonosporales; family Micromonosporaceae; genus Phytohabitans; species Phytohabitans sp. LJ34. The sequence continues at coordinate 497,261 of NZ_JBQHDG010000002.1, read as the reverse complement.
CCGACGAGATCGCCGAGTTCTGCTCCACCACCTACGGCGTGACCTTCCCGCTGCTGGAGAAGTCCGAGGTGAACGGGCCGGGCCGGCATCCGCTCTACGGCGTATTGACCGCCGTGGCGGACGGCGACGGCGAGGCCGGCGACATCCAGTGGAACTTCGAGAAGTTCCTGGTCTCCGCGGAGGGTGAGGTCGTGCGGCGCTTCCGCCCCGGCACCACCCCCGACGACCCCGAGGTGGTCAAGGCCGTGGAGTCCGAGCTGCCCTGACGGCGACAACGCACGGGCCGGCGGTGGCGGCCGCCGGCCCGTGCGTACCCCCCGAGTGGGTCGTCTAGTCCCGTTGCGCGCGGCCACCGCCGGCGGTGATCGCGAACCACTGGTCCTTCACGCCGTGCCCGGCGATCTGGCCGAGGCTCAGGTCCTTGTGGAAGTAGTACAGCGGCCAGCCCTTGAGCGTCAGCTGCTTGCTGCCGTCCGGCCGGGTGATGGCGCCGACCAGGTCCTCGTCGATGCCGTCGTCGACCTGCACGCCGTTGGGGGCGAGCACCGGCTGCCAGGTCTTGAGGCAGTCGCCGGCGCAGGCGGTACGCGGCGGGTTGTTGTCGTCCTTCTGGAACCGGTAGATCGTGCGGCCCTTGGCGTTGACCACGACGGCCGGGGTGAGGCCGTCGACCTCGGCGACCCGCAGCACCTGCGGCTTGTTGGCCGGGGCCGGCCCGTCGGCGGACTTCTCCGCGCGGCCGCCGCTTGGCGAGATCGCGAACCAGGCGTTGCCGGTGCCGTGCCCGGCGGTCTGGCCGAGCTTGAGGTCCTCGTGGAAGTAGTACATCGGCCAGCCGTTGAGCGTGAGCTGCTCGTCGCCGTCCGGGCGGGTCACGGTGCCGACGAGGTCCTCCTCGAGGCCGGCGTCCACCTCGACGCCGTTCGGGGCTAGGACCGGCTGCCACGTCTTCAGGCAGGCCTCGACACAGGTGGTGGTCGGCGGGTCGTTCGAGTCGTTGTCGAAGCGGTAGATCGTGCGGCCCTTGCCGTTCACGAGGAGCGGCGAGAAGCCGTCGACCTGGGCGATGCGCAGCACCTGCGGGCCGCCGATGCCGGCCGGTGCCTCGCCGCCCGCGGCGGCACCCGCGCCGGCGCTGGCGGTGGGTTCGGTGGGGGCCTGGAAGACCGGCTCGGCCTTCGGCGCGGACAGGGCGCAGGCGGAGAGGCTGGCGGCGGCGACCAGGCCGCCGAGCATGGCGAAGACACGGGGGGCTCTCATGTGGACTGTCTCCTCAGGCGGGATACGACGGCCGAGATACGGCGGCATTGCGGTGGGTCGCCACGCCTGGCATAGTCAGCGGAAGCGACGCGGTGTGGTGATTCATTTGGTTGGCTCCAATACGACGGGTGGAGCCGGCCGGTTCACGTGGTTTTTCCTCGCCCTGGCTGTGGGGCTCGTGTTCGTGGCCGCCGCGCTAGTCGTTCCACAGTGGATGTCCCCTCGCCCCGGCGCCGACTACGTCGAGATCGCCGACGCGCCTTACGCACCCGCCCTGCCGGCCGCCCGCGCGTACACGTGGTCCTGCGGGCGAAACGAGGAAGGGCACCGCAACACCGCGAACCTGGTGGTCGCGCCGCGTGTTGTCGGGCCGTCCCACCACGTACACGAATATGTCGGTAACCTGTCGACCGATGTGGACTCGACGGACGACACACTCGCGCGCGCGGCGACCAGCTGCGCCAACGGCGACCGGTCCACGTACTACTGGCCGGTCCTGCGCACCGGCGCGCGGGCCGGGGAGAGCGCCCACGGCGAGATCGCGGAGCCGGTCGCGGTGACACTCACCGCGTTCGGCAGCCCGGCCGGTCCGGTCGTCGCCATGCCGCGGCGCCTGCGCGGCGCGGTCGGCGACGCCAACACCGCCACCACGCCCGCCGGCCAGGCCACCCGGGCCTGGACCTGCTCCGGCACCCCGGAGCGGCGCACCGACCGCTACCCGCTCTGCGGCCGCGGCCAGCGGGTGGTGCGGGTCTTCGACTTTCCGAGCTGCTGGGACGGGCGGCGGCTCGACAGCGACAACCACCGCGCCCACCTCGTCTTCCCGGCCGCCGACGGCGCCTGCGCGGCGGGCACCTTCGCCGTCCCGCGGCTGCGGATCTCGGTCGAGTACCCGCGGCCCGACGGCGACCGCTTCGCGATCGACGCGTTCCCGCCGCAGCGCAACTCGCCGCGCACCGACCACGCGTTCTTCGTCAACCTCATGCCCGAGCCGCTGATGGCGCAGGTCGTGCGCTGTCTCAACACAGGAGATGGATGCCCGTGAACCGGTCCGGTCCGGTGCCCGTAGTGGTGTTGACTCTCTGACGAAGGGCGGGACGGCGGATGGCAAGGCGACGGCCACCGACATCCAGCGACGAGGCGCTGGTCCGGTCGCTCTACGAGCAGCACGGCGCGGCGATCCTCGCGTACATCACCAGGATCACGGGGGACCGCGCCCTCGCGGAAGACGTGCTCCAGGAGACCCTCATCCGGGCCTGGCGGCACGCCGAGACCCTGTCCGAGCAGACCGGGTCGATCAGGGGTTGGATGTTCACCGTCGCGCGTAACGTCATGACGGACAAGGCCCGCGCCCGGGCCATCCGCCCGATCGAGGTGGCCGAGTCCGCCTCGACCGGGCCAGTGGAGCGGGACCACGCCGACCGGGTGGTCGACTCGATGGTGGCCATGCAAGCGTTGGAGCATCTTTCCGAAGACCACCGCCGCGTCCTGGTGGAGATCTACTTCCAGGGGCGCAGCGTCGCCGAGACCGCCGAGCAGCTCGGCATCCCGGCCGGAACGGTCAAGTCCCGTTCCCATAACGCGTTGAAGAACCTACGAGAGCTGCTCGCCGGGCGGTCGGCCGCCCTGAAAGGGGCCGCATGATGACTGCCGAGGCGCATGACGCGCAGATGCTCGGCGCGTACGTCCTGGAGACGCTGGACCCCGACGAGCGGCGCGATGTCGATGCCCACCTGGCCGAGTGCGAGATCTGCCGGGCCGACCTGGTGGAGCTTGAGGCGGTGAAGGACGTGCTCCAGGACATCCCGCCAGAGGCGCTGATGCACGGCCCGCCCGACGCCGACCTCGTGCTCCAGCGCACGCTGCGCCAGGTCCGCGAAGAGGTCACGTCATCCGCGCGGCGCCGCTGGGTGCCCGCCGTGGCCGCGGCCGCGGTGCTGCTGGCCGGCGCGATCGGCGGTGGCGTGGCACTGGGCCGCGGCACCGCCCCCGAGCAGGTCGCCCAGCTGCCCCCGAGCCCCGCGCCGACCGTCTCGCCCGACCCTCCGGGCACCCGGGTCCAGTCCACGGTCCAGGGCGACGTGCGGATGACCGCGAAGGTGGTGCCGGCGCTCGGCTGGGTGCGGATCAGCGCCTCCGTGGGCGGCATCCCCGCCGGCGAAAACTGCCGGCTCATCGTGGTCGGCAGCGACGGCAAGCGCGAGATCGCGTCCGGCTGGGTCGTCTCCCCGCAGGGCGAGCAGGCCGGCACCAACCTCAGCGGCAGCGCCGCGGTGGCACCGGACAAGGTGGTGGCGGTCGAAGTCCAGAACACGGCCGGCAAGACCTTCGTCACCCTCGACCTCTAGCGTCTGGCCGCCTAGGGGTTGGTCCAGAGGCAGAAGGGGTGGCCGGCCGGGTCCAGGTGGACGCGCACGTCCTCCTGGGGCTGGAAGTCGGCCAGCTTGGCGCCGCACGCGACCGCGTGGGAGCTGGCCGCCGCCAGGTCGTCGACCTCGATGTCCAGGTGGAGCATCATCTGCTGGTCGCCGGGGCCGTGCGGCCACACCGGGGGTTCGTAGCCGGGCTCGGTCTGGAACGACAGGCCGGTCCCGCCGCCGGGCGGGACCAGTTTGACCCAGTCGGGTTCGTCCTGCTCGCGGTGCCAGCCGAGCAGGCGCTCGTAGAAGGCGGCCAGCTCCTGGGCGTCCGGCGCGCCGAGCACCGCGGCCGTCAGCGAAAACCGTGTCATGCCGAGACCTTGTCGCGGACCGCGGACGTCACGTCGGGGGTGTCCACCTGGCGGTACCGGGCCTGCACGGCGCAGAACGTGGCGAACGCGGCGATGCCCAGCGCCATGACGACCAGCAGCACCGTGCCGTACGCCTGCTCGCGCAGGGTCTCCAGGGTCGCGTCCAAGCCGCGGGCCTTCTCCTTGTCGTAGGTGACCGCGGCGACGGTGAACAGGATGCCGGCGATGCCGTAGGCGGTGCCCTTGGCGGTGTAGCCGACCATGCCCAGCCGCCGCGCGACCATGCGCGCGCGGTGGCTCATCTGGCCGGTGAGCAGGTGCTTCTCGAAGCGCTTGACGACGCCGTACCAGATGAGGCCGGCGCCGAGCGCGGCCAGGGCGATGCCGGCGAGGGCCACCAGCCAGCGGCCGCCGGTGGAGCTCATCAGGTCGCTGCTCAGCTTCTGCTGCTTGTCGGCGCTGGACGAGCCGGCGGCCTGGTACACCTTGAAGGCCGTCCAGGCGAAGTAGAGGTAGGCGATGGTGCGGCCGGCGGAGGCGAGCCGCTCGGCGGTGCGCTCCTTACCGCGGTCGGCGCGGTGGCCGGCGACCGCCTCGTACGCCTGCCAGATGGCCATCGCGAGCAGGCCGACCGCGGTCGCGATGACGAGGAATTTCCCTAGTGGCTGCTCGGCCAGAGTGCGGAGTGCGCCGGACTGGTCGCCTTCCTCGGTGGGCTTGCCGAACGCGATCTGGAGGATCAGCCAGGCGAAGAGAAGGTGCACGAGGCCGTATCCGATGAAGCCGATGCGAGTTAACACAGCGAGGGGGGAGCGGGACATGTCCCAGACATTGACCCCCGCGTCGATTTCGCAAACATCCGCGTACACGCTGGAGTGCGACGACTGCGAAGAGTAGTCGAATCTTAGTGAAAACTTTCCTCTCGGTAACGTTCCACCGAATGGCGGTGGCAACCAGCCGTCCGGCTCAGCAGGATGGAGCCCGTGCCTGGCCGTCATCGCATGCGAGAACGTTTTCCCGCGGCGGGCGCCATCGCGGCGGCGGTGGCGCTCATTGTTGTCGTGGGCGGTTCGTACTTCGGATATCAGGAGCTTTCGGGCGATAAGTGCAGCGGTCAGGTCAAACTGACCGTCGCCGCGCCCCAGGAGCTCGTGGCCGACGTGCGGGCCACCGCCGACGCCTGGGTGTCCGAAGGGGCATCCGCCAACGGCGTCTGTGTCGGCGTGGAGGTGAGCGAGACCAGTCCCGTCGACCTGGCGGCCGCGCTCGCGGCCAAGCACGGCGTGGCGCTGACCGGCGTCGGCGGGGCGAGCGGCAGCACCACGATCCCCGACGTGTGGATCTCCGACTCCTCGATCTGGCTACACCGGCTCCGGGCCGCGGCGCCGGGGTTCACGCCGACCGACGGCGCGTCGCTCGCGCTCAGCCCGGTCGTGCTCGCGATGCCCGAGCCGGTCGCGAAGGGCGTCGGCTGGCCCGCCAAGAAGGTCGACCTGCCCGCGCTGCTCCAGCAGATCCTCACCGGCAGCGGGCTGCGGGCCGGCCTCGTCGAGCCGACCCGCGACGCGGCCGGCATGTCCGGCCTGCTCGCGCTCGGCGCGGCCGCGGGCCAGACCGGCGGCAACGCCAGGGAGACGCAGACCGCGGCCCTCCGCCTGCTCGCCGGCGGCCGCTCGGCGGTGCGCGACGACTTGACGGCGAAGTTTCCGCAGGCGGCCGACCAGGCCTCCATCACGCAGGGCCTCGGCGTCGCGGCACTGTCCGAAGAGGACGTGATCCGGTACAACGCGAAGAAGCCGCCGGTGCCGCTGGCCGCGATCTACCTCGACCCGGCGCCGCTGCCGCTCGACTACCCGTACGCGGTGATGCCCGGCACCGACCCGGACAAGGCCGCGGCGGCCGACTCGCTGCACAAGGCGCTCAACGCGGCCTCGTTCCGCGACCGGCTCGGCGCGCTCGGGCTGCGCGGGCCGGACGGCTCCGGCGGATCCGGCTTCACGACGCCCTCCGGCGCGCCGCCGAAGACGGCACCGCCGTCCGCCGCGGGCAAGGGCGGGGCGCCCGACACGCAGGTGGTCGACGCCGCGCTGTCCACCTGGACGGCCGTGACCGCGCCGTCCCGGATGCTCGCCGTCTTCGACATCTCCGGCACGATGCGCGGCCCGGTGCCGACGGCCGGCGGCGCCAGCCGCATGGAGGTCACCAAGGAGGCCGCCCGCCGGGGGCTGGGGCTCTTCGGCGACGACTGGGCGGTCGGCGTGTGGGTCTTCTCCACCAACCTCGGCGGCGGCAGAGACTGGCGTGAGATCGCGCCGATCGGCCCGCTCGCCAGCACCCGCGGCGAGCTGCTCCAGAAGATCTCGGGGATCCAGCCGAAGCAGAACGGCGACACCGGCCTGTACGACACGCTGGCCGCCGCGTACGAGACGGTGCAGGACGGCTGGCAGGCGGGCCGGGTCAACTCGGTGCTCATCCTCACCGACGGCATCGGCAACGACGACCCGGAGGGCGGCCTCTCGCTGCCCGCCCTGCTCAACCGGCTCGAGGAGCTCAAGGACCCGAAGCGGCCGATCCAGGTGATCATCCTGGGCCTGGGCGACGCGGTGAACCGCGGCGCGCTCGACCAGATCACCCGGACCACCGGCGGTGGCGTGCTGGTGGCCAAGGACCCGGCCCAGATCGGGCAGGTGTTCCTCAAGGGCATCTCGCTCCGCCCCACCGGCGGCTGACGGGCTGGAGACGGCTCAGCAGGCCCAGGGCGCGCTCTCGTCGAGCGTCGTCCTGGGCTGGGTGAGGCTGTACCAGTTGCCGGAGTCGTCGCGGAAGATCGCCTCGATGCCGTAGGGGCGCTCCTGCGGCTCCTGCACGAACGACACGCCGCGCTCCACCAGCGCCGTGTACTCGGCGTGGCAGTCGTCGGTGTTGAACGCCCCGGCGCCCAGCACGCCCTTGGCGATCAGCGCCTTGAGCTGCGCGGCCGACTCCGGGTCGAGCGACGGCGGGCCGGGCACCATGAGCGTGAGCTGGAGCTCCGGCTGGTCCTTGGTGCCGACCGTCACCCACCGCATGCCGCCCTCGCCGAGCGTCATGTCGGTGCGCTCCTCGAGGCCGAGCTTGTCGACGAAGAACGCCTTCGCCGAATCCTGGTCGAGCACCCATATCGTGGCGATACCAAGTCCCGTGATCATGTCTCACTCCTGGTCAGAAGGGCCGTCACCGCTGACGCTAGGGCCGCGGCGGTCCGCCGGGCTTCTCGAATGTTGCGAAGCCGCCGGCCCAGAACATCACGAAACATCCGGGTATCGGCGCGGCCGCCCCCTGGCGCGCCTCGCGCCGGAACTCGGTCGGCGTCACCCCGACGATCTGCTTGAACCGCGTGCAGAACGTGCCCAGGCTGGTGAACCCGACCAGCATGCACACCTCGGTCACGGTGAGGTTGGCCGAACGGAGCAGCTCCTGGGCCCGCTCGATGCGGCGCCGGCTGAGGTACTGGCCGGGCGTCTCGCCGTACGCGGCGCGGAAGAGGCGCACGAAGTGGTAGCGCGAGTAGCCGGCGTGCGCGGCCACCGTGTCCAGGTCGATGGGGCTGGACCAGTCGCGGTCCATGGCGTCCTTGGCCATCCGCAGCAGCCGCAGCTGGGGTAGCGCGATCATCGCCCCCACGCGGTTCATCCTGGCACAGTGGGCTCCTCGCGGGGTGTCCTGCGGAGCGCGAGCACCCCGATCGCGACCCAGACCAGGTTGAGCGCGGCCGAGGGCCACGCGCCGTGCGCCGCGCCGTTGAGCAGCAGGCCGGCCGAGCCGGCGAGGTTGAGCAGCTGGAAGGTCACGCCGGCGGCGATCCGGCCGGCGGACAGCAGCGCGTACGCGAGCAGCAGGCAGCCGGCCCCGCCCCACCCGACGACCTCGGTGAGCACGTCCATACGCGCATGGTGGCCCCGTTCCGGTGTTCAGCGGTATCGAATGTTTGTGGATGCGGCCTGTAGCGTTGCCGAATGCCGATCGATCCGCGGCGGCTGGCCGTCCTGCGCGCGGTGGCAGACGCGGGCGGCGTCCTCGCCGCCGCGTCCGCGCTGCACCTCACGCCCTCGGCCGTCTCGCAGCACATCGCGCGCCTGGAGGCGGAGACCGGGGTGACGCTGCTCGACCGTTCGCGGCTGGGTGGCCGCCGCTCGGCCGGGCTCACCACCGCGGGCCGGCTGCTCGCCGGTCACGCCGGCCGGCTCTCCGAAGTGCTGGCCGCCGCCGAGCGCGACCTCGCGGCGCTGACCGGCCAGGTGAGCGGGCCGGTCACGGTGGGCGCGATCCCCACGGCGGTCCGGCATCTCGTCGCGCCGGCGGCCGCCGCGGTGGCCACGACCGCTCCCGGGGTACAGGTACGCGTGCGCCAGCTCGAGCCCGGGCGCGAGGCGGTGCGGGCGGGCGAGCTCGACCTGTTCGTCGGCGAAGGGGACACCGGCACCGGGCCGGCCGGGCTCCGGGTCACCCGGCTGGTCGACGAGCCGTACCGGGTGGTCGTGCCCGCTGCCTGGGGCCCGCTCGCCGGCCTGGACGCCGTGCTCGGGCGGCCGTGGGTCGACGGCCCACCCGGCTCGGCGATGCGCCGGGCGCTCGACCGGCTGGCCGCCCGCCACGACGCGGTGCTCGACCGGCCGCACGAGTGCCTGGAGTTTCCGGCCGTGCTGGCGATCGTGGCGGCGGGCCTGGCCGCGGGCGTCGTGCCGGCCCTCGCCCTCCCCGCCGACCAGCCCGGCGTGCGCGTGCTTCCGGCCACCGCGGCCGGCACCCGCCGCCTGGAGCTCGTGCACCGCCGCGGCCGCTACGAGCCGAGCCCCGCCGCCCAGCTGGTGGTCGACGCGCTCCGCTCAGTCGCCGCCACCCTGGGTGGCTAGGTCGTGTTTCACAAGGGTCCGCCGCGGGCCGGCCATGCCCTTATGAAACACCCCCCAGCACCGCGTCGCTCACCGCGGCCTGGTGGCGGGCGCCGTCGTGGCCGGGCAGGAGCAGGTTGGTCAGGTACGCGAAGGCGAGCCGCCGGGTCGGGTCGGCCCAGGCCAGGCAGCAGTTGCTGCCGTTGTGCCCGAACGTGAGCGGGCTGCTCAGCCGCCCCATCGGCCGGCTCGTCGCCGGGTCGTCCGCGGGCCCGCCCAGCTGAAACCCCTCCGACCAGCGGATCGCCAGGCGCAGGAAGCGGTCGACCTCACCCTCGCTGGAGGGCCGGCGGGCGGCCTCGATCGTCTCCGGCGCGAGTACCCGAACCCCGTCGAGCGTGCCGCCGCCGACGAGCATCTGGTAGAAGCGCGCCACGTCCCGGGCGGTGGCCGAGACGCCCGCGGCCGGCACGACCGCCCCGCGCGTGGCGCGGCGGTTGAAGTAGGCGGCGCTGACCCGCGCGCCGCTCAGCCCGCGTACCGGCACGTGCCGCCGCCACAGCCGGCCGGGCAGGCCGAGGTGGGTGTCGCCGAGCCCGAGCGGGTCGAGCAGCTCGCCGCGCAGCAGCGCGTCGACCGGCGCGCCGCCCACCCGGCGGGCCGTCTCGCCGAGCAGGAAGCCGTAGCTGAGCAGGTGGTAGGCGGGCACCTGGCCGGGCGCGTACCGCGGGCGGGCCCGTTCGAGCGCGCGGACCGAGCGGCGCCAGTCGGTCATGGCGAGGGCGTCGCCTACCACGCTCCGCGCCACCGGCAGGCCGGCCCGGTGCTGGAGCACGTGCCGCACGGTGATGCCGCCCTTGTCCCGCTGGGCGAACTCCGGCCAGTACCTGGCCACCGGCTCGTCCAGCGACAGGGCGCCCCGCTCGGCGAGCAGGTGGACGAGCAACGCCACGTATGGCTTGCTGGTCGAGAAGATCCAGAAGAGCGAGTCCGGCGCGCAGCCGACCGCCTCGTCGAGGACGACGCGCCCGTCCCGGATGACGCACAGCTGGGCCGCGGCACCCCGCCGCCGGACGAGCTCCAGGGGATCGTCCATCGCCGCCTACCGTACCGGCGGTGGGATCCACGCGGCGCTGAAAGCGCGGTGAAACCGCCGCCCCATACGATTCCAGCCATGGGACGGACGCATTCGTACGAGGTCGCCGTGACGTGGACCGGCAACCGTGGCGGCGGCACCAGCGGATACCGCGACTACGGCCGCGACCACGACGTCGAGACCGACGGCCGGCCGGGCATCGCGGGCAGCGCCGACCCGGCCTTCCGCGGCGACAAGGCGCGGTGGAACCCCGAGCTGCTGCTGGTCGCCGCCCTCGCCGAGTGCCACATGCTGTCGTACCTGCACCACTGCGCGGTGGCCGGCGTCGTGGTGACCGGCTACATCGACCGGGCGCTCGGCGCGATGGAGCAGGAGGGCAACGGCGGGCACTTCACCGAGGTCGTGCTCCGGCCCGAGGTCACGGTCGCCGCGCCCGACATGGTCGACGCCGCGACGCGGCTGCACGAAGACGCGCACCGGGACTGCTTCATCGCGAGCTCCGTCAATTTCCCGGTGCGTCACGAGCCCGCCGTCCAGGCGGAGGCGGTAGCGTAGCCGGCCGTGCTCCTGGAGGCCATCGCGGCGATCGCCCATCACGAGGTGACGCTGGCGCCCGGCGATCCGCACGCCGAGGCCGGCAACAGCCACTGGCTCGACGCCCCGTCGGTCGAGCGCGCCATCCTGACCGTCCCCGAGGTGGTCCGCGCCTTCCACGCCACCGTGGCCACGCTCCGCGAGCGGGTGCGCGGCCCGGCCGTCTTCTACGTCTGGCACGAGGAGCGGGCCGGCCAGCTGCGCTGCGGGATCACCTCCCGCCCGGCGCACGACCTCCCGTTCGGGAGCGACTACCGGGCGACCGGCGACCTGGCCTCGATCGTGGCGGCCTACCTGCTCGCCGACCCGAAGGCCGCGGTCCCGGTCGAGATCGAGCTGACCGTGGACGACGCGGCCCCGGGCGACGAACCACCGCTGCTGGTCTGGGTCCATCCTCTGTAGACGGACGACCGCTCAGCGGAGCGACCGGAAGCCGGCGCGTACCTCCTCGGCGAGGAGCTCGGGCTGCTCCCAGGCCGCGAAGTGCCCGCCGCGGTCCAGCTGGTTGTAATGGATCAGGTTCGGATACGCCTGCTCCGTCCAGCTGCGCGGCGCCTGGTAGAGCTCGTCCGGGAAGACGCTCACCGCCGCCGGTACGGTCACGCCCTTGGTGGCGAGGAACGAGTTGTCGTTCTCCGCGTAGAGGCGGGCCGCCGAGACGGCCGTGTTCGTCAGCCAGAAGAGCGTGATGTTGTCGAGGACGTCGTCGCGCGACAGGCCCTCCTTCCGCCCGGCGAACGCGCGGGAGATCATCTCCAGGCTGGCCGCGTCGTGGTCGAGCATGAACGAGGCCAGCCCCACCGGCGAGTCGGCCAGGCCGGTCAGCGTCTGCGGCCGGGTCTGCATGATCAGCGCGTACGCGACGTGCTTGAAGAAGAACGCCATCTGCTCGAACGCGCGCTTCTCGTCGTCGGACAGCCCCTCCGGCATCGGCGCGCCGGTCTGCACCGCCTTGTCGATGTCCGGCGGCACCGTGCCCGGCATGTTGGTGTGGATGCCGAGCAGCTCAGGCGGCGCCTGCACGCCCATGAAGTCGGTGACGAGCGCGCCCCAGTCGCCGCCCTGCGCCACGAACCGGTTGTACCCGAGGCGCTTCATCAGCTCGGTCCAGGCGGTGGCGATGTGCTCGGGGCCCCAGCCCTTCGCGGTCGGCTTGCCGGAGAAGCCGTAGCCCGGCATCGACGGCACCACCACGTCGAACGCGTCCGACGCGCTCCCGCCGTGTGCCGTCGGGTTGGCCAGCAGGTCGATGATCTTCATCTGTTCGATGATCGAGCCCGGCCAGCCGTGCGTGATGACGATCGGCAACGCGTTCTCGTGCGGTGAGCGGACGTGGACGAAGTGGATGTCCAGCCCGTCGATGTTGGTGATGAACTGCGGTAGGGCGTTCAGCCTCTCCTCGACGTCGCGCCAGTCGTAGTCGGACGCCCAGTAGCGCGCCAGCTCCTGGATCGTCTGGAGTTGTACGCCCTGCGACTGGTCGGGGACGGTTTCCCTTTCCGGCCAGCGTGCGGCCTTCACCCGCACGCGTAGCTCGTCGAGCTCCTCCTGGGGGACTTCGATCCTGAACGGCCGGATCCCCGAGGATGTGGTCGTGGCGGACACGAGTTCTCCTTCCCGTTTTCTGCCGTGACAACGGGGGTGCCCACCACGATGATCGGCACGCGTCGCCGCGAGGAGTCCGCACCGCACCATTTACGAACCCGGCCACCACGGCCACGCGGGGGCTTACTCCGTGCGGAGGCCGTCGGGACGCATGAGGCGCCACAGCGGAGGCAGGCTCGACAGCGTGACCACCGCCATCACCGCCGCCGCGAGGCCGACCGACAGGCCCACCACCGGCCAGCTGATCGAGATCGTGACGCGCACCATGCGCAGCAGCGCCACGCCCAGCGCCAGCCCGAACACGACCGCCAGCGCGAGGCCGAGCACCACGGGCACGACCGTCTGCCAGACCACCGACAAGACGAGGGTGCCGCGGCGGGTGCCCACCGCGACGAGCATGGCCAGCAGGCGGCGGCGCTCGCGCAGGTGCTCCAGCACGCCCACCAGCAGGCTGGCGCCGACGAGCAGGAGCGTGACGACCGTGCCGATGTAGAGCCCGCGCCGGATGTTGGTGAAGCGGCGCGCCTCCTCGGTGTTCGACAGCGTGTCGACGGAGGCGAGCGGGCTGACGGCGGCGGCCGCGTTGCGGACGTGCTCGGCGGCGTCGGGGTCGTCGCGGTCGGTTTGCAGGTAGGCGCCGACGACCAACGTGCCGAGGCGGCCCGCGTCGAGCGCGGCGGGCGTGGCGAGCACGCCGCTCCGGGTCCAGCCCATCGGGTCGGGGCGGACCTGGACCCGGCGGGCGGCCACCGGCACCGTCCACTGTGGGCCCTCGTCGAACCTCAGGCGGTCGCCGCGCGCCACCTCGCCGTCGGTCATGAACACGTCGCCGTCGGTGCAGCCGTCCACATAGGCCATCTCGGCGAGGGACGCACAGTCTCCGATGTGGACGACGGCCAACCGGTCCGGCGCGCCCGCGTGGGAGGCACCCACCTGGAGGGTACCGGTGACCTTCGTGACGCCCGGGGAGGCGGCGAGCCTGGCGAGCGCGCCGGCACCGTCGCCGGTCGACAGCTGCACGAACGCCTGCGCGCGGCTCGTGTCCTGCCCGGTGGGGGTCGTGTACTCGTGCTGCGCGGCGGCGAAGAGCATCTGGAGCCCGATCGTGCCGGCGACCGCGACCGCGATGCCGTTGACCAGCCGGGCGGACGTGCCGCTGTCGACCTGGAGCCGGCGGACGGCGAGCTGCCAGGGCACGGCGCCGCCGCGCATCCGGCGTACCACAAGGTCGATCAGCCACGGCAGGAGGGTGACCGCGCCGATCAGCAGGAGGACGGCGCCGACCGCGACCTGATACTGGGTGTCGCCCCTGGCGGTGCGGACGTCGCCGGCGAGCGGGTAGAGCAGCACGACGCCGAGCAGCGGCAGGATCAGCCGCCACCACAGCCGGCGGCGCACGCCGGTGGCGCGGCGGACCACGCCGAGCGGCTCGATCACCACGCCGCGCAGCGCGACCATGCTGACCACGACGGCGAGAGCGGGCACCGCGAACGTGACGACCAGCGCCGCGGCGAGGCCGGGCCGGATGTCGTCGGCGAAGACGCTGAGGTCCCAGAGCGTGAACAGCGGCACGAGCTGGCGGCCCAGGACGAAGAGCACCCCGCCGACCGCGACGCCGAGCAGCGCGCCCGCGGCCGCCTCGCCGGCGGCGAGGCGCCGGGTCATCCGCCGGTCGGCGCCGACCAGGCGGAAGGCGGCCATCCGCCGGTCGCGGCGCTCGCCACCGAACCGCACGGCCGCGCCGAGGAACACCACGATGGGCAGCAGCAGCACCACGAAGATGATCACGATGAGCAGCACGAGCAGCGTCCCGAAGGGCTCGCCCGCCGCCGTGGTCCCGAACCCGTCGACGCGGGACGCCCGGTCCGTGCCCAGCGTGTCGCTGCCGAGGTAGTAGGCCAGCTCGCCTGGGCCGGCCAGCCCCTCGTCGCCGATCGTGCCGACCACCCGCGCGCCGCCGAGCCGGGGTGCGAAGAGCGCGCCGTCGCCGGACTCCAGCAGGTCGCGCAGCGCGGGGGAGACGACCACCTCGCCGGCCCCGGGGAAGGCGGCGACACCCGGCGGCGCCGGTGCCCGCGGGCCCTCCGGCCGCACGATCGTGCCGCGCACCGGTGTGCCGCGAAACTCGGTGTCGACCCGGGCGACCAGCAGCGTGGCCGGGCCCGCCGCGAGCGCCTGCCCGACCTGGATGTCACGGGCGTCGCCGCGCGCCTCCCGCGCGCCGAGTGCGCCCGGCACCGAGGCGGCGAGCAGCAGCATCGACACCCCGATGCCCACGCCGAGCGCGGTCAGCACGGCCCGGGTCCACCCGTCACGCCCGCCGGCGAACGCCAGCCGCGCGCCCATCAGCAGATCCCTCATCACGCCGTCCGGGCCAGGTCGCGGGTGCGGCCGTCGCGGACGACGACCTCCCGGTCCGAGTACGCCGCGACGCGCGCCTCGTGGGTCACCAGCACCACCGCGGCGCGCGCCTCCCGGGCGGCCGTGGTGAGCAGGCGCATGACCCGCTCGCCGTTGAGCGAGTCGAGCGCACCCGTGGGCTCGTCCGCGAAGATTACCTTGGGTGCGGTGACGAGCGCGCGGGCCACCGCGACCCGCTGCCCCTGCCCGCCGGAGACCTCGCCCGGCCGCTTGCCCGCGACGTCGCCGACCTCCAGGCGCTCCAGCCACTCGGCGGCCCGCCGCTCCGCCTCCCGCCGGCGCACCCGCTCCAGCCGCAGCGGCAGCGCCACGTTTTCCAGGCAGGTCAGCTCCGGCACGAGCTGCCCGAACTGGAACACGAACCCGAACTGCGACCGCCGCAGCGCGCTCCGCTCGCCGTCGCCCATCCGCGAGACCTCGCGGCCGGCGTAGACGACGCGGCCGGAGTCGGGGCGCACGATGCCGGCGACGCAGTGCAGCAGCGTCGACTTGCCCGAGCCGGACGGGCCCATCACCGCGACGACCTCGCCCGCGTCGATCTCCAGCGAGGCGCCGTCGAGCGCGGGCGTCGCGCCGAACGACTTGCGCAGCTCCTCCGCGACGAGCAACGAGGTCATGCCGTGACCTCTTTCGCCAGCTCGTCGAGGCGGGCGGCGGTCAGCTCGAGCCACCGCAGGTCGGCCTCCAGGTGGAAGAGCGCGTGGTCGCAGATCAGCTGCTCGGCGAGGTCGCCGCCGGCCTTGCGCCGGGTCAGCTCGCGCATCAGGCGCAGGTGCTCGGCCCGCTGGGAGTCGAGCAGGTCGGCCGCCGGCCGGCCGGTGAGCAGCGCGAGCACCACCTTGGTGTACAGCGTGTTTTGCAGGTAGGGCTCGGGCTTTTCCGGCTGGGCCAGCCACCGCGACACGTCGGTCACGCCGGCCTCGGTGATCGCGTAGCGCTTGCGCTCCGGCCCGCCGCCCGGCTCCACGCTTTCGACCTCCACGAGGCCGCTTTTGAGCAGGCGGGAGAGCGTGGCGTAGACCTGCCCGAAGTGCAGCGGGCGGCTGCGGGCGAACCGCTCGTCATAGGCGCGCTTGAGGTCGTATCCGTGCCGTGGGCTGGACTCCAGCAGCCCCAGGAAGGTCTGTCCGATCGACATGCCGAGCACTGTACACCACGTCTATACGCGATATGTATAGACGTAGTGCAGTCCGGTTTCCGACTTCGAAGGCCACCCATCCGCCCCCCGCACGGCGGCGAACCATCTGTGACTGGGGGAGGTGACGTCGATGGATGCGTGGCCGTTCGTCGGACGGGACGGGGAGCTGGCGGCGATCGAGGACGGGTTCGCCGGGTCCGGCGCGGACGCCCTCTACTGGGGACTCGGCAGCGCCGCCGCGGCCGAGCGGATGCTGGCCGATCGCGGCGACCTCGCCGACGGGACGCTCTGCCGGATCCTGATGTTCGACGGCCGGTGCGCCGAGGCCCTCGACGCGGCCGCCCGGGTGCTCGACCGCCCCGGCGCCCACCCGCGGGCCGTCATCTGGGCCACCGCGGGCGGCACGGCGGCCGCCGGCTTCCTCGGCCGGCTCGACCAGGCGGCGACCATCCGGGAACGCGGGATGCCAGTCGCGGTCGCCCACCGCGAGCTGATGCCCTGGGGCACGCACGAGATCCAGATCGCCGACTGCCTGGCCCACCTGGCGACCGGCGACCTGGTACGCGCGCGGGCGATCGCGGACCAGGGCTACCGCGCGTCGGTCGAGGCCGGCCTGCCGATGATGGTGAGCGGCTGGGCGCTCTTCGCCGGCCTCGTCGGCGCCGCGCAGGGCCACCTGGAACCCGCCGGCGCGCTGCTGCGCGAGGCCCTCGCCGGCTTCGAGGAGAACGACACCTTCCGCTTCCGCCGCCACTGCGCCGCCGCGCTGGCCACGGTCGCGGCGCTGGGCGGCGACCCCGAGGAGGCGGCCGGCTGGCTGGCCGAGGCGGGCGCGGCCGGCGCCGGCCCCAACCGCGTCTTCGCCCCGTGGCTGGAGCTCTCCCACGCCTGGGCGGCCATGTCCCGCGGCGCCCAGGCCGACGCGGTGGAGGCCGCCCGCCGCGCCGCCGACCTGGCCCGCGCCGCCGAACTGCCCACAGTGGAGGCCGCCGCCCTCTACGACGCCGGCCGGCTGGGCGGCCCGGTCGACCGCCGCCGCCTGGACGCGCTGGCCGCCCGGCTGGGCACGCCCTTCGCCGAGGCACTGGCGCTGGCCGGGCACGGCCTCTCCCGCGGCGACGGCGGGCCGCTGGCCCGCGCCGCGCAGGCGTTCGAACGACTGGGCCAGGACCTCCTGGCCGCCGAGGCCGCCACGGCCGCCGCCCGCCTCTTCCGCCGCGCGGGGCGGCGCGGGCAGGCACACCTGGTACGCGGCCGTTCGGAAGGCGCGCGCGCCAGGTGCGCCCCGGCCCGCACACCGCTGCTGGTCAACGACGAGGTCGCCGAACTGCTCACCGCCCGGGAACGCGAGGTCGTGCTCCTGGCCGCCCACCACAGCAGCAAGCACATCGCCGAGCGCCTCGGCCTGGAGGTCAAGACGGTCAACAACCACCTGGCCCGCGCGTACGCGAAGCTCGGCATCTCCAGCCGCGCCGAGGTCCGCGCCCTGCTCGGCCACTGACCCACGACGAGCGGATCGCCAGCCCGGGACCGCAGCCGAGGGAAGGTGGGCTAGCCTCCTAGGATGCGGTAGAGACAGTGGTGGACGTTAATCTGGGCGGCATGCTGCTCAGGGGTATCTATCGGGCACTGCCCGCAGCCGCGGTCGCCGCGCTCCTCGCGACCACCGCCACCACGTCGCCCGCCGCCGCGCACCAGGGTCGTGACCCTGGGCGTTGGGCGGGGGGCTGGGGGAGCTCGCTGATCGCGGCGTTCCCCGACTACTTCGGGGAGCCGAACTGGTCCGGCGGCTTCGACAACCACTCGGTGCGCCAGGTCGTGCGGCTCAGCCGGGGCGGCTCGACGGTGCGGATCCGGGTGTCCAACGTGTACGGTGACGGTCCGCTGCGGCTCACCGGTGCCACGATCGGCCGCGCGGCGGAGGGCGCGGCGGTGCGGGCGGGTTCGCTGCGGTCGGTCACCTTCCGGGGGCGCCAGTCGACCGTGGTGCCGGCCGGGCGGGAGGCGTCCTCCGACACCGTGGCCCTGCGGGTCTCGCCGCTGGAGCGGCTGACCGTGACGCTCTACTTCGACGGGCCCACCGGGCCGGCCACCTTCCACCCGTTCGCCACCGCCACCGTGTACCGGGCCGATGGCGACCACCGCTTCGACCGCGACGCCGCGGCGTTCGACGAGACGTCCACCTCCTCCTACTACCTGTCCGGTGTGGACGTCAGCGGGCCGACGAAGGGCAGCCGTGGCACGGTGGTGGCCTTCGGCGACTCGATCACCGACGGCGCGCTGTCCACGTTGGACGCCGACAACCGCTACCCGGACGAGCTCGCCGAGAGGCTCGTGGCCGCGGGGCGGCCGACCGGCGTCGTCAACGCCGGCATCGGCGGCAACAAGGTCCTGACCGACCTGCCCGGCTTCGGCACGGCGGGCGTGGAGCGCTTCCGGCGCGACGCGCTGAGCCAGCCTGGCGTGCGTACCGTGATCGTGCTGGAGGGCATCAACGACATCGGCGGCGGCGAGGCGGCCGGCACGCCGGTGACGGCCGCGCAACTGATCGCCGGGCACCAGGCGCTCATCCGGGCCGCGCACTGGCGCGGTGTGCGGATCATCGGGGCCACGGTCACGCCGTCGAAGGGTTGCCCGTACCCGGGCTACGACACCGCCCGCGGCGAGGCGGTGCGCGACGCGCTCAACCACTGGATCCGCACCAGCGGCGAGTACGACGCGGTGTTCGACTACGACCGGGCACTGGCCGACCCGGACGACCCGGACCGGATGCGTGCCGAGTTCGACGCGGGTGACGCGCTGCACCCCAACGACGCCGGCATGCGCGCGATGGCCGAGGCGGTCGACCTCGACCTGCTGTAGTGGCACGGCCGAAGGCGGGCCGGACCCTCGACCGGGGCGGGTAGCCTGGCGGGGGTCCGAGCCCCTCGTGTACGGAGGATGCGGCGTGATCAAGCCCCGACGGCGCTGGCTGGCCCTGCCCGCCGTGCTGGTCCTGGCCCTGCCCGTGACGGCGTGCGAGTCGGGCGGCAAGGAGACGCCGCCGCCCGCGGCCAACGAGCCCGCCACCACTACCACCACCGCACCGGCCGCGCCCGCCGACAGCGGGCTCTACTTCTACCCGCCGGTCGAGGGGGCCACGCTGGAGTACAAGCTGGGCGGCGTGGTCAGCGGCACCACCTCGGTCACCGTCGACAGTGTCACCGAGGGTGCGAAGGGGCGCACGGTGACCGTGACGGAGAAGGGCACCGCCCCGGCCGCCAAGCGGGAGTTCGTGACCCGGGCGGATGGCGGGCTGACCGTCGACATCGGCGCGTTCGCCGCGTCGGCCGCGGGGTTCACGGTCGAGGGCGCCGGTGAGGACCTGTCGGTGCCGCCGGTCGCCGACCTGGAGGCCGGTAAAAAGGGCACCGGCCGCACCGCGATCGAGGTGAGCGGCCCGGGGGCCGCCGGCGGGAGCCAGCCGGTGACGTACACCGTGAGCAGCACCGGCACCGAGTCGGTGACCGTGCCGGCGGGCACCGCGGAGGCGTACAAGATAGATCTGGACCTTGATCTGGGCGCCGGCTTCGCCGGCGTGACCGAGGCCAGCGGGACGTTCTGGTTGAAGCCCGGCTTCGGCCTGGTCAAGCAGGAGGTCACGATCTCCGGCTTCACGCTGACGTCGGAGTTGACGAAGACATCGGTGCCGCTCTGAGAGAGTAGGGACATGTCGACGCCGGCGGTCATCGAAGTCGCCGGCCGCGAGGTGACGATCACCCACCCCGACAAGGTGGTTTTCGCGGCCGGCGGTCACACCAAGCTCGACCTGGTCAACTACTACCTCGCCGTGGCCGACGGCGCCCTGCGCGGGGTGCGCGGGCGGCCGATGGTGCTCAAGCGGTTCGTCAAGGGCATCGACGAGGAGGCGATCTGGCAAAAGCGGGCGCCCACCAAGCGGCCCGACTGGATCGAGGTGGCCGAGCTCAAGTACGCGTCCGGCCGTTCCGCCGAGGAGACCGTGGTGCGCGACGCGGCCGCGCTCGCCTGGGTGATCAACCTGGGCTGTGTCGACCTCAACCCGCACCCGGTGCTCGCCGAAGACCTCGACCGCCCCGACGAGCTGCGCATCGACCTCGACCCGGTGCCGGGCGTGGAGTGGCGGCAGATCGTCGACGTGGCGATGGTGGCCAAGGAGGTGCTGTCCGACTACGGGCTGACCGGGTGGCCCAAGACGTCCGGCTCGCGCGGCTTCCACATCTTCGTCCGGATCGAGCCGCGCTGGCTGTACAAGGACGTGCGCCTCGCCGCCGAGACCGTCGCCCGCGAGGTGGAAAACCGCGCACCCGACCTGGCCACGAGCAAGTGGTGGAAGGAGGAGCGGGAGGGGGTGTTCGTCGACTTCAACCAGAACGCGAAGGACCGCACCGTCGCCTCCGCCTACTCGGTGCGCCCCAACCGGGACGCCCGCGTCTCCACGCCGCTGTCCTGGGACGAGGTGCGCGACTGCCGGCCGGAGGAGTTCACGCTGCCGGTGGTGCGCGAGCGGTACGCGGCGATCGGCGACCCGTGGCAGGGCATGGACACCGCCTACGGCACGCTCGACGGGCTGCTCGACCTGGCCAAGCGGCTGGGCCCCGCGGAAAAGCCGCCGAAGGGCACCGGCCGGCGCCAGCAGACCATGCCGCTCATCGAGATCGCCCGCGCCAAGACCAAGCCCGAGGCCATGGCGGGTCTGGAGCGGTGGAAGGCCCGCCATCCGTCCACTGTGGAAAAGCTGGAGCCGGCGGACATCCTGGTCGACGGGATGCGCGGGCGCAGCTCGATCTGGTACCGGATCCGGGTCAACCTCCAGCACGTGCCCGAGGCGGAGCGGCCCGAGCAGGAGCCGCTGGAGGTCGACTACGACCCCTGGGATGGGATGGGCCCGCCGCGATAGCCTATCAATCAGGTAGGATTAGCCGTGTGAGTGAACTCGTCGTGCTCGTCGGCAACCCCCGTCCCGCCTCCCGCACCCGCGCCCTCGCCGAAGCCACCGCGGACGCGATCGCGGCCCCGCTCGACGGCCGGGTCGTCCTGGAGCTGGCCGACCTGGTCGGCGTCACGTTCGGCCCCGAGCCGGCCTGCGGGTCCGGTGCGGTCGAGGACCCGTTCGCGGTGGTACGCGCCGCCCGGCTGCTCGTCGTCGCCACACCCGCCTACAAGGGCACGTACACCGGGCTGCTCAAGGTCTTCCTCGACCAGTTGGCGGCGGGCGCGCTGGCTGGCGCGGTGGCCGTACCCGTGGCGGTGGCCGCCTCCGAGGCGCACCTGCGGTCGGTCTCCGCGGCCCTGCGCGACCTGCTGGCCGAGCTCGGCGCCCGCCTGCCGGTGCCCCCGCTCGCGGTGCTGGAGCCGGCGCTGGCCAATGGCGGCGCCGGCGACGCGGCGGTCGCCTGGGCCGACCAGCACGCCGCCGCGGTCGTCAGACAGGTCCGAGGCGTCGCGGCATAGGCTCTCCGGCATGGACGCTATCCAGGTGGCCGCGCCCGGCGGGCCCGACGTGCTCACGCTGACCGACCTGCCGACGCCCGAGCCGGGCCCCGGCGAGGTGCTCGTGCGGTTGACCGCCGCCGGCGTCAACTTCGTCGAGATCTACCACCGCAGCGGCTTGTACCAGGTCGGGCTGCCGTTCGTGCCCGGCACCGAGGGGGCCGGCGTGGTCGAGGCGGTGGGGCCGGGCGTCACCGCGCCCAAGGTCGGCGACCGGGTGGTCTCCAACGACCTCGCCGGCGCGTACGCCCGGTACGCGGTCACCCCGGCCGAGCGGGCCCTGCCGATCCCCGCGGGCGTCACCGACGAGCAGGCCGCGGCCGTGCTGCTCCAGGGCCTGACCGCGCACTACCTGCTGCACGACAGCTACCCGGTGCGGGCCGGCGACACCGTGCTCGTGCACGCCGCCGCCGGCGGCATGGGCCTGCTGCTCACCCAGCTCGCCACGAGCCTCGGCGCGCGGGTCGTCGGCACCGTCTCCACCGCCGAGAAGGAGAAGCTCGCCCGCGCCGCCGGCGCCGCCGAGGTCATCGGGTACGACGGCGTGGCCGAGCGGGTCCGCGAGCTGACCGGCGGGGAGGGCGTCGCCGCGGTGTACGACGGGGTGGGGCGGGACACCTTCGACGCCAGCCTCGACAGCCTCCGGGTCCGCGGCACGCTGGTGCTCTACGGGTACGCGAGCGGCAAGCCGGAGCCCTTCGACGTCAACCGCTTGCAGGGCGGCGGCTCGCTGTTCCTGACCCGGCCGACGCTCGGGCACTTCGTCGCGTCCGTCGACGAGCTGCGCCGCCGCGCCGGCGACGTGCTGCGATGGGTCGCCGACGGCACCCTGAAGGTGACCGTCGGCGGCCGCTACCCGCTCGCCGAGGCGGCGCGCGCCCACGCCGACCTCGAGTCCCGCCGCACGACGGGCAAGCTGCTGCTCATACCCTGACGGCTTCGCGCGCCGCCGCCGTCTCGGGCGCGCGGCGGCGCAGCCCCACCGCCATCACCGCCGCGCCGACCAGCGCGGCCACGACCGGCACGACCAGCCCCGCGCGGTACCCGTCCAGCGCGTCGCCGGCCTCGGTGGCGGCGACGTTGACGGCGGTGACCAGGGCGAGCCCGAGCGCGCTGCCAAACTGGAACGACGAGTTGAGCAGCCCGCCGGCCACCCCCTGCTCGGCCTCGTCGACGCCGTCCGTGGCGGCGATGGTCAGCGGCCCGTAGGCCAGCGCGAACGCCAGGCCGGTGAGGATCAGGGTCGGGAGCATCATCGGGTACGTCCAGTCGGCGCCCAGCGGCAGGAACAGCGCGTAGGCGAGGGCCGCCAGCAGGAAGCCGCCGAAGATCACACGGACGTTGCCCCACCGCTCGACGAGCTTCGGCGTGAGGGTCGGCGCGAGCACCGAGTCGATGCCCACGACCATCAGCGTGAGCCCGGTCTGCACGGTCGACCAGCCGCGCAGCTCCTGGAGGTACAGCACGGTGACGAACTGGAACCCGAAGAACGAGCCGGTCAGTGCCATCGCACCCACGTTGGCGCGGACCAGCGGGCCGGAGCGCAGCAGCCCGAGGCGCACGAGCGGTGCGGCCGAGCGGCGTTCGATCGCCACGAACGCGGCCAGCAGCGCGGCGCTCGCGGCCAGCGTGCCCGCCGTCCATCCGATGTGGACGTCCGGTGCCCGCACGACGGTGAGTACCAGCAGCAGCATCGCGCCGGTGATGGTGGTGGCCCCGGCGAGGTCGAAGCCGCCGTTCGCGGTGGCGCCTTGCCGGGTGCGGGGGATGAGCCGTATGCCGGCCAGGAGGATCGCGGTGGCCAGGATGACCGGGGCGAAGAAGACCCAGCGCCAGCTCGCCGCCGTCAACAGCCCGCCGACCACCATGCCGAGCGAGAAGCCGCCGGCGGCCGTACCCGCGTACACCAGGAGGGCTTTGTTGCGTTGCGGCCCCTCCGCAAAGGTGGTCGTGATGATCGACAGCCCGGCCGGCGTCATGAACGCGGCCGCCACCCCGGTCACGAACCGCGCGGCGATCAGCACCCAGCCCTCCTGCGCCAGCCCGCCCAGGCCGGAGAAGAGGATGAACACCCCGAGGCACACCAGGAACACCCGGCGCCGCCCCCAGAGGTCGGCCGCGCGCCCGCCGAGCAGCATGAAGCCGCCGTATCCGAGCACGTAGGCGCTGACCACCCAGGAGAGCGCGCCGGTGGTCATGCCCAGGTCGGCGCGGATCGAGGGGAGGGCGACGCCCAGCATCGAGATGTCGATGCCCTCCAGGAAGATCGCGCCGCAGAGCACGAACAGGACCGCCCAGGCCCGCCGTGTGGGTCGTGTCGTCGCCACGTGTTCCGCTCCCCAGTTACTCGAATGCTTGTCGGTTCCCTCTTGTAACCATTCGAATCCTGCGGCAACATCAGAAGGCATGGAAGAAGGCACTTCGAAGTCACTTAGTCGCTGCGACGTCACCGACGACGACTCCGACCCCTTCCAGTGGGACACCCGGGAGGACTGCGAGGTCCGCCAGATCCTCGACCGGGTCGCCGACAAGTGGTCGCTGCTGGTCATCGCGCTGCTGGAGCGGCGCACGCTGCGCTTCACCGAGCTGCGCCACGAGATCGACGGGATCAGCCAGCGCATGCTCACCGTGACCCTGCGCCAGCTGGAGCGCGACGGCCTGGTCCGGCGCACCGTCTACCCGGTGGTGCCCCCGAAGGTGGAGTACGCGCTGACCGACCTGGGCTGCACCCTGCACGAGACGATCAAGTCGCTGGTCACCTGGACCGAGGAGCACCAGGAGGAGATCGCCGCGGCCCGCGCCGCCTACGACCGCCGGGAGGCCGCCACCACGGGGATTTGAGCTGCCGCGATGTCCGTCGTGGTCCAGACCGTTGCTCCCGCGGCCTCGCCCTTCGCGGTTGGTCGAAGCTGGAGCAGTAGGTGGGGCGCCACCCGCGCGGGATGGCGCCCCTGGGGCTCAGGCCGCGGGCGCCGCGCCGCCGGGCTGGCGCTCGCCGTTCACCGTCAGCGTGTACGGGGCGTACTGGCCGACCTGCTCGGTCGGCTCGTCGTAGGCCACGATCGCGACCACCTTCGGGAAGAGCTTCAGCGCGGCCAGCCGCACCGGGTCGAGCCGCACCGCGCGCCGCCCGTCGACCTCCACCTGCACCGCCACCTTCCGCTTCGCGTCGAGGCCGACCAGGCGCAGGTTCCAGTTGTGCGTCTCGGTCGCCCGGATCTCGGTGGGCGAGTCGAACGCGGCCAGGCTCGCGCCGTCGCTGACCAGCGTGCCGCCGAGCCGGACGTCGTCGACAAGCAGGCCGCCCTCGTTGACGCCGGCGTCGCTCACGTACCGGAAACCGAGCAGCACGGTCTTCCCCGCGTACCGGGAAAGGTCGAAGGTGTGTGGTTCGAAGCCGTTGGTCTTCCCGTTGAGCGCCGGCCCGAGCGGGCCCTCGACGGTCTTGTCGCCGGCCACCGGCGTGTACGTCTTCCCGCGGTCGGCGGAGACCATCACGTAGCCGTAGTCGAAGCCCGCCTCGGCGCCGTACTTGGCGAGCAGCCGCAGGGTCGCCCCGCTCGACGGCACGGTGACGGTGGTGACCGCGGCGCTGTCGAGGTCGCTGGCGTTGCCCGACCAGAGCACCGGGTTGTCGCGCCGGTCCGGGTCGTTCTTCACGACGGTCCAGGCGAGGGGGAGCGGCGGCAGCGTGCGAGCGCCGTCGAAGCGGACCGAGCGCAGGTCGCGGCCGGGTACCGCGAGCGGCACGTAATCGGCGCCGTTGGGCGCGGCGCCGGGCGTGGCGTTGACCGCCGGGTTGGCCAGGTTGACCGTCGAGCGGAGGCTTCGGGTGGTGACGCGGCTCTTCGCGACCCCGTAGACACGCCAACCGGGCACGAGCTTGTCGAGCAGCACCATCGACTGGTAGTCGTGGATCACCTCGTACATGTCGCGCACGCCCTCGGCTTTCAGCGCCGCCGCCACGCTCGCCAGCCCTTGACGCTTGCCGTCGCGGTGCAGGCGGGAGATGAGGTCGGTGCCGTACCGGTCGTGGAGGAAGAGCATGAACGAGTACGCGTTGCCGTAGTCGGCGAGCGTCGCGTTCGGGTTCGGGCTCTCGCCCCACAGGGTGAGCGAGTTCTCCGGGCCGCCGCAGTCGCGCGGGTTGGTGTTGAAGTCCGTGCGGACCGTGCCGAAGCCCTGGAAGCAGAAGATGTGGCTGTCCGCGCCGCGCTGGTGGACGGTCGCGCGCGCGTCCACGTACCCGGTCAGCGTCTGCGCGAAGTCGGAGAGCCCCTCGTTGACCCACGTGGTCTCGAGCGGGTCCGTGTAGTGCTGGAGCAGGTGCTGCCACTCGTGCGCGAACGTGCCCTCGTACAGGTTGGGCCGGGCCGGCCGGCTGGTGCACACGTCGCCGGTCGGGTCGTTCGGCGGGTTGGGGCCGGTGCGGTGCGCCCAGTCGAACGCGTCGACCGTCATCACGTTGCGGTCGAAGAGGTCGTTGAGCTGCGCGGAGAAGAAGCCGGCCGTGTACGTGGGGTGGGCCGGGAAGTCGTAGAAGTTGTCGTCGCGCACGTTGTCGACGAGCGTGACCGTGCGGTCGCCGGCACCCGTGTACACCCCGCCGGAGCCGTTCGCGTCCGGCCCGAGCTGGGCGTTCGTGCCGTCCCGGTCCGGCGGGGTGCTGAAGGCCGCGGTCTCCTTCGGGTACATGTTGGTGTCGAACTCGTCGACCAGGTGCGCCACCTGCGCGTCGGTGACCCGCGTCGCGCCCGGCACCTTGGCGCGGCAGTCGCCGGCGGGGAAGGCGAGGTCGTTGGCGACCCACACCTCGATGTGCCGGCCGACGCCGCGCAGCGTGTAGTCCTTGCGGTAGATCTCGCCCTTGACGTCGTCGAGGCCTAGCCACTGCCGTGTGGTGCCGACGGGCGGGGTCTGTGCGGCGGCCCGCGCGCGTGCCTTCGGTACGTCCCCGCGCCCGCCGTCGAGCGTGAAGCGCTTGTGGGTCAGCTCCCGCGTGTCGTCCGCCGGCGCCGGCCACGGTTGGGCCGGCGCCGCCGAGGCCGGGAGGACGGACAGCGGCAGGAGCAGAGCGGTGGCGGCGGCTGCGACGACGCGGCTGCGAGCCATGGATCCCCCTTCGGATACCGGACGATGTGGACCGTCACGGTGGGAGATCTTATTTCAGGGTATGTCCGAAATAGTCTAACTGGGTGCTTTGTCGCAGATGAAGCGTGGTTCGGCCTGGTACGTCCAGCTGAACTTCTCCCGCTTGGTCTCCTTGCCGTCCTTGCGGAAGACCCGCCACGCGTCCTGGCTGAAGCCGGGCAGCCCGCTCGTCTCGATGCAGTCCGGACCGGGTTCCAGGTACTTCGTCTGCGGGCTCGTCGGGTTGCGCCGCGGCCCCCACTCCGTCTTCACGCTGTCGTAGATCTTCGTGCTCCAGATCGACACGGTGATCGTGCTCGACGTGTACGAGGTGTCGATGAGCACCCCGTACGGCGTGTTGTTGCGGAACCGGAAGTCCAGCGCCGGCGGGTAGATCGTCGACTCGATGACCGCGGGGTAGCGGCTGAAGTAGTACGAGTGCGGCTTGTGCTCGACGTCTTCGAGACCGGCGTAGTAGGTGGCGTTGAAGAGCGTGGTCACGAACTGCGAGACGCCGCCGCCCGCGCCCGGCACGAGCTTGCCGCCCACGATCGTCGGCGCGTCCTTGTACCCCTGCGGGTAGCTGCGCTCGCCGGTGTGCGTGTTGAGCGAGAACGTCTTGCCCGGCAGCACGAACGCGCCCTTGGTCTCCTTCGACACCAGCACGATGTTCTGGCTGCGCGGCGAGGAGAGCCCGCCGGGAAACTTCGTGGTGAAGGTCGAGACCTTCTCCTTGACGCCGAGCTTGGCCACGGCCTCCTCGGTGACCTTCGGCTTCGCGGTGGCCAGCGTGCCGGCGACGGTGCGGCCGTCGGTCTTGGGTAGCACGGCGAGCAGGTCGGTGCTGAGCTTGGCGGTGTCGAGGCGGTGGCCGTCGACGCCGGGCACGACCGCCGGCTTGCCGGCCTTGAGCGCGATCGTCGCGTCCTTCGCCTCGACCTCGACCTTGGCGAGCGGGCCGGCGAGCGCCGCGCGCAGCTTCTTCTCGTCGACCCGAGGGTTGATCTTGCCGGTCTTGTCGGCGGTGAGCACCAGGCTCTTCGCGATCGCGGCCGGCGGCACGGTCACGGCGCCGCGGTCGGTGGTCACGGTCACCGGCCCCGCCACCGCGGGCTTGGCCAGGTCGGCGACGAGCTTGTCGACCTCTTCGGCGGAGGTCGCGGGGTGGATGTCGACCAGCGGCACCGGTACCGGGTGGATGCCGAGCCAGCCCTCGCGCAGCGCCTGCGCGGACTTTTCCCCGTCGATGCCCTTGCCGGGCTTGGGGTGCACCGCCTTCGGCGTCGTGCCGGAGAACGTCACGGCCGGCATCCGCATCGCCTGCGCGTCCTTGCCGAGCGCGGCGCGCAGCACCCCGTCGGCCTTCGCCGCGTCGACGGTGATCACCGGTGCCACCTCGCGCGAGCCGAAGAGCCGGCGCAACGGCCCGCCGCCGCTCTCCGCGGCCGCCGCCACCGTGGCGTCGACGTCGACGCCCAGCCCCACGTCGGCCGGCTTGATCTCCACGACCCGCTCGCCCAGCCGCACCGGCAACGGCGCCTCGAGGCGCTCGGCCTGGCCGGCGAGCCCGGCGCGCAGCGCGGCCGCCGCGTCCGCCTTGCTCTTCGCGCCCAGCTCGACGCCGAGCACCTTCGTGCCGCGCGGCACCTCGCCCGAGTACGCGTAAGCGGCGGAACCGCCGGCGGCGAGGAGCACGGCCGCGGTGATCCCGCCCGCGAGGAAGATCCGCTTCCGGCTCCGCCGCGGCTCCGGCGTGCCCACCGCGGTGAACTGCACGGTGGGGGCGTCCTCGGCGAACTGTCTCGGTGGCTGGGTCACGCCGGCAGATGCTACGCGACGCGCGAGCCGCTCGGGGCGACACACATCGATGGAGTACGGGCGGTGAGCGCGGCATCACACCCTGAAATGCCCGTGAGTGTGTCGGTGGGTGCTGTTAACGTCCGCGCTGTGACGAAATCGGTGCCGTATACCGGCGGTGAGAAGGAAAGCCTCCAGGCCAGCCTCGACCGCCATCGCGAGGTCGTGCTCTGGAAGGTCGAAGGCCTCGACGACGAGCGCCTGCGGCGCCGCCTGACCCCCTCGGGCACCAACCTGCTCGGCCTTGTCAAGCACCTCGCGGCCAACGAGTACGGATGGTTCTGCCAGACGTTCGGGCGGGAGACCGAGCCGCTGCCGTTCGACGACGACGATCCCGAGGCCGACCTGCGGGTCGAGCCGGGGGAGAGCACCGCCGACGTGCTCGCCTTCTACGCCCGGTCCCGCGCGGCGGCCGACCGGGTGATCGCCGAGCTCGACCTCGACGACGTGGGCACGGCGTGGTTCGGCGAGGCGGTGACGATGCGGTGGGCGCTGATCCACATGATCGAGGAGACCGCCCGCCACACCGGCCACATGGACATCGTGCGTGAGCTCCTCGACGGCGCCACCGGCGACCACCGCGACTGATCGCGGGCCGGAAACGATAGTTTGGCGCGATGGACGCGCACCACCACCAGCACAGTGGGGATCGGCCACACCACCAGCGGGCGGGGCGCACCGCGCTGATCGTGCTCGCCTGCGCGGCGGTCGTGACGATCGTGGCGATGGTGCTCCTGTGGCCGCGCGGCGACGTCGGCGCCGACCAGCAGAGCGACGAGCCGCAGGTCACCGGTGACGTGGTCGCGGTCGCGATCACGCCGTGCCCGGAGCTGCCCGACCAGCCGCAGGTCACGCCGAAGGGCGGCCCGCAGCAGTGCGGCACGGTCACGATCAAGCTGACGTCCGGGCCCGAAAAGGGCCGGCAGATCGAGACCGACCTGCCGCGCGGCCCGGGCTCGCCGGAGATCGGCCAGGGCGACCACCTCACGCTGATCCACACCGAGGGCACGGCCAGCGGCGTCGACTACCAGATCCTCGACCACCAGCGGGGCACCGGGCTGTGGGTGCTCGCCGTCGCGTTCGCGCTCGCGGTCGTGGCCTTCGGGCGGTGGCGAGGGCTGGCGGCGCTCGGCGGGCTCGCCGTCACGTTCGGGGTGCTGCTGTTCTTCATCGTGCCGGCGATCCTCGACGGGCGTTCGCCGCTGCTCGTCGCGGTCGTGGGCTCGGCCGCGATCATGCTGTCGGTGCTGTACCTGACGCACGGCTTCACGGTGCCGACGACCGTGGCGGTGGTCGGCACGCTCGCCAGCCTCACGCTCACCGGCCTGCTCGCCGCCGGCGCCACCGCCGCGTTGCACCTGACGGGGGTGGGCACCGAGGAGACCAACTTCCTGACGATCGTGTACACCGACGTGAACATGCAGGGTCTGCTGCTGGCCGGCATCCTGATCGGCTCGCTCGGCGTGCTCGACGACGTGGCGGTCACCCAGGCGGTGACGGTCAGCGAGCTGGCGCACGCCAACCCGGCGCTGCCGGCGACCCGCCTCTACCGGGCGGCGGCGCGGGTCGGTCGGGCACACATCACCTCGGTGATCAACACGCTCGTGCTGGCGTACGCGGGTGCCTCGCTGCCGCTGCTGATCCTGCTCGCCGCCGGCAACGCGCCGCTGGGCGAGGCGCTCACCTCGCAGATGCTCGCCCAGGAGATCGTCCGCAGCGTGGTCGGCACGATGGGCCTGATCGCCGCGGTGCCGCTGACCACGGCGCTGGCCGCGTTCGCGGCGACCCGCCGGCCCCGTGCGCCGAAGCCGGCGGCACCCGCGGCGCCCGCACCGCGCCGGCGGCGCGGCATGGACGTGAGCAGCGACGAGTGGCTAGGTGGAGCGGCCGACGGCGTCGGCGACCTCCGTCCGGGACGACACGCCCAGCTTCCGGAGGATGTTGGAGACGTGCACGGCGGCGGTCTTCGGTGAGATGTAGAGCCGGCGGGCCAGCTCGGTGTTGGTCAGCCCGTCGCTGATCAGCAACGCCACCTCCCGCTCGCGCGGGGTCAGCGCCGCCACCCCGGTCACCGCGGGTGCCGCGTCGGCGGGAGCGAGGCCGAGCATCGCGCGCGCCTGCTCCAGCTGCGCCACCCGCCAGCCACCCCACGAGGCGAGCAGGGCCGCGGCCGCCTCGACCTGGGCCGTGGCCTCCGCGCGGCGGTCGGCGGCCAGCAGGCAGCGGGCCGCGCCGAGCCGCACGGTGCCGCGGGTCGAGGGCGGCAGGATGTCGGCGTCCACGATGGACAGATAGCCGGTCAGCGCGTCGGCGTGCCGGCCCCGCGCCTCGGCGATCTGCGCGTCGACGAGCACGCGGTAGGCGTCCCAGCTGGTGTGGTCGAGCAGCACGGCGGCCATCTCGTCGAGCCGCTCCAGCGGCAGCCCCAGCTCCAGCGCGGCGGAGACGAGGTCGTGTGCCTGCTCGCCGCTGTGCCAGGTCTGCTTGGCCATCTCGGCGAGTAGCACGTCCAAAGTGGACTCGGCGGTCGCCCGGTCGCCGCGCCGGCAGGCGAGGTGGAACGTGAGGCCGGGCAGCGATGTCTTCGGCAGGCGGGGCACGGCGGCCAGCTCCGCGATCACCTTCTCGACGTTGTCGAGCTCGCCCGCCTCCAGGTAGAGGCCGGCGAGGAAGACGCCGTGGTAGTCGGCCCGCCGGCCGTGGCGCAGGAACCCGCGATCCTGCTCGCGCCCCTCTTCGAGGGCCTCGATGCCGGCCTCGAGGTCGCCGGCGCGCATCGCGAGGCGGGCCCGGCCCTGGAAGTAGCCGGCGACCGCGAGCGACTCGAAGCCGGCCCGCTCGGCGTCGGTGCGCATCCGCTCCAGCACCTCGGCGAACTCGGCCGGCGACTCGGGCGGCTCGCCCTGCACGAGGTTGCTCAGCGCGCGGGCGGCCAGGACCCACTCGCCGGCCTTCTCCGCCTCGTCGACCATGCCGGAGAGGATCGCCCGCCCCTCGGCGGCGCGGGCCGGCACCTCGACGAGCGCCGAGCCCTTTTCGACGAGGGCGGCGAGGCGGACCTGCGGCAGGTCGAACTCCTCGGCCAGCTCCATCGCCCGCTCGGTCCAGCGCATCGTGGCCGGCAGGTCGTCGCGCAGCATCGAGGACTGGGCGATCGCGGTCATCGCGCGGGCCTGGTCGGCGCCGGGCGGCAGCTCCTCGATCAGCGTCTCGATCTCGCGGGTCAGGTCGCCCATCTCGTCCCACTCGCGGGACTCCCAGGCGAGGCGGACCAGCAGGTAGAGCGACTCGGCGCGGTCGGTGGTCGAGGCGGCCACGTCGCGCCAGCCGCGCCCGTATCGCACAGCGTCGTCGAGCAGCCCGGCCAGCCAGGCGGCGCGGGCGGCGGCGGAGAGCAGCTCCGGGTCTTCGGGCACCTCCTCCAGCCCCATCTCGGCGAGCTGGAGCGCCTGGTACGCGGAGCCGATCGACAGGTAGAGCGCGGCACCGCGGCGGGCGGCGGCCACCATGTCGTCGTACCGCCCGGCGCCGCGGGCGTGGTGGGCGAGCATGGCCGGGTCGGACGAGCCGGCGGCGAGCAGCGCCTCCAGCGCGGCCTCGTGCAGCCGGCGCCGCTGGCGGCCGAGCATCTGGTCGGCGATCGCCTCGCGGAACAGCGCGTGCCGGAACGCGAACTCGTCTTCCCCGGACTCCACCAGCACGCCCCGGGTGACCAGGTCGCGCAGCACCTGGATCAGCTCGTTTTCGGTGGCGCCGGTGACGCCGGCGAGCAGGTCGAACGGGATGCGCTGGCCGAGCACCGCGGCCGCCTCCACGACGCCGTGGCTGACCCGGTCGAGGTCGTCGGTCTGGCGGCGGAGCAGGTCGGCGAGGCTCCACGGCAGCGGCTGGTCGACGATGTCGTCGAGCTGGCAGCCGGGCATGCTGCGCAGCAGCTCCTCCAGGAAGAACGGGTTGCCGCCGGTGCGGTGGTGCAGCGCGGTCGCCGCGCGCATCGGCACCGGCCCGCCGGTCGCGGCCGCGAGCAGCGCCGCCGTCTGCGAGGGGGTGAGCCGGTCGAGGCGCACGTGCGAGACGGTGTGCCGCCGCTCCAGGCGGGCGAGCAGCCCGGCCACCGGCTGCCGCCGGGTCACCTCGTCGGGCCGGTAGGTGCCGACCAGCAGGCGCGGCCCGCGCTGGTCGGCGATCCGCTCGAACAGCGCGGCGCTCTCCGAGTCGGCCCAGTGCAGGTCTTCGAAGACGATGACGGCGGGGGAGTCGCCGACCAGGTCGGCGAGGATCGCGAGGCCGGTGTGCAGCCGCTCGACCGGGCTGCGTTTGGGGTCGCCGAGCGCGGCAAGCTGCTCCTCGTCGACCTCGGCGCGGCCGTCGATCGCGTCGAGCAGCACCTCGTACGGCCGGGACAGCGAGCCGGGCTCGGCCTGCCCGACCAGCACGACGGTCTCCGGCGGCAGCGCGTCGAGCAGCTCCTGCACCAGGCGGGTCTTGCCGATGCCGGGCTCGCCGGCGATCACGGCGACGGCGGGCACGCGCGCCGACGCGAGCTGCGCCAGTCGGCGCAGCTCGCGTTCGCGCCCGATCATCACCGGGCTGGCACCGCCACGGACGGCTCGCACGAGGCCAGCGTACCGGCGGGCTGCCCCCGCACGGGCGCCGCTTGGCGTGCGCGGCGGGCCCGGAGCGCCTTGCGCGCGGAGGCCAGCAGCCGCCCCCGGTCGCCCTCGGCGACGAGCTCGCGGTGGCGGGCGTTGGCCTGGGTCAGAAACTGGTCCGGGTGCATGAACATCGTTTTCTCCCTCGTGGTTTCCCTCGTACCGCTGATGTGTCCATCCTCGGCCGGTAAGGGGTGCGACCACATCGGGAGCGCTTGCGTATCTTGGCCCCTCCGGGGGCCTTACCCAGCGCCCGGAGCAGGCGTAAGGAGGCGCTAGGTATACCTAGATCAACCCGGACGTCCTTAGCCAGCGATCGCGTCCGTCGTTGCTCACGCTCACCCCTAGCGTCACGCAGCCGGGCCCCACGGGGCCCGGCTGCGTGGGCTGTCGACCTGCCCGCACAGACGGGGCAGGGGAGCGGCGTGTGCGTGGCGAATTCTGGCCCCTGGAGGGGCCACTTTTCGCCACGGACGGCCGAAGATCTGGTTATGGGTGAGCCGGAGCCCAGATGTTCCTGGGCTCCGGCTCAGTTTGACCAAAATCAGCTGGTGACGCCGAAGACGATGCGGCTGAGGGTGTCCTCCGTGCCGGTGAAGCCCTCACCCGGGTTGAAGACGTCCTCGCCGAAGTCGACGTCGGTGTCGTCCTCGGTGCCGCCGACGTTGTCCGGCCCCACCGCGAACATGACCGGGAAGTTGCCGCCCTGGTCCATGAGGTTGGGGATGTCGTTGAACTGGTCGACGTGCCAGTCGCCGAAGAAGTGCCCGGCCTCGTGCGAGACCACGTTGCCGAGCGCCCGCCCGACGAAGGCCACCTTGTCGCTGGCCGGCGTGATGTAGGTGTTCAGCGAGGCGTCGTCACCGGCCGGGTCGCTGAGGATGTCGAGGAGCACGAGCGCGGTCTCCTCGGTCTCGAAGTTGCCCGGGTCGATGGTCTGCGCGATGCCGATCGTCGGCACACCCGACTCGTCGATCGTGCCGCCGACGACGATGCGGCTCACGTTCTCCTGTCCGAACGTGTCCCGGTGGTCGCGGCTGTTCTTGATCTGGAGCCGGAAGCGGCTGTTGAGGCCGCTGGCCTGGAGGTCGCTCTTGAGGTTTTCGGTCACCGTGGCGATCACGGCGTCGATCACCGCGTCCTCGTCGGCGCGGGTCAGGCCCCACCGGCCGAGGAACGCCTCGAACGGGCTCAGCGTCCGCACGCCCGGCCCGCCGAACGGTGCGGTGTTGACCCGCGCGCCGTCGAAGTCGAGGAAGAGCGTCTGCACCGGCGGCGTCGCGCCTTCCAGGGTCGGCCGGTGCGCCTCGACGGTCACGTCGTACGTGCCGCTGCCGGAGGTCACCGCGACGTAGTGCCAGCCGGCCGTCTCGGCGACGTAGTCGACGACCGCGTTGCCGCCGCCGGGGAGCGGGGTGTCGACCGGGAAGATGAACGAGGCGTCCTGGGTGGAGCCCTGCACCTCGCGCGGCACCGTGTCGTACACGGCCAGGCGCGCGGCGCTGCCGGACACCGTGGCGCCGAGCACGTCGCCCTTGCGCAGCCGCACCGCGAAGAAGTCGAAGTCCGACTGGCCCACCAGGATCGTCAAGTTGTACGGCCCCTCGCTCTCCGCGCCGCTGCCGCTGCCCGAGTCGAACGGGTCGTCCGGCAGGGTCAGGAACCCGGTGACGAAGAGGTAGTAGGTGCCCGACTCGGTGAACTGGAAGTTGAGCAGGCTGTCGAAGCTGACGCCGTCGTCGTCGGCGGTGGCGATGATCTCGCCCTCCGCGTCGAGCAGCAGCAGGATCGAGTCGAGCTCCTCGGTGGTGGTGTCGATGTCGGCGGTGATGCTGTCGCCGGCCGTGGCGGTCAGCTTGTACACGTCGAAGTCACCGGAACCGGAGCCGGCGCTGCCGTGCGGGCCGTCGCCGACCACGCCCGAGGTCCGGATGCCGTCGCGGGTCTCACCGATGCCGGTGTCGCCGGCGAGCGGGATCGAGCCGTCGTCCTCGGTGTTGGGGTCGACGTCCTCGGCGCTCACCGGCTCGGGCGAGAGGGTGCCGAGCACGCGGGCCGCGGGGTTCTGGCCGGTGTTGGTGCCGAAGCCGGGGACCCGCTGCGCGGTGGCCGGAGTGTCGTTGGAGCCGCGCACGCCGGTCGGCTCGTCCTCGTCGACCAGGATCGGCGCGGCCGCGAGCGCCCGCTGCTGTGTCTTCGCCTTCGTCTTCGCCCGCTCCTTGCCCTGCGCGGCCAGGTACCTGTCCCAGCCGGAGAGGTCCGCGGCGGCGGGGTCGGGCAGGAGCGCGAGGTACGGGTTGGCCCCGGCGGGCTTGGCGTTGGCCGTCTTGCTCTTCGCGGTCGACTTGGGTGCGACCTGGAGGCCGTTCGCCAGTGCCTTCTTGGTGTCCACATCCGGGTTGGCCCGCGCGGCGGCTCCACCCGGTGCGAGTGTGACAGCCGCCAGTAAGCAGGCAGCGACCATCGCGATGCGTCGACGCATACTTCTCCCCCAATCGATCCGGCGGGGCCCCCGCCCCGTCGGCATCGGCGACCCTACCCACAATGGACGCGAATAGATAGATCCGTGGATTCTTCGCGAGTTCCGATGAGTTCGCCGGAGCCGGGTAGTCCTACTCCTTGAAGGCTTGTTACCGAGGAGGAGAGTCCGATGAACATCACGATCGACCCGCTGACCGCCGCCCGCGCCGAGGCTCTTTTCACCAGCCACATTTCCGCCGGCTCCACCCCGTCCTACGCGGACGTCGACGCCGCCATCCGCACCGCGATCCGCTCACACGGTGGAACGCGTGGCGTGGCCGCCGACGTGGCCGCGGCCTACGGCGACCACCCCGAGACCGCCGCCCCACGCATGCGTTGGGCACGGTGTGTGGTCGATCAGCTGTACGGATCACGGATGGCATACGCGAGATAGGAGAACACCATGTTCGAAAGCGCCAAGGCGTTCAGCGGTTTCTCGGTGGACGACATCGCCGCCGCGAAGGCGTTCTACGCCGGCACGCTGGGCCTGAAGGTCACCGAGGAGCACGGCATGCTCACCCTCCACATCGAGGGCGGATCGCAGATCCTGGTCTACCCGAAGGAAAACCACACGCCCGCCACGTTCACAATCCTCAACTTCCCGGTCGGCGACGTCGACAAGGCGGTGGACGACCTCGCCGCGCGGGGCGTCTCGACGCTCCGCTACGACGACTTCCCCCAGGACGACAAGGGCGTCATGCGCGGCAACGGGCCCGCGATCGCGTGGTTCGCCGACCCGGCCGGCAACGTGCTGTCGGTGCTGGAGCAGTCTTGACTTATATAAGCGGCGGCTGGCATAGTCTGGCCCGTGCACGCGTTCGACGTCCTCGGTGACCCCGTGCGCCGCCGCATCCTGGAGCTGCTCGCCGGTGGCGAGCTGACCTCCGGGGCGGTCACGGAGGTGATCCGGGCCGAGTTCGGGATCTCCCAGCCCGCTGTCTCGCAGCACCTGCGCGTGTTGCGGGACAGCGGGTTCGCGTCGGTCCGGGCCGAGGGCACCCGCCGGCTCTACGCGGTCGAGCCCGCGCCATTGCGCGAGGTCGACGCGTGGCTGGAGCCGTTTCGCCGGTTCTGGAGCCAGCGACTCGACGCGCTGGCCACCGAGCTGGCGCGGGGCAAGCGCGCACGCCGGACCGAAAGCCTTTCCGACATCGATGGGGATGAGACATGAAGGACCTACTCGACGAGCTGGCCGCCGCACACCGCGAGCTGGGCAAGGGCAGCGTGCCGGCCGGCGAGGCCTACGCGGTGGTGCTCCGCCGGCGGTACGACGCGGAGATCGAAGACGTCTGGGACGCCATCACCACCGCGGAGCGGCTGCGCCGGTGGTTCCTCCCGGTCAGCGGCGACCTGCGGCTCGGCGGGCGATACCAGCTGGAGGGCAACGCCGGCGGCGAGATCCTCCGCTGCGAGCCGCCGCGCCTGCTGAAGGTGTCCTGGCTCTTCGGCCCGGAGGCCGCGGACGGCACCAGCGAGGTGGAGGTGCGGCTGTCGCCCGGCCCGGACGGCGACACCGAGTTCGAGCTGGTGCACGCGGCCGTGGTCGACCCGGTCTTCTTCCCGACGTACGGTCCGGGCGCGACCGGCGTGGGTTGGGATCTCGGCCTGCTCGGCCTTGTCGCGCACCTGGCCGGGGAGAGCCTCGGCGACCCGGCCGAGTTCGAGTCGTCGCCGGAGGCCAAGGAGCTCAGCCGGCGTAGCGCGGCGGCGTGGGGCGAGGCGCATCTGGCGGCGGGCGGCGATCCCGAGGTGGTCGCGGCGGCCGTCGAGGCGACGACGAAGTTCTACGTGCCCTCCTGAAACTGCTTGGCGAGGCGCTTCGGCGCCCTCGCCAGCCACGCCTCCACCACAAGCTCCCGCAGCTCGGCCGTGCCGATGCGCTCCAGCCGCACCAGCACGGCCGGGTACCCGTTGAAGTGCGGTGTCGTGAAGTACACGGACGGGTCGTCCGCGATCAGCGCCTGCTTGGCACCCTCGTCGGGGACCCGGGCGCAGAGGATCGGCCCGTCCGGCGCCGCCTCTCCGAGGGCCGCGAGGTCGCTCTTGCGCAGCGGCCGCTCCCAGACGAAGCCCTTTTCCTTCACCCGCCAGGCACGGGCACCCTCGTACGACTCGTGCTCGTCGGTCTCCGGCAGGTCCAGCGCCAGCCGCCGCACGTCCTCCCAGCTCGCCATAGGGGACAACTTTAGGGCTCATAGGGGGTCCTAGGGGTATATCGTCATAGATGGATCTATGGCCGGGCGCTGTCTGGAGGCGATGGCGTGGTGGTACGCATTCCACCGGTGGAGGAGCCCTTTCCGCCGGAGATCGAGGCCCTGTTCGCCCGCATGATCCCCCCGGGGATCCCGCCGTTACGGGTGGCCCGCACCTTCGCGCGCAACCGGCGGATGGCACACGCCATGAGCGAGTGGATGGGGTATGAGCTGAGCACCGCGCTCAGCGTCGACCTGCGCGCCCGGGAGGTCATCATCGGGCGCACCTGCGCGCTGTGCGGCTGTGAGTACCACTGGGGCCTGCACATGGCGGTCTGGTCGGAGCGGGCCGGCTTTACCGAGGAGCAGATGCGCTCGATGGCGCACGGCTCCAGCGCCGACCCCTGCTGGTGCGAGCCGCGCGACCGGGCCCTGATGGAGCTCGTCGAGCAGCTGCACGAGCACTCCGACGTGGACGACCGGCTCTGGGCCGAGCTGCGCCGCTACTTCGACGAGGGGCAGCTGCTCGACCTGCTCGCGCTCTGCGGCTGGTATCACGCCGTCAGCTTTATCCTGCGGGCCGCCCGCGTGGAGCCGGAGCCGGGCCTGTTTCGCTTTGCGGACGTCGCGGCTCCGTCGCCGATCGACACCTAAGGCCTGGCTCTTGGACCTTGCCTCGCTCTACCGAGATCCACGAGGCAGGGCCTGGGGAGGCCCGGGCCCTGGCGGTCCTCCGCTACCGCCAGAGGCCTGCTCGTCGGGGCCTCAGGGTGCGGCGGTCCGCAGGGGACTGCGCGGTGTCGGGATGTGGTGTGCGTAGGCCGACTCCACCGCCTCGCGGGCCCAGCGCATGCGCGCCGCGGCCTCCTCGGGGTGATCGCCGAACTCCTGCGCCATCCGGGCCAGGCAGGCGGTCTCGCCCAGCCGGGAGATGGTGTGCGCCACCGCCGCGCGCACGTCAGTCGGGTCGGGGTGCTGTGAGTGCTGTAGGTCGGAGGCGAAGAGCGCCTCGCACCTGCAAAGATCCAGCTGATACATGGTTACTGCCCACCAATGCGCCTTCCGCTTCAACGGCTTCCGACTACAAGAGTGTCGCCTTCAGGTATGACACTTTTTCTATACACAGGAGGCGTCGCCACGCCGTCTCGTACGCCCAAAATTCGACAGATCCGTCCGGACCTTCCCAAGATCGTGGGATCTCGCTATGCTCCGAGCCGAGTTTTGATCAGATATCAAACCTTGGAGCGGAATCGTGGGCGACCGGAAGACCACCGGAGAAGGCGGCGGCGCGGGGGAGACCCTGCTGGTCGGCGGGCTGCTGCTGGCGTTCGCCGCCCTGGTCGGCGCGCTGCTTTACGTCGCGCTGTCCTGAGCCGAGGGCCACCCGCACGCTCTACTGTGTCTTGAACTCGACGATGCGCGCCACGTAGCGCGTCTCACCGACGTTCGTGAGCGTGTGGGTGTCGCCCGGCGGACGGAAGATCACGTTGCCGGTCGGCTCGGGTGCGTCACGGAGCTGGCCGTCGACCGTCTCGACGAGGTTGATCGCGCCCTCGATCGTGATCACCAGGTATGGGTGCTCGTGGTGGTGCAGCGGCTGGGTCTCGCCCGGCCCGAGCATGACCTGCCAGACCCGCACCAGGTCGTTTTCCAGGATGATGCGGTAGCCGACCGGTCCGAGCTCGGGCTGCTGCTCCGCCACCTAGGCGTCCTTTTCGTCGAGCCGGGTCATCTTCTGGATGACGCGGGAGCGGGAGTTGTGGATGTGCACGCGCAGCGCCTCGACCGCGGCCACCGCGTCGCGGGCCATGCAGGCGGCCAGGATCGCCTGGTGCTCGCGGTGCCGCTCGGCGGCCGCCTCCGGGCTGCGGGTGCCGGCGAAACGGTAGCGCTCGCTGTTTTGCCAGACCGGCTCCAGCGCGCGCAGCAGCCAACGAGAGCCGGCCGCCGCGTAGATCGCGAAGTGGTAGTCGGTGTGCGCCTGGCGGGCCGCGGCCTGGTCGCCGAGCTGGCTGGCACTGACGTGGCGGTCGAGCGCGGCGCGGGCCCGCTCGGTGTCGCGGTCGGTGAACCGGGGCGCCGCGCGCTCGATCGCCGTGATCTCCAGCAGCAGCCGCATCTCGTGGGTGTCGTGCGCGTCGTCGAGGGTCAGCTCGCGGACCCACGCGCCCTTGTGTGGCACGACCTCGACGAGGCCGAGCGAATCAAGCCGCCGGATCGCCTCGCGGACCGGCATCATGCTCATGCCGAGGCTTTCCGCGAGGTCGGTCAGGCGCAGCGGCGAACCGGCGGCGAGATCGCCGGCCAGGATCGCCTCGTGCAGCTGCGCGGTGGCGGCGTCGGCGAGGGTCCGGTGTGTGGGGGGTGCCGGCCGGCCCGTCGGCATCGAGCCTCCTCGAACAAAGCAAAATATCAGAAGGGAGTTGTCACGCACTGCCCAAGCTGCCCGATGCTACATCATCACGCTCGTGCGAGATCCCGCCCGGGATCGCTCCCGGGCGGG
This sequence comes from Phytohabitans sp. LJ34, assembly GCF_052068095.1. Lineage (NCBI taxonomy): Bacteria > Bacillati > Actinomycetota > Actinomycetes > Micromonosporales > Micromonosporaceae > Phytohabitans > Phytohabitans sp. LJ34. The sequence continues at coordinate 457,180 of NZ_JBQHDG010000002.1, read as the reverse complement.
ATCCACTGTGACTCTCCGCTTTAGACAGTGGTGGCGACCTTGTCCTCGGCGGGCGCCGGCGTGGCCGCTTCCGCCTTGGTCCGGCCCAGCGCCACCAGCGCCAGACCCACGATCGCGTACCCGGCCAGGATCCACACCGCCCGCGAGGCGCCCGCTCCGTCGAAGAACGCGGTCGAGCGGAGCAGCGTGCCACCCGCCCCGATCGGCAGCCACTGGCCCACCTCGCCCCACGGCTGGGGGAGCAGCTGCGGCGCCGAGGAGACCCCGGAGAGCGCGTTGCCGATCAGGAAGACCACCAGCGCGCCGAGCCCGATGCCCGCCTCGCCGAGCACCGAGGCGAGGCCGGCGACCGAGGCGGCGACCGCGAGCGTGAAGAGCCCGATCGCGGCGGCGTTGGCCAGGTAGGTGCCCGGGATCACGCCGAGCCAGATCTGGAGCACCGCGGCCGAGACGAGGCCGGCCAGCACCGCGTACCCGACCAGGCCGGCAAGGCGCGGCCGGCGCCCGCGGGTGGCGAAGTAGATCGCGGCGCCGGCGAGCAGCGAGGTGATCGCGAGCGGCAGGAACCCGCTGGCGAACCCCGTGCCCCGCGGGTCGTCCTGGTCCAGCGGCACGACCTCGACGGTGCGGACGGGCTGGCCACCGTTCATCTGCGCGGAGGCCTGGGTGAGCAGCGTCGCGACCGTGGGGCTGGCGGCCGGCGCGGTGCGCAGCGTGAGCCCGTCCGGCCCGACCACGAAGGCGGCGTACGCGTCGCGGTCGCGCAGCGCCTCGTCGGCCGCCGCGGCGTCCGCGAGCCTGGTGATCTCGAACGCGCCCGGGCGGGCCGACTCGAGCTGGCCGGCGAACCCGTCGGCGGCCGGCGCGGGCCCCGCGACGACCACCGGCAGGTCGCGCGGCTCGATCTTGGCCGCGGGCGCGCTGAACAGGGGCACGAGCAGCGCTTGCAGCGCCACCACGCCGACCGCGATCACCAGGGCGAGGGCGGCGGGCGAGGGGCGGCGGCGAGCTGGCGTACGGGTGGTGCCATCTCCCGGCTGAGCCATGACAACTCCTCTAAAACGAACACTCATTCTCTTGCGCCCAGACTCCCATCGACGGGCATCTGATGTCAAGAACGAGCGTTCGTTTTACGATGTGTGTCATGCCACGCCGCACCGAAGCCCACCTCGCCGCCCGCCGCCGCCAGATCATCGACGCCGCGCGGACGTGCTTCCTGCGCAAGGGCTTCCAGGCCACGTCGATGCAGGAGGTGATCGAGGAGGCGGGCCTGTCGGTGGGCGCCGTCTACCGCTACTTCAGCGGCAAGGAGGAGATCGTGCTGGCGGTCGCCGAGGACGCGACCGACCGGGTCATCGCCGCGTTCGTCCGCTTCGCCGCCGACCCGGCGGCGGCCCCGCTCCTGGAGGCGATCGACCAGGCACTCGCCTACGCCGAGGCGGAAACCGGTCCGGGCGGCGCGTTTCCGCTCGCGCTCGAGGTGTGGGCCGGCGCCGCCCGCGATCCCGGCCTGCACAAGCTGATGGCCGCCCGCTACGCGCCGATGCGCGCCACCTTCGTGACACTCGCCCGGCGGGCCCGCGACCGCGGCGAACTCGCGCCGGACGCGGACGTGGGCGCGGTGGGGGCGGCCCTGTTCGCGCTGGTGCCGGGGTGGGCGGTCCAGCACACGCTCACCGGCGAACCGGACCGGCGCACGGTGGTCGCGGGGCTACGGGCCCTGATCATGTGACCGGTCGGAGGTCAGGGCCAGGCCGGTCGAGGGGTCGTAGAAGCGCAGCGCGTCAGGTGCGGCGCGGAGGTGTACGCCGGTGTCGGGGCGGGCCGGGAACGTCGCGGGGGCCTGGACCTTCAGTTGCTCGTCGGCCAGGCGGACGGTCAGGAGCAGGGCGGCGCCGGTGGGTTCGACCACCTCGACCCGGGCGGGCACCCAGCCCTCGGCCGGGTCCGTCGCGACCTGGATGTTCTCGGCGCGGACGCCCATCACCACCTCGCGTCCGTCCCAGGTGGACAGATGGTCGGGCGCGGGCAGCGTGGCGTCGCCGATCGCCAGGGTGCCCCGGGTCACGCGGGCGGTCAGGAAGTTCATCGGCGGAGAGCCGAGGAAGCCGCCGACGAACTGGTTGGCCGGGCGGTCGTACACCTCCAGGGGGGCGCCCAGCTGGGTCACCTTGCCCTCGCGCATCACCGCGACGCGGTCGCCCAGTGACATGGCCTCGGCCTGGTCGTGTGTCACGTAGAGGGTGGTGGTGCCGAGCTGGCTGACGATCCGCTTCAGCTCGGCACGAAACTGTAGCCGCAGCAGCGCGTCCAGGTTGGACAGTGGTTCGTCCATCAGCAGGACGGCGGCGTCGACCACGATCGCGCGGGCCACCGCCACCCGCTGGCGTTGGCCGCCGGAGAGCTGGGCGGGGTAGCGGTCCAGGTACTCCTCCAGGTGGAGCAGCTCGGCGGCCTGCTTGACGCGGCGGTCGACCTCGTCCTTGGGGACCTTGCGCATGGTGAGGCCGAAGCCGATGTTCTGGCGGACCTTCATGTGCGGGAAGATCGCGTACGACTGGAAGACCATGGACAGCCCGCGCTGGCGGGCGGGCAGGTCGGTGACGTCCTTGCCGGCGATGCTGACCGTGCCGCTGTCGGGCGACTCCAGGCCGGCGACCATGCGCAGCAGCGTGGTCTTGCCGCAGCCGCTCGGGCCGACCAGCACCAGGAACTCGCCGTCGGCCACCTCCAGCGACACGTCGTCGGTGGCGCGGCGGTCGCCGCCGGCGTACGTCTTGACGAGGTTTCGCACCACTACAGCGCTCATCGCAGCGTCGTCCCCCACATGTTGAGCAGATAGCGCCGCATCACGGCGATGAAGACCACGGCTGGCAGCACCAGCGCGAGGCCGCCGGCGAAGCGGTAAGCCAGCGGCGAGTCGGAAAGGGTGGTGAGCACCTGCGCGGGCAGGGTGCGCTGGTTGAGGGTCAGCACGGTGGCGCCGAGCACCTCGTTCCAGGAGAGCATGAACGCGAACATCGCGGCCGCGGCGATGCCCGGCAGCGCCTGCGGGGCCACCACGCGCAGGAAGGCCCGCGCGGGCGACGCCCCGAAGATCATGGCGGCTTCCTCGTGCTCGCGGGGTACGCCCACGAAGATCGCCGCGGTGATGAGCACCGTGGTCGGCAGGGCGAGGGCGGTGTGGATGAGCGTCACCGCGTACGTCGTGTCGTACAGGCCCGTGTCCAGGAAGATGCGCGCCAGAGGGACGGAGAGCACGACGATCGGCAGCGCCCGGATGAGCAGCAGGAAAAGCTGGTACGTGTCCCTGCCCCGGAACGTGTAGCGGGCCACCGCGTAACCGGCCGGCACGCCCACGAGCAGCGCCGCCACGACCGTCAGCAGGCCTACGGTCAGGGAGTTGAGGAAGCCGCCGGTCACGCCCGTCGACTCGAGGAACGTCGACATCGTCTCCGTCGACGGGTCCGTGGGCACCAGTGGCAGCGGGAACTCGTTGAGCGACGCGCGGCTGGACAGGGCCGCGAGTGTGATCAAGTAAAGCGGTACCCCCATGAAAAGGGTGATCGCGACGCAGGCGGCCTGGACGGCCGCGCGATTCCAGCGACGGCGGCGGCTCATCTCGTCACCGTCCGGTCGCGCAGCAGCCGCAGGTAGCCGACGGCGGCCAGCATCGACACGGCCAGCACGACCAGCGCGATGGCGGAGGCGACGTTGGGGTTCTGGAGCACGTTGTACCACTGGTAGGTCTCGCCGACGAGCAGCGGCAGGTTGCGGCCGGTGAGCGCCTGCGCCACCGCGAACGTCTCCAGCGCCAGGATCGTGCGCAGGATCAGCGCGACCTGGAGGCTCGGCCGGAGCTGGGGGAGCACCACGTGGCGCAGCCGCTGCCAGTAGGTGGCGCCGAAGACCGCCGCCGCCTCGTCGTAGTCCTTCGGGATGCCCTGGAGGCCGGCGACCACGATGACCAGCACGAGCGAGGTCGACCGCCACAGCTCGGCGACCACCACGGCGAGGAACATCGAGGTCGTGTTCTCGTACGACAGCCAGGCATAGCCGTCGAGGCCCAGGTGGTCCAACGTGGAGTTGAGGTAGCCGCGGTCGGCGAAGATCGACAGCCACACCAGGCCGGCGGCGAGGTCGCTGACCGCGAGGGGTATCACCCAGACGAAGAAATGCGCGCCGTGAAAACGTGGCCGCTCGCGCAGCAGCAGCGCCATCGTCAGCGCGAACGCGAACTGGAGCGGCACCAACACCACGACCAGCAGCGCGGTGTTGCGCACGGCGGGCCAGAAGTACGGGTCGTCGAGCATCCGCCGCACGTACCCGGTGGTCGGCCCGTCCGGCCCGCTGAACGCCTGGCCGACGCCCACGAGCAGCGGCCAGGCGAACAGCGCGGTCATCACCACCAGCGACGGCGCGATGAGCAGCACCGCCGCCGGTACGCGGGCTCTTTTGCGGACCACTACGCGACCCGGCAGGGGGAGCCGGCGGGGTCGGGGCGCCAGCACGCCACCTTGAGCTCGTCGAGGATGGTGTTGAGCTGCCGGGCCTGCGCGTCCAGCACGCCCTGCACCGGCTTGCCGTCGAGGCAGATCTCCTTGAACGCGTTCTTGAAGACCTGCCCCACCTCCTGGTCGCGGGCGCCGACGCCGACCGGTGGCAGCGACACGATCGCGCCGGACGCCGCCTGCTGCGCCTTGACCGCGGTGGCCTCGAGGCTGACCGCGCCGGGCAGGTCGGTGGGGACCTGGGCGTTGGTGACCGGGAAGAACGCGTTCTGCCGGAGCACGTCGACCTGCACCTCACCGGTGGTCAGCGCCTTGATGACCTCCTTGGCCTGGTCGGCGGAGGGCGCGCCGTTCGGGATGGCGAGGCCGGCGACGACGAGCATGTAGCCGAGGCCCTTCGGGCCGGTGGGCGCCGGCACCATCACCCAGTCGTCGGGCTTGTCGCCGGGCGCGTCGCGCAGCCGGGCCACGTGGTCCCAGGCGACCAGCACCTCGCCGCGCTGGAGCGGCTCCTGCATGCTGTCGTAGTTGGTCGACGCGGGTACGGTCTGCCCCCACAGCTGCTTCATGTACTGCCACGCGGTCACCGCGTCCGGGCTGCGGAACGTCGTCACCTGCCCGCCGGTGAAGCTGGGCAGCAGGAAGCCCTGGAAGAACCGGTGGTAGAGCCCCTTCGGGCCGGCCGGGATGCCGAAGACCGGCTTGTTGCCGTTGGCCTGGCGGGCCGCGGTCATCCAGCTGAGCAGCTGGTCGTAGGTCAGCTTTTGCACGTCGGCCCCGCTGGGCAGCCACTCGAGGGCCTTCTTGTTGACCGCGAGCACGTAGGTGGCCTGCATCCACGGCACGTACTTGGTGGTGCCGCCGGAGAGCTTGGCCAGGTCGGTGAGGTCGGACGCGAAGCCGCGGTCGCCGAGCCCGCCGAGCACGTCGTCGAGGTCGACCAGGCGGCCGGCGTGCGGGGCGAGGTCGCCGTGCAGGCCGCCGAGGAGGCTGAGCTGCACCTTGCCGGCGTCCAGTTGGGACTTGACCGTGGTGGCGAACGTGGGCGCGTCGACGGGGTTGAACGCGACCTTCTGGCCGGTCACCCGGTCGCCGAGGATCTTCTCGAAGCGCTGTCTCTCCTCGACCTGCGTGAACTGGGTGGAGAGGAAGTTGACCGACCCCTCGCCGCCGTCGCCGCCGCTTGTCGACACGCCGCCGCAGGCGCTCAGCGCGGGTGCGGCGGCGACGCCCAGGCCGAGCCCGAGCAGGCCGCGGCGGGAGATTCCGGAGTGGAGCTTTATGCGGTTCGTCATCTTTACTCCCCAGGTACTGATGTCGGCACCGTTACGTGGTAGTTAATGTATTCGATCCGGGGCCCGCGTAGCTGATTGAAATGTGTCCCCTTGTTCGTCCTCTTGTCAGAACAGGAAAGTATCCTTACTGTTCTGCGCATGCGCAGACTGCTCGGCGTCGCAATTGCCATGACCACCGTTCTCGCGGGCGCGGCCGCGGCCCCGTCCGCCGCCAGCGCCGGCACGCACCGGGACAGCTTCGTCCGGGTCGGCTACTTCACCCAATGGGGTATCTACGGCCGGGCGTTCCCGGTCAAGAAGCTCGACACTTCCGGGGCGGCGAGCCGCCTCACCCACATCAACTACGCGTTCGGCAACGTCACCGAAGACGGTCGCTGCTATGTGGACGGCGGGCCGGGCGAAGGTGACGCGTGGGCCGACTACCAGCGTCCGGTGCCGGCCGAAGAGAGCGTCGACGGCGTCGCGGACACCTGGGGCGAGCCGCTCAACGGCAACTTCGGCCAGCTCCAGAAGCTCAAGGCCAAGCACAAGAACCTGAAGGCGCTCATCTCGCTCGGCGGGTGGAGCTGGTCGACGTACTTCTCCAACGCGGCGCTGACCGACGCCTCGCGCAAGAAGTTCGTCGCCTCCTGCATCGACCTGTACCTCAAGGGCAACCTGCCCAACCCGGACGGCAGCGCCGGCGGCCCCGGCTCGCTCGCCGGCGTCTTCGACGGCATCGACCTCGACTGGGAGTGGCCGGGCTCGAACGGCGAGCCGGGCAACGTGGTACGCCCCGAGGACAAGCTGAACTTCACGCTGCTGCTGGCCGAGTTCCGCCGCCAGCTCGACGTGCTGGGCAAGGCCAACCGCAAGCACTACGCGCTGACCGCGTTCGTCCCGGCCGCGCCGGCCACCATCGACGCCGGCTTCGAGGTCAAGAAGATCTTCAAGTACCTGGACTTCGCGACCGTGCAGGGGTACGACTTCCACGGCACCTGGGAGATGCGGGCCAACCAGCAGTCCGCGCTGCGCGTGCCGGCCGGCGCGCCCGACAACCCCGACTTCTCCGCCGACTCCACCATCCAGGCGTGGATCGACCGGGGCGCGCCGCGCCGCGAGCTCGTGCTCGGCATCCCGTACTTCGGCCGCGGCTGGACCGGCGTGACCGGCGGGCAGAACGGCCTCTTCGGCACCGCGACCGGCCCGGCGCCGGCCACGTTCGAGGCGGGCAGCGAAGACTACAAGAAGCTGAAGACCCTGCCCTCCGCCGGCTTCACCGTGCACCGCGACCTGCGCGCCGGCCACGCGTGGCTGTGGGACGGCACCACGTTCTGGACCTACGACGACCCCGCCGTGGTGCTCCAGAAGGTGCTCTACATCAGGACCCGCGGCCTGGGCGGCGCGATGGTCTGGTCGCTCGACGGCGACGACGACAACGCCACCCTCACCCGCACCATCCACTTCGGCCTGAGGTAGCCGCTCGGGGCGGCTCGCCGCGGGTCACCCCCGTGGCGGGCCGCCCGCCAGGTCGATCCAGTACCGCCGGATCCGGCCCAGCTCGCTGTCCCGCTCGTCTTCGGCGACGCCGCCGTGGCGCTCGATCACCCGCGCCGACGCGGTGTTGTCGACCGTGCAGCTGATCAACACCCGGTCGATCCCCCGGGCGCGCGCGTGCCCCAGCACCGCGCCGAGCGCCCACGTCGCCAGGCCACGACCCCGCGCCGACGGGCGTACGCCGTAGCCGATGTGGCCGCCGGCGCGCAGCAGGAAGTCGTTGAGGCGGTGCCTCAGCGAGATCGCGCCCAGGTAGGCGTCGCGCTCGACGATCCACCAGTACGTGGCGTGCACCCAGCCCTCGGCGAGCGGCACCGACTCGTCGGACATCCGGCGCAGCCGCTCGGTCCAGGCGGCGAAACCCGCGGCCGTGTCGACGTCGTCGAACTCCTCCAGCCCGCCGCCGGCCTGATGCACGCCGCGCCCCCACTCCTCGCGCGCCGCCAGCCAGGAGTCGCGCAGCCGCGGGGTGGGGGCGATGAGCTCGGGCATCCGACGAGGCTAGCCCCGCGACGGCAGGCCCGCGCCGGCCGGGGCGTCCCATTCGAGCTTGTGGGCGTACGTGTCGCGGATGGTCTTGCTGTTCGCGGTCAGCTTCAGGACCACCGGCAGCATCGCGTCGCGGAAGACCCGCGCCACCGGGCCGGCGGCCTTGCCGCTGTTGACTTTCGCGGCCCACTTGACGATCTGCTCGACCCGCGGGCGGCGGACCGCCTCGAACCTCGCGAACGCGTCGGCCGGGTCGTCCGTGTCACGCAACGACTTCGCCAGTACCACGGCGTCCTCAACGGAGAGTGAGGCGCCCTGGCCGGAGCTTGGCGACGGTGCGTGCGCGGCGTCCCCGATCACCACCATGCGGCGGCTGTGCCAGCGGGGCAGGTGCGGGATCGCGTGGACCGGCGTCATCGCGGCGAACTCCTCGGCCGGGGTGGCGCGGATCAGCGGCAGCGCCGGGCCGGCGTCGGCGGCGAAGAGCTCCAGCAGGCGGGCCCGCCACTCCTCGGTGCCGACCCGCTCCACCTCGCCGCGGGCGGGCTCGGGCCGGCGGGGCACGTTGGCGAACCACCAGACCTCGCCGTCGGGGGACATGGCGTACCCGAAGAAGGCCTTGCGCCCGAAGATCATCTCGTAGTCGCCCGGCGCGCTGTCGACGGTGACACCGCGGGCGTAGCCGCCGTTGGAGATGAGACCGACGTAGGTGGGCTCGGGCGCGGCCGGGTCGATGACGCGCCGCACCGTGGAGTGCACCCCGTCGCAGCCGACAAGCACGTCCGCGGTGGCCTCGGTGCCGTCGGCGAACCTGGCCCGCACCCCGTCCGGGGTCTCCTCGGCCGCGACGAGACGCTTGCCACGGATCACGGTGATGCCGCGGGCCACGGCCTGCTGGTGCAGCGCGGCGTAGAGGTCGGCGCGCTTCATCGTGCGGCTCGTGGTGCCGGTCGCCTCGCGCGTGGTCATCACGCTCTCGCCGAGCCGCTTGCCGGTGCCGCTGCGCAGCACCATCGCGGGCGTGGCGAAGCCGGTGGACAGGATCGGGTCGGCCGCGTCGAGCACGCGCAGCGCGTCGATGCCGTTCGAGCCGAGGGTCAGGAAGACGCCGGCGCCGTCCGCGCCGCCGGGGTGTGCCTCGTGGACGGTCGCCTCGATGCCGGCCTTGCGCAGGGCGATGGCCGCCGCCGGGCCGGCGATGCCGCCGCCGATGACGAGGGCCGTACGTACGCGCGTCATTGTTCCTACCTTTCGTCTTCCGGTGCCGGCTCGCCGTGGAACTCGGCCCACTGGCGGCCCCATCCGGCCCGCGGATCGATGGTCTGTGCGATGAAGCGCTCGACGAACGCGGACTCGGCCGCCAGCAGCGCCAGCCGAAACTCCTCCTCGACGAGGAACAGCGCCGGCACGCCGGTGGCGAGCGTGCGCTCGACGAGCGCGTGGATCTCGTCGCGCTCGGTGGCGAGCCGGTCGAGCCGCCGCCGCAGCAGGGGCAGCACCTCGCTCGGCGGCAGCGCCGCGATCAGCGAGAGCGCGGCGACGAACTGCGGGTACTCGTGCTGGGGGTGCTCGACCAGGTCGCGCATCCAGTCGCGCAGCTCGGCCCGTCCGGCGTCGGTGATGGCGTAGACGGTGCGCTCGGGGCGCTGGCCCTCGCGCGAGGTCTCGTGCTCGGCGATGAAGCCGGCCTTGTCGAGCTGCCCCACCACCATGTACAGCGAGCCGTGGTTGAACTTGATGCTGCGGGCGTCGCCGTGCTCGCGCAGCGTGCGACTGAGCTCGTAGGGGTGCATGGGGCGCTGGATCAGGTAGGACAGCACCGCCAGTGCCAGCAGGTTGGAGACTTTGCGCGCCATGACTCCTCCTTCAGTCAGTACCAACTATCCGGTACCGACTAGTCAGAGTCAACTATTTAGCGCGGCTGGTTCGTCACGCCGCCCGGCGGGCCTGTGCGGGGCGGTCGCGGACCAGGCGCAGCGCCGGGCGGGCCGGCGGCTGGTCCACCTCGTCGAAGCTGACCCGCCACGCCCGGCGGGGCGTGCGCTGGCCGCCGGCCGGGCCGCCGCGTGCCGGCTGGAGGCGCGACAGCAGGACCACCAGCACGTACCCGACCAGGATGAACGCGTGGCTCAACACCCGTCCGAGATCCACCCGGCCGGCGATGATGTCACTCGCGGTGAGCAGGCTGAGCGCGGCCACGAAGGCGGTCAGCGTGGGGATCAGCCCCGAGCCCGGGCCCCGCATGAGCGCGATCCAGGCGAAGCCGGCGCCGACCGCGACGTTCCAGGCGGCCGACTCGTGCCACAGGTGGTCCGGCCCCACACCGAACGTGTGCAGGTGGCGCCCTGCCGCGAAGCCGCCGATCTGCGCGGCGCCGAGCAGGAACTGCACCACGCCCAGCGCGCCGAGCGCCACCCGTACCGCGCGGACCAGGCGGGCCCGCCCGCGGCCGGGAGCGGCGGCGAGCACCTCGTCGCTCACCGTGACCTCGTGCGTGACCACGCTGGTGCGGGCCATCCGGGTTACCTGGGCGGCGGCGTCGAACCACTGCCGGCACGCCGCACAGCCGGCCACGTGCGCGTCGGTCGCCGCACGCTCGGCCGGATCGTCCTCCCCGTCGAGGCGCGCGGACAGCGCCTCGCGAAACTCTTCGCACCCCACGTATGGATAGTCGGTCATGGGGCCCCGGGGGTTCCCACGGGGGCTAGTGGAATCCGACGGCCGCGTACCCGGGGTAGTCCTCCGGCCGGGCGGGCAGCTCGTCGTCGTCCGGCCGCCACTGCGACATGTACACCAGGCCCGGCTCGACCAGCTCGTATCCCGCGAGGAGGCGGCTCACCTCGGCGTGCGAGCGCATCGTCATCGGAGTAGGCGTGCGGGCGTACAGCGCGCGGTGCTCGTCGGCCTTGTCGCCCTGCCCCTCCGCCGTGGCGTGGCAGATGGCGATCGCGCTGCCGGGCGCGGTGGCGTCGCGGTACTCGGCGATCACGCCGGCCGGGTCGTCGGTGTCGGGCACGAAGTGCAGCACCGCCACCATCAGCACCGCGACCGGCTGGGTGAGGTCGAGCCCGCCCTCGCGCACGGCCAGGTCGAGCACGTGGGCGGGGGAGCGCAGGTCGGCCTGGACGGGCGTGACCCGCGGGTCGCCGTCGAGGATCGCGCGGCTGTGCGCGACCGCGACCGGGTCGATGTCGACGTACACCACGCGGGACGCCGGATCCTCGGCCCGCGCCACCTCGTGCACGTTGCCCACGGTCGGTATGCCGGAGCCAAGGTCGAGAAACTGCCGCACGCCCGAGTGGGCCAGGAAGCGCACCGCCCGCCGCAGGAACGCCCTATTGGCCCGCATGATCAACGGCAGCTCGGGCCAACCGGCGAGCGCCTGCGCGGCCATCTGGCGGTCGATGGCGAAGTTGTGCGCGCCGCCGAGGTAGAAGTCGTACACCCGGGCCGCGTTGGGCCGGTCGAGGTCGACACCGTAGGGAGCCCAGTCCGGCCTAGTCACGGGCACCACATTAGCGGCCTGTCACGATTCGCCCGGCCCGCCCGTCCACCCCACATGGTTGCGAAGAAGAACGTTTACGTCGTTTTGGTCACGCTCCTCGGCGCGCTGCTCACCGGCGCGGCGGCGGTGTGGTGCCTCGCCGCGCCGGGCTCGTTCGCCGACTTCGTGGACTTCCCGCGGCACGAGCACTTCGTGCACGACCTGGGCGCCTTCCAGCTCGGCCTCGCGGTGTCGCTGCTGCTCGCGCTCGTCTGGGCGGACGGGCTGGCCACCGCGCTCGGCGGCTTCTTCGTCGCGAACGCGGTGCACGCCGTCAACCACGCCGGTGACCTCGACCTCGGCGGCCGCGGGTCGGATCCGTGGCTGATCGGCGCGATGGCGCTCTTCGCCGGCGCCGCGGCGCTCGTGCGGCTGCGGCAGCTCGGCTGGGTCGTCGGCGAGGTGTCGGTGGCGGCGAGCCCGGCGCTGGCCCCGTTCACGCGGCAGAAGACGGTGCTGCTGACCACGTACCGCAAGGACGGCCGCCCGGGCGGCAGCCCGGTGAGCGTCGCCGTCGACGGCGAACGGGCGTTCGTGCGGAGCTTCGAGAAGTCGCTCAAGACCCGGCGGCTGCGCCGCGACCCCCGCGCGGTGATCGCGCCGTCGACCGGTCGCGGCCGCGTGACCGGTGCGGTGGTACCGGCCCGGATGCGCCTGCTGCACGGTGCGGAGGACCGGTACGCGGCGCGGCTGCTGCGCGCCAAGCACCCGCTCCTGCACGGCGTCGTCGTGCCGCTGACGCACCGGCTGGGGCGGTCTCGCTTCGGCCGCACCGTCCACTTCGAACTCGTGCCGGCTACGAGTCCCGCACCGGCGTCACGGTGAACATGTAGCAGCCGTAGGCGACGTTGCGGCTGTGCACCCGTACGACGCCCGGCTCGGCGAGCACGCGTGCGATCGCGGCCTCCGGGTCGCTGCCGTCGTGCACCCGGGTTGCCGGGTGGATCCAGCCCCGCTCGTCGTACGCGCGGAGCACCTGCTTGCGCCCCCGCCACCCTGCGGGATACGTGGCGGCCGCCGGGTCCGGGCCGGGACACGGCTCGGCGTGGGCGAAGACGGCACCCACCTCGCGGTACGGGCTGGGCGGCAGCGGCGGCTCGTAGCCGAACAGCATCAGCTCCTCGCCGCCGGTCGCGTCGCGCAGGCAGCAGCGGAGCGGCTCGCCACCGCCGGCGACCATCCGCTCGACGGCGTTGCCCGAAGCGTCGCGCCCGGTCGCCCGGACGGCGTCGAGGACGGCGGCCGGCAGGGCCTGGATCTTGTATGTCGTCATGCCTACACGCTCGCGCATCCGGGCGTCCGAGGCTGGCGGGAATCGGACGTGGCATAGTCGCTGGCGTGGACGATGAGCTGGAGGGCTGGCTCGCCGGCGTCGACCCGGCGACGGCGGACCTGGCGCGGCGGACCTGCGCGCTGGTCACCGACGTGCTCCCGGACCCGGTCGTGACCGTCGACACCGACCTGGTCGGGTTCGGCACGGCGCCCGGCTACAAGGGGCTGTACTTCACCGTCGCGGCGTACCGCGCGCACGTGACGCTCGGCATCGCCCGCGGCGCCGCGCTGCCCGACCCGGCCGGCCTCATGGAGGGCAAGGGCAAGGTGCACCGCCACGTCAAGCTCCGCTCGACCGCGGACCTCCAGCGTCCAGAGCTGCGCGCCCTGATGGAATCCGCGGTCCACGCGGGCTGACGCGCGGCTCGCCGGCCCGGTGCACGTACGCGGGCGGCAGGTTGGCCCACACCATCCGGCTCCGCTCCACGGTGGAGAAGCGGGCGGCGAGCTCGGCCGCGAACCGCCTGGCCGGCGGCGTCCAGCCCGCGTGCGCGTACGCGAACGTGCTGAACCGCCCGCGCGGCTGGAGTACGGCCGTCACCGCGTCGAGGACGCGCCGTTGGAGCGCCGCGGGCATGACCGTCCACGGCAGACCCGAGACGACCGCGTCGACCGGCTCCGGCACGATGCCGGCGAGCTCGGCCGCCGAGCCGCTGACGACCGTCACGCGCGCGTCGTGCCGGTAGCGCTCCGCGAGCCGCGCGGCCAGCACCGGGTTGAGCTCGACGGCCACGAGCCGCGTGCCGGCGGCGAGCCGCGGCAGGATCGCCTCGGTGATCGCACCCGTGCCGGGTCCCAGCTCCACCACGGTGGCGGCCCGCTCCAGGTCGAGCCCGTCCGTCATCGCGGCCGCGAGCCGCGCCGAGCTGGCCGCCACCGCCCCGGTAACCCAAGGCCGCCGCAAAAACTCCCTCGTGATCGACATAGCAGCGACAGTCGCAGTCGATCTTGTAGCCGCGCGTCACCCTGGTCGGCCGTCGCGCTCGTCCTCCAGATCTAGAACGCTTTGTGCGCTATATCAGCCCTAAACGTTCTAGATCGCGAGGCCTAACGCGCTGCGGAGTAGCGCGACGACGTAGGTGGGGTGGTGGCGGACCTGCCAGGCGGAGAAGCGGAGGACGCGGTCGCCGCGTAGCCAGACTTCGTTCTGGCGGCGCATGTCGGCCTCCCACTGCCCGGCGTCCATGTGGTGCGCGCCGTCTACCTCGACGTGGACTCGTTGCTCGCGCCAGTAAGCGTCCAGATAGCGGTTGCGGCCGGCGCGGTCGCGCCGGCGCTCCTGGAGGTCCGGCGCGGGTAGCCGACTCCTCCGGCAGAGGGTGACGAAGACGAGGAGCCAGTCGAGGGCGTTCGCCGCGCGTCCGGGCATCGGCATCGGGCGAGTGTCCCCGCCGTGGAAACGGGGGGCAAGATGTTGCCACCGGAGCGTGGTTTAGCCGCCGGGGCGTACCAGACCGGTTTCGTAGGCCAGGACCACCGCGTGGACGCGGTCGCGGATCTGGAGCTTGGCGAGGATGCGGGCGACGTGGGTCTTGACCGTCGTCTCCCCCAGGAAGAGCTTTCCGGCGATCTCGGCGTTGGACAGGCCGCGGGCGACCAGGCCCAGCACCTCGCGTTCGCGGTCGGTGAGCGAGGCCAGGCGGGGGTCGGCGTCGGCCGGGGCGACGCCGGTGACGTAGCGGTCGAGGAGGCGGCGGGTGACCGAGGGCGCGACCATCGCGTCGCCGCGCAGGACGCCGCGCATCGCCACCAGCATCTCGGCGGCGGGGGAGTCCTTGACCAGGAAGCCGCTCGCACCGGCGCGCAGCGCGGCGTAGGCGTACTCGTCGAGGTCGAACGTCGTGATCACGAGCACGCGGGTGGCGGGGAGCGCGGCGCAGATCCGCTCCGTGGCGGCGACGCCGTCCAGGCGCGGCATGCGCACGTCCATGAGTACCAGGTCGGGTTTGAGCTCCAGCGCCAGCGCGACGGCGGCCGCGCCGTCCGCGGCCTCGCCGACCACCGTGAGGTCGGGCTGGCTGTCCACGATCATGCGCAGGCCGACCCGCATCAGCTCCTGGTCGTCGCAGATCAGCACCCCGGCGGCGTCGGCGCTCACGCGGCGTCCACCTGGAGCGTCGCGGCGACGCGGAAGCCGCCGTCGCGGGTGGGGCCGGCGTCGAACGTGCCGTCGAAGAGGGCGACCCGCTCGCGCATCCCGGTCAGCCCGTGTCCGGATGAGGGCAGGGCCGGCACCTTGACCGGGGTGCCGCCGGAGTTGGTGACCTCGATGCGTACCCGCCGGTCCCGGCCCGCCACCCCGAAGTCGACGCTGACGTGGGTGGCCGCGCCGGCCGGGGCGTGCTTGACCACGTTGGTGAGGGCCTCCTGCACGATGCGGTACGCCTGGAGGGCCGCGCTCGCCGGCAGGCCCTCGGCGTCGCCGGTCACGGCCAGGTCGGCGCCGACCCGTTCGGCCAGCTCGCGCAGGTCGGCCGCGGTCGGCTGCGGCTCGCGGGACGAGGACTCCACCAGCCGGCGCAGCTCGGCGAGCGCGGCCCGGCCGGTGGCGCTGATCGTCTGGAGCGTGCGGTCGACCACCGCCGGATCCGAGTGGCGCATCAGGGCGGCGCCCTCGGCGTTGACCACCATCACGCTCACGCTGTGCGCGAGCACGTCGTGCAGCTCGCGGGCGATGCGGTTGCGCTCCTCGGCGGCGGCGCGGGCCTCCTTCTCCGCGTCGTACGCCCGGCGGGCCCGCATGAACTCGCCGACCGCCCACGCGAGCGCGACCATCAGCAGGTAGCCGGCCGAGGCCGCCACCCAATCCGTCGACTCGAACCAGGTCAGCGTGCACGCGAGGTAGAACCCGACGGTCAGCGCGGCCAGCACGGCCGCCGGGCGGCGCCGGCCCTGGACCACCAGCGTGTACACCATGATGTCGAGTGCCAGCACCGCGACCGGCAGCTGGTGGGCCCACGGCTCCACCGCGTAGACCGCGGCCGCCGACGCCAGCACGACCGCCGCCGCGGGCAGCGGGTGGCGGCGGCGCCACAGCAGCGGCAGCAACAGGCCGCCGAGCACCAGCGCCTGCACCCACAGCGGCCGCCACCCGTGGCCGGTCTGTAGCGACCAGCTGAAGAGCATGAACGCGACGAGCGCCGCGTCGCCCACCCACGGATGGCCACGCAGCCACAGGTTGAGCCGGTGCACGATCCCACGGTACGGGCAGGCGCCCGTCGTCGCGGATCATCCTCGAGGATGACGCGGGTAGGTTTGGGCCCGTGCGTATCGGCATCCAGATTCCCAGCTTCACGTACCCCGGCGGTCAGGAGCGGATCGCCCCCACCTTCGCCCGCATCGCCCGCGACGCCGACCAGGCGGGTCTGGCCAGCCTCTGGGTGATGGACCACTTCTTCCAGATCCGGGGCGTCGGCGCGGCCGAGGAGCCGATGCTGGAGGGCTACTCGGCGCTGTCCTACGCGGCCGCGATCACCGAGCGGATCACGCTCGGCACCATGGTCACCGGCGTCGTGTACCGCCACCCCGGCATCCTGGTCAAGACGGTCACCACGCTCGACGTGCTCTCCGGCGGGCGGGCCTGGTTCGGCGTCGGCGCCGCCTGGAACGCGGAGGAGTCGGCCGGCCTGGGCGTCCCGTTCCCGCCGGTGTCCGAGCGCTTCGAGCAGCTGGAGGAGACGCTGCGGATCGCCAAGCGGATGTGGTCCGGCGACGAGAGCCCGTTCGCGGGCAAGCACTACACGCTCGACCGCCCACTCAACTCGCCACCGGCGGTGAGCCGTCCGCACCCGCGGATCCTCGTCGGCGGCGGCGGGGAGAAGAAGACGCTGCGCCTGGTCGCGAGGTACGCGGACGCCACCAACCTCTTCGACACCCCGGAGCTGCCGCACAAGCTCGACGTGCTGCGCGAGCACTGCGCGCGGGAGGGCCGCCCGTACGGCGACATCGAGAAGACCGCCCTCGCGGTGCTGACCGCGCGGTCGACCGCCGGCGAGCTGGAAGAGGTCGTGGGGCGGCTCGGCGAGCACGGTGTCGACCAGGTCATCTTCTCCTGCCGGCAGCCGCACCAGCCGCACACGGTACCCCTGCTGGCGGAGCTCGCGGCCAAGTGCGCCTGACCGTCCTCGGTGGCTGCGGCGCGTGGCCGGACGCCGGCCAGGCGTGCAGCGGCTTCCTGGTGGAGCACGACGGGTTCCGGCTGCTCGTCGAGGCGGGGTACGCCACGCTGCCCCGCCTCCTCGCGCACGTGCCCGCCGGCGGCGTCGACGCGGTGTACGTGAGCCACGGCCACCCCGACCACTGCGCCGACCTCAACCCGCTGCTGCGCGCGCGGGCGCTCGCGGACGACCCGCCGCCACCCCTCGCCGTGTACGCCCCGCCCGGCGCGCTGGACGCCGTGCTCGCGCTCGACCGGCCGGGGATGCTCGACGCCGCGTACGATCCGCGCCCGTTCGCGCCGGGCGACGCGTTCCACATCGGACCGTTCAGTGTGGAGACCCGGCTGCTGCCGCACTGGCTGCCGAACGCGGGTCTTCGGCTGGCGGCGGGCAGGCGCACGCTCGTGTACACAGGGGACACCGGCCCGAGCCAAGCGGTGGTGGAGCTGGCCCGCGGCGCCGACGTGCTGATCGCAGACGCGACCTATGTGGACGAGGTGCCGGAAGACTCGCGGGCCTACCTCGGCAGCGCCCGCCTCGCCGGCGGATGGGCGGAGGCGGCGGGCGTGGGGCGGCTGGTGCTCACCCACCTGTGGCCGGGCACCGACCCGGCGTCCGCCGTCGCCGCGGCGGCCGCGGAGTTCGGGGGTCGGGTAGGAGTGGCGGAGCCGGGAGACCTTCCTTAGGGTGAGGCCGCGACCCTCCTCAGGTAGGACGGATCGGCGGTCGTCTGCCCTTACGGTGTGTGGCATGACGACAACGACCACGGAAATCGCCGCCCGAGCGGTCGACGCGTGGAAGGTATACGGCAGCGGCGAGGCGCAGGTGATCGCGCTTCGCGGCGTGAGCGTCGAGCTCGAAAAGGGCCGCTTCACCGCGATCATGGGTCCGTCCGGCTCGGGCAAGTCGACGCTCATGCACTGCCTCGCCGGGCTCGACGCGCTCAGCCGGGGGCAGGCCTTCATCGGTGACACGCAGATCACCGGGCTCGGCGACAGCGGCCTGACGAAGCTGCGCCGCGACCGGGTGGGCTTCATCTTCCAGCAGTTCAACCTGCTGCCGACGCTCACCGCCGAGGAAAACATCCTGCTGCCGCTCTCCATCGCCGGCCGCAAGCCCGACCCCGACTGGTACAAGACGGTGATCACCACCGTCAACCTCGGCGACCGGCTCGGCCACCGGCCCAGCCAGCTCTCCGGCGGCCAGCAGCAGCGGGTGGCGTGCGCGCGGGCGCTGGTGTCGCGGCCGGACGTGGTCTTCGCCGACGAGCCGACCGGAAACCTCGACTCCCGCTCCGGCGCCGAGGTGCTCGGCTTCCTGCGCAACTCGGTGCGCGACTTCGGGCAGACCATCGTGATGGTCACCCACGACCCCAACGCCGCCTCGTACGCGGACCGGGTCATCTTCCTCGCCGACGGCCACATCGTCGACGAGATGGCCGAGCCCACCGCCGAGGGCGTGCTCGACAAGCTCAAGCACCTCGACGTGACGACGGGCGGCGCGTGATGTTGCGGGCCAGCCTCAAGAGCCTCTTCTCGCGCAAGCTGCGGCTCACGCTCGCGATCGTGGCGATCGTGCTGGGCGTGTCGTTCCTGTCCGGCGCGTTCGTGCTCACCGACTCGCTGGGCGCCCGCTTCGAGCGGCTCTTCACGAACATCAACCAGCACGTCGACGTCCAGGTGGCGCTCACCGAAGACGGCCAGGACCAGGACCCGCTGCCCAAGATCACTCAGGCGCAGATCGACGCGATGGCCGCGCTGCCCGGCGCGCGGGCGGTCTACGGCGACGTGAGCGCGCTCGGCGTGATCCCGTTCGACCGGCAGGATGGCAAGCCGGTCACCACGTCCGGCGCGCCGCAGATCGGCGGCTCGCGCAACAGCGACGACGAGCTCGCCCTTGTCGAGCTCGCCGACGGCCGCTGGCCGTCGTCGGACACCGAGGTCGCGATCACGCGGTACACGGCGGAGCAGACCCACTCGAAGACCGGCGACCGCCTCAAGGTCTACCTGCCCGAGGTGAACGAGGCGCGCGAGTTCACCATCACCGGCATCGCGGTCTACGACGGCGACCGCGAGTCGCTGGCCGGCGAGACGCTCGTTCTCTTCGAGCAGTCCTTCGCCCAGCGCACGTTCTACGGGCAGGAGGGGCTCTTCTCCTCGGCTCTGCTCTCCGCGCGCGACGGCGTGACCCAGGAGCAGCTGCGCGAGCAGGTGGCGCCGATCGTGCCGACCGGGTTCGAGGCGAAGACCGGCGAGCAGGCCAACGAGGACGCGGCCAACGACGTGCAGGCGGGGCTCTCGCAGCTCACCACGTACTTCTTCGGTCCGTTCGCGATCGTGGCGCTGCTGGTCGGCATCTTCCTGATCTTCAACACGTTCAACATCCTGGTCGCCCAGCGCGCCTCGGAGCTGGCCCTGTTCCGCGCGATGGGGGCGAGTTGGGGACAGGTGACCGGCTCGGTGCTGATCGAGGCGGTGCTCGTGGGCGTGGTCGGCTCCACGCTCGGCCTGCTCGCCGGCATCGGGCTCGGCCTCGCCGGCAGCGCCGCGCTGACCGCGCTCATCGGCGCCCAGCTGCCCGGGGCCGGCATCACGGTGAGCGCCACGCCGGTGATCCTCGCGTACCTCGTGGGCGTCACGGTCACGGTCGTCTCCGCGTTCGTCCCGGCGATCCGCGCCTCGGCGGTGCCGCCGCTCGCGGCGATGCGCGAGGTGTCCCGCCCGGACAAGCCGCTGAAGGTGCTCACCATCGTCGGCCTCGTGTTCGCGGTGCCGGGCGTCGCGCTGCTGGTGCTCGGCCTGGTCGGCTCGTCGCTCACCCCGCTGCTGTTCGGCTCGCTGCTCACGTTCCTCGGCGTGGTGATCATGTCGCCGCTGCTGACCAAGCCGATCGCGGGGCTGATCGGCCGGGCGGTCGGCTGGGGCATGAGCGGCCGCCTCGGCGTGCGCAACGCGCTGCGCAACCCGCGCCGCACCGCGGTCACCGCCGCCGCCCTGATGATCGGGGTGACGCTGGTGAGCGCGGCGACCGTGCTGGGCGAGTCGTTCACCAAGACGATCGACCAGACCATCAACGCCTCCGTCGGCGCCGAGGTCATCATCCAGACCAGCAACACCGCCGGCCCGCCCGGCGAGGTCGGCTTCCCGGAGAAGGCCCTGGACAACGTGCGGGCCGTGCCCGGCGTCGACCAGGCCCAGCCCTTCTACGTGTCGATCGAGTCGAAGGTGGACGGCGGCAGCGCGCCGTTCGGCGGCGTGCTGGCGATGGACGACCTCGCCGTGGGCCGGGACATGTTCTCGATGAAGGCGGTCGAGGGCGAGCTGCGCACGCTCCAGCCGGGCGAGTTCGTCACCGACGAAAACACGTTCAAGTCGCGTGGCTGGGAGGTCGGCCAGAGCGTCCCGGTCCAGTTCGACAAGGGCGGCGAGCAGCCGTACCGCCTGATCGGCGTCTACGAGTCCACGCCGATCTGGACCGACTCGATGATCGTGCCCAAGGCGGCCGTGGCCAGCTTCGGCGGCCCGCTGGCCTACCAGGGCTACGTCAGCCTCGACCAGGGCGCGAACACCGACGCGGTGGTCGCCGACATCGAGCGCGTCATGGCCGACTATCCACTGGTGACGGTGGGCGACCGGTCCAGCCTGCTGGAGGAGTTCAACAGCTTCGTCGACATCGCGCTCGGCATCATCTACGTGCTGCTGGGCGTGGCCATCCTCATCGCGCTGCTCGGCATCCTCAACACGTTGCTGCTGAGCATCTTCGAGCGGACCCGCGAGCTGGGCCTGCTCCGCGCGGTCGGGCTCAACCGGCGCGGCGTGATGCGCATGGTGGCTACGGAGTCGGTGGTGATGGCGGTGTTCGGCTGCCTGCTCGGGATCATCGTCGGGGTGGGGCTCGGTGCCGCGCTGTCGTCGGCCCTGATCGAGCGCGACTTCCTCACCGTGGTCGCGATCCCGTGGGTCAGCCTGATCGTCTTCGTGGTGGTCGCCGTGGTCGCGGGCGTCCTTGCCGCGCTGTGGCCGGCCTGGCGCGCCGCCCGGCTGAACGTCCTGCAAGCGATCGCCTACGAGTAGGCGCGTTCGGCGAGAGGGGCCCCGGGGTGCGGTCACCCGGGGCCCTCCGCCGTTTACTGATTGGCAGCTCAGTTTCGAGCGGTAATCGCCGGGCCGGCATGATAGCCGGACGGCCATCCTCCCGTGGGTCACGATCTCGAAGTGAGTGGGTGAATAGGGGTTTCATTCAGCGTGAAACGCGCCTCGAGAACTACGGGGTAACGGGGAGAAAAGTCGCGGTAAGGGCACTCGTCAAGCGGCCGTCATGATCGTGTGCTAAAGAGTAACCGTGATCCGGACATTGCTGATCCTCGATGGAGCGCTCGTTCGGGGAGCGCTCGCGTTCGTCCTGTCAGCGCAGGACGACATCCACGTGGTGGGTGAGGGGGACGGCGGCGACGACGCCGCGGCCCTCATCCGGTCGCTCCGGCCCGACGTGGTCGTGACCGACCTCGGCGTGATGGCGGGTGAGCGCCGCACCCCCTGTCTTCCGTGCCCGGCGCTCGTCCTCGCCTCGCACAAGCAGGCGCGGCGGCTCGCGTTGGCCGTACGCCATCAGGCGCAGCCGTGCGGGTTTCTGGGCGACCAGGTCGCACCGCAGCGGGTCGTCGACGGGGTGCGGCGGCTGGCCCGCGGTGAGGCGGTCGCCGACGCTCGGTTGGCGGCCGCGGCGCTCAACCGGAAGAACCCGCTGACCGACCGCGAGGCCGAGATCCTGGAGATCGCGGCGACCGGTTCGCCGGCCAAGGACATCGCGGCCCGGCTGCATCTCTCGCCCGGCACCGTGCGCAACTACCTGTCCCGAGTGGTGGCGAAGGTGGGCGCGCGCACGCGCATCGAAGCCGTGCGTATCGCGCAGGAATCAGGTTGGATCTGATCGACAAAGGCCTATAGCCGCGATAGGTATTGCCACTATCGACATGTGAAATACGCATACGTAGGTGCCGCCTTCCTCATTTGGCAGACGTGACGGTGGGCACTAGGAGAGGCCCACCTCAGTCGTCAGGATGAGCATCACCAATACGAAGGAACGAAGGCGAGTGGCCGGATGGACTATCGATACGAAGCGTTCTGCGCGGCGAGTCCGTTGTTCTACGACGTCCACCACGCCGCCAAGAAGGCACCGTTTCGCACCGCCGACCGCCCCCTCGCCGACGGCTGGACCCGCAAAGAGTCGGGTGACTGGTGGACGTTCCTGTGTGACCAGAGCGACCTCCCGGACCAGGGCTGGAAGATCCACGTATCCGCCACCCTGAGCAACGCGGACAAGATCCTCGACACCGTCTGGGACTACTGCATGCCGCGCGGCATCAACTTCAAGTTCCTCCTCTCGCCGAGCGCGCTCGTCGGCCGCGTCACCAAGTACGCGCCCCGCGGCTACAGCGGCAAGCTCGTCACGATCTACCCCGCCGACGACGACGCCTGCCACACCATCCTGCGCGAGCTGGGCGAGCTGCTCGACGGCGAGCCCAACCCGTACATCCTCAGCGACCTGCGCTGGGGCGCCGGCCCGCTGCATGTGCGGTACGGCGCGTTCAGCCGCCGCTACTGCGTCGCACCGGACGGCTCGGTCGTGCCGGCGATCGCCGACGCGACCGGCACCCTGGTGCCGGACCGCCGCGACCCGGTGTTCTACGTGCCGGAGTGGGTGACGCTGCCCGACTTCCTCGCGCCGCACCTCGCCGCCCGCAACGCGGTCAGCGTCGCCGACCTGCCGTACGAGATCGAGCGCGTGCTGCACTTCTCCAACGGCGGCGGCGTCTACGCCGGCACGGAGAAGGCGACCGGCCGGCCCGTCGTGCTCAAGGAGGGCCGGCCGCACGCCGGCATCGACGGTCGCGGCGAGGACGCGGCACACCGCGTCGAGTGGGAGTACGACGTGCTGCGCCGCCTCGCCGGCGTCCCCGGTGTCCCCGAGGTGCTCGACCTCTTCTGGGTCGGCGAGCACCGCTTCCTGGCGATGGAGTACGTCGACGCGGTGTCGCTGAGCCGGGCCGTCGTGCGGCGCTTCCCGCTCACCAAAATCAACGCCGGCGAGGCGGAGACGGCGGAGTACGCCGAGTGGGCACTCGGCATCTTCGCGCAGGTGTCCGAGACGATCCGCGGCATCAACGAGCGGGGCGTCGTCTACGGCGACATGCACATGCACAACGTGATGGTCACCGAGGACGACAGGGTGTACCTCCTCGACTTCGAGGTGGCCGCGCCGGTCGAGCAGGCGACCTGGCCGGCGCTCGGCAACCAGGGCTTCAGCGCGCCGCGCGGCACGAAGGGACTGGACGTCGACCGGTACGGCCTGGCCTGCCTGCGCTTCGCGCTCTTCCTCCCGCTGAGCAACATGGTGTGGATCCACCGGCCGAAGGTGCGCCACCACGTGGAGGTCGTCGCCGAGCACTATCCGGTGCCGCGGGAGTTCCTGGAGGAGGGCGCCGAGGTGATCGCGCCCGGCGCGCCGGCGCCGCCACCCTGGCACGTCGAATGGCCGCGGCTGCGCGACGACCTCACCCGGGCGATCCTCGCCAGCGCCACGCCCGACCGCGACGACCGCCTGTTCCCGGGCGACGTCCGGCAGTTCTCGGCCGGCGGCGGGATCAACATGGCGTACGGCGCCGCCGGT
Organism: Phytohabitans sp. LJ34; assembly: GCF_052068095.1. Taxonomy (NCBI): domain Bacteria; kingdom Bacillati; phylum Actinomycetota; class Actinomycetes; order Micromonosporales; family Micromonosporaceae; genus Phytohabitans; species Phytohabitans sp. LJ34. The sequence goes on along the minus strand of NZ_JBQHDG010000002.1, from coordinate 433,647 downwards.
GTCCTGTACGCGCTGTCGGTCACCGGTGCCGGCCGCCACGAGGAGCTAGAGCAGTGGCTGCTCGCCAAGGCCGGCAGCCCGGAAAGCGGCACCACGCCCGGCCTCTACGACGGGCTGCACGGCGTCGCGTTCGTCCTGGACCACCTCGGCCACCGCCAGGCGGCGCTCGAGGCGATCGACATGTGCCTGCGCGAAGACTGGCAGTCGCTCGGGTTGGACTTGCAGGGCGGCCTGGCGGGCATCGGGCTCAACCTGCTGCACTTCGCCGACCACACCGGCGAGCCGGCGCTGCGGGTCGCCGCGCACCGGGCCGCCGAGCTCGTCGCCGAGCGGCTGGGCCCGGTCGACTCCGTGCCGGAGATCAGCGGCGGAAAGCACCCGCACGCGGGGCTGATGCAGGGTTCTTCGGGTCCGGCGTTGCTGCTGCTGCGCGCCTACGACGACACCGGCGACCCCGCGTACCTCGACCACGCCGCCGTGGCCCTGCGGCAGGATCTTCGCCGCTGCATGACCCGCGACACCGGCGAGCTGCACGTCAACGAAGACTGGCGCACGATGCCGTACCTCGACGTGGGCAGCGTGGGCGTCGGGCTGGTGCTCGACGAGTACCTGGCCCGGCGGGACGACGAGGAGTTCGCCGCGGCGGCCCGGGGCGCCGAACTGGCCGCCGAGTCCAAGCTGTACGTCTTCCCCGGCCTCTTCAACGGCCGCGCCGGCACGCTGCTCTACCTGGCGAGCCGCAGCCCCGATCCGGCCACCGACCCGCGCGTGGCCACGCAGGTGCGCAACATGGGCTGGCACGCCGTGCCGTACGGCGACGGCTTCGCCTTCCCAGGCACCACGCTCATGCGCCTTTCGATGGACCTCGCCACCGGCACCGCCGGCGTGCTGCTGGCGCTCGGCGCCGCGCTGCACGGCGAACCGGTGCACGCGCCGCTGCTGCACCCCAGCGCGCGGCGCACCGCCCCACAGTCTCCCGCACCGACCGGTGCGGGACAGGTAACACCCAGTTAGAGGGAGGAACCACCATGGCACTGCTCGACCTTCAGGCGATGGAGACCAAGGCTTTCGAGACCGGCGGCGACGGCGGCGGCCACGGCAGCAGCGCGAGCGCCAGCTGCCCGCCCAGCAACGTCAGCCTCACCCTGTGCCACGAGAGCAACCTGAGCCTGCTGCTTTGCCACAACTGATCCAGCAGCTCCGCTGAAGCCACGGTCCCGGACGAATGTCGGTCGCCCGGGGCCGTGGCGCTGGAAGGGAGTCTATGTGACGGCGACGCTCGCCACGGTCGGCCGGAAAGGTGGGGCGTGGCTCCCGGTCATGGCGCTCGCCGCGGTGGCCGGCGCCGCGGTCACCCTGACTCTGCCGGCGGTGCTGGGCCGGGCGATCGACGCCATCGTCGCGGGCGGAGCGGACGCCTCGAGCGGGCGGTGGGTGCTCGTCGCGTGCGGGCTCGTGCTGCTGAGCATGGCCATCGAGATCGCCGGCGCGTACGCGGGCACCGCCAGCGCCGCGGGCGCCACCGCGTGGCTGCGCGGCTGGTTGATCCGGCACACCCTCGCGGTCGGGCCGCGCGTCGGGCGGGTCTTCGACAACGGCGACCTCGTCAGCCGGGTCTCCGGAAACGCCGCCGAGGCCGGGCAGGCTGGCGTCGCCCTCGTCTCGGCCGCGACCGCTTTGCTTCCGCCGGCCGGCGCGCTGGTGTTGCTGGCCCTCATCGACCCCTGGCTGGCCGTGGTCCTGCTCGCGGGGCTCGCGCTCGTCGCCCTCGTGCTGCGGGCGTTCACGCAGCAGACGACGCGGGCCGTCGCGGCGTACCAGCGGACCCAGGGCCGCATCTCCGCCCGCCTCACCGAGTCCCTCGTCGGCGCGCGCACCATCGCCGCCGCCGGCACGGTCGACCGTGAGGAGCGGCGGATCCTCGAACCCCTCGACGAGCTGCACCGGCACGGCGCGGACACCTGGCGGGTGCTGGCCCGCGCCAGCGCGCAGGCGGCGGTCGTCGGGCCGCTCATCCTGATCGCCGTGCTCGCCGCCGGCGGCCTCGCGCTCTCCGACGGGCGGATCAGCGCCGGGGAGCTCTTCGCCGCCAGCCGGTACGCGACCATCGGCGCCGGGCTCAGCACCCTCACCGGTGTGCTCGGCCGGCTGGCCCGCTCCCGGGCCGGCGTCCGGCGGGCGGCCGAGATCCTCGACACCCCCGCCGTCCAGCATGGACAGTCCACTGTGCCGGACGGGCCGGGCACCGTGGAGTTCCAAGGGGTCACGGCCCGGGGCGACGACGGCGCCGCGCTGCTCCACGGAGTCGACCTGATGGTGCCCGGCGGCGCGACCGTCGCGGTGGTCGGCCGTTCCGGGGCGGGCAAGTCGGTGCTCGCCGCGCTCGCCGCCCGCCTGCGCGACCCCGACTCCGGCCGCGTGCTCCTCGACGGCGTGCCGCTGGCCGAGCTCAGCCGCCCCGCGCTGCGCGCGGCGGTCGGCTGCGCCTTCGAACGGCCGGTCCTGGTGGGCGGCACGGTCGCCGACGCCGTCGGGCTCGGGCTTCCCCGCGACCGGGTACGCGCGGCGGCGCACGCCACGCACGCGCACGAGTTCGTCAGCCGGCTCCCCGAGGGATACGACACGCCGCTCGACGAGGCGCCCATGTCCGGTGGCGAGGCGCAGCGGCTCGGCCTCGCCCGCGCCTGGCACGCCGACCGGCTGCTCGTACTCGACGACGCCACGTCCAGTGTGGACACCGCGACCGAGGTGCGGATCGCGGCCGCGTTGACCGGGTCGGGCGCCGGCCGTACCAGATTGGTCGTCACCCACCGCGCCGCCACCGCGGGCCGCGCCGACCTTGTCGTGTGGCTGGCCGAGGGTCGGGTGCGGGCGGTGGGTCGCCACGCCGACCTGTGGGCCGACCCGGAGTACCGCGAGGTGTTCCAGTGAGCCACGGCGCGGAGCGGAGGGCGCGATGAAGCGGGAGCTGAGGTACGCGGTCGCGGGTCTGCGACGGCGGCCCTCGCTGGCGCTCGTCGCGTGGTCGGTGCCCGAGGCGCTCCCGTCGGCGGTGCTCGGCCTCGCCGTCGCGCGCGCGGTCGACGACGGCTTCCTCGCCGGCCGCCCCATGGTCGGGATGGCCTGGCTGGGCGTCCTCCTGGTCTCCGGCCTGGCCGGCGCGGTCGGCGCGCGGCAGGTCTTCCGCGCCCTCAGCGACCTCGTCGAGCCGGTCCGCGACGACCTCGTCCGCCGCGTGGTCAAGGGCGCGCTGCGGGCCGGGGCGGCCGGGCGGGCGGACGACGGCGCGGTGGCGCGGCTGACCCGGCAGGTGGAGACCGTCCGCGACACGTACGCCGGGCTGATCGTGGTCTGCCGCGGCTTCCTCGTCACGGTCGTCGGCGCCGTCGCCGGCCTGCTCTCGATCGCGCCGCTGATCGCGCTGCTGATCCTGCCCCCGTTCCTGCTGGGGTGCCTCGCGTTCGTGGCGACGCTCGGGCTCGCCGCCGACCGCTACCGCACCGCCGTCCGCGCCGACGAGCGCCTGGCCACCACCACCGGCTCGGTGCTCGCCGCCACCCGCGACATCGCCGCGCGGGGCGCCGAGGACCACGCGGCCGCGATGGTCAGCGGCCCGATCGCCGACCAGGCGGCCGCCGAGCGCGGCCTCGCGTGGGTGTCGGTGCTCCGCACGCTCTGTTTCGTGTTCGGCGGCTGGGTCCCGCTGATCGTCGTCCTCGCCGCCGGACCGTGGCTGGTCGGCAACGGCGTGACCGCCGGCGCCGTCCTGGGTGGGCTGACCTACGTCCTCTTCGGACTCCAGCCGGCCCTGGGCCGCCTCTTCAACGGGCTCGGCGGCAGCGGCCTGCGCTTCGTGGTGACGCTCAGCCGCGTCCTGGACGCCGCCGACCAGCCACCGCCGCCGCACCGGGCGGCCACCCCGCGCGGGTACGCGGTGGCGCTGCGCGGCGTCACGTTCGCCTACGGGCCGCACGCCGAGCCGGTGCTCCGCGCCCTCGACCTCGACCTGCCCGAGGGCGACCACCTCGCGGTCGTCGGCCCGAGCGGCATCGGCAAGTCCACGCTGGCCGGCCTGGTGTGCGGCCTGCTCCGGCCCGGCGCCGGCACGGTGCTCGTGGGCGGGTGCGCGGCGGTCGACCTGCCGGAGCCGGCGCGCGTGCTGATCCCGCAGGAGGCGTACGCGTTCGCCGGCACCGTCCGGGACAACCTCACCTACCTGCGCCCTTCGGCGTCCACCGCCGACGTCGAGGCGGCCGCGGCGGCGGTCGGCGCGGCCGGGCTGGTCGCCCGCCTCGGCGGACTCGACGCCGACCTGCGCCCGGCCGAGCTGTCGGCGGGGGAGCGGCAGCAGCTCGCGCTGGCCCGCGCTTATCTCTCGCCGGCACCGATCGCGGTGCTCGACGAGGCGACCTGCCACCTCGACCCGGCGGCCGAGCGGGTGGCGGAGGAGGCGTTCGCGGCCCGGGAGGGGACGCTCATCGTGATCGCCCACCGCATCAGCTCCGCGTTTCGGGCGCGGCGGGTGCTCGTGCTCGACGGCACCGGCGCCGCGCTCGGCGACCACGAGGCACTGCTGGCCACGTCGCCGCTCTACCGCGAGCTGGTCGGCCACTGGTCCGCGGCCGACCCGTCAGATCCAGCCGGAGTCCTGGGCGATGCGGATCGCCTCGATGCGGGTGCGGGCGCCGGTCTTGGCGAGGATGCGGGACAGGTAGTTACGCACCGTCCCGGCGCTCAGGTATAGCCGTTGCGCGATCTCCTTGGCCGGGGCGCCGTCAAGTGCCATGCGGAGCACCTCGCACTCGCGGTCGGTCAGCGGGTTTTCGTCGGCGGTGAGCGCGGCGACGGCCACCTCGGCGTCGAGCACCGGCTCGCCGCGGGCCAGCTGGCGCACGCTCTCGACCAGGTCGTACGGCGAGGTCTCGGTGCCCAGGAAGCCGACCCGGGGCGCCAGGCGGGCCAGCGAGCGGCCGACGCCCGCGCCGGACTGGCGGTCGAGCAGGATCAGCACCCCGCACGCGGGCAGCGCGGCGCACAGCGTCGGGCACAGGTCGGCCACGGCGACCGGACCGGGCAGCGCCACGTCGAGCACCGCCACGTGCGGCCGGTCGCGGCGGGCGGTCGGCAATACCTCGTCGGCGCGGGACAGCTCGGCCACGACCTCGAGGTCGTCGGCCGAGGCCATGACCGCCGACAGCGCCTCGCGGACCAACCGGCCCCGCTGGCCCAGGAGGACCCGAATCACTCAGCCACCTCGCTCGCCGCGGCGCCGAGGCGCCACCCACCGCACGGATGCGGCAACGTCGCCGCACGTCGCTCACCGCGCCCCGTACGTACAGATGGCAATCGATCCGTAACACAGCGGTGAATTGCGCGTCATCTTAACGGCCGTCAATGATCGCTTTGGGGATCCGGTTGGGAAGAGCGCGGTCTGTCGGAAACATGATTCTCGGCGCGTGGGAGAAATGGGTCCGGCCGCGCATTTCGCGCGGCCGGAAAGCACCAAAGAAAGGGGAACTGACCGAATCGGTCGGAACCGCCCGAGTCAGCTGGACGCGGGTGTGGGGAAAGCGACCGGGCTCCGCAGACCTGCCCGGTCCACCGCCCGCACGCCGAAGAACACGTTGTCCTTCGACAGGTCGATCGTGGCCGTGGTGACGTCGCCGACCGGGATCACGTGCGTCCACTCGGGCGCGGTCGTCTCCCGCCACACCACCTCGTACCCGGCGAGATCCGGATCCGTGCCCCGCTGCCAGCGCAAAGTCGTGTCGTTGGTGAGCGCGGCGGTGAGGATGTTGACGCCCTTGGGTGTGCCGGGGCCGTTGGCCAGCGACCACAGCGCGGCGCCGTTGACCTTGGCGACCCGCGTGATGAAGCCGAAGTCGCAGAATTCGGGCAGGTCGCCGAACTGCACGCCGTCCTCGACGCGCACGTCCTGGTGCTGGTGGCGGAAATCCTCGTTCGGCTCGGTGAAGCGGGCCGCCGGGTAACCCTGCTGGAGGTACGAGATGTGGTCGCTGCCGCGCAAATAGCGGTCGCGGCGATAGATGATGCGGACGTCCATTCCGGTCGCGTCGTTTTCCGCCACGTCTTGCACGAAGCGGGCGAGCTGGCGTGAAGGCGAATCGTTTTCACCGCCCACTGATTGCCGCACCGTGGCCTCGGCCGGCGTCTCCGCGGTCGGCACGCCCTCGGCGAAGAGCCGGATCGTGCGCGGGTCGCGGGTGCCGTCGTCGGCGAGGCTGCTGCCGATGATGTCGTTGCTGAACATGCCCTGGACGTCGGTGCCGGCCGCCTTGTACTGCCGTGCCTGGAACGCCGAGCCGAACAGGCCCTGCTCCTCACCGGCGACCGCGGTGAAGACGAGCGTGGCCGCGGTCGGCCGGGTGGCGAAGAGCCGGGCGAGCTCCATCACCACCGCCACGCCGGACGCGTCGTCGTTGGCGCCGGGGGAGTCGGCGGTCGCGTTGAGCACGTCGCTGACGCGCGAGTCGTAGTGGCCCGAGATCACGTACACCCGCTCGGGGGAGACGGTGCCGCGCAGCGTGGCCAGCACGTTGCTGATCACCGTCGGCACCGGGATGCGCGGGCCTGGCTCCTGCGTGTACGACTGCTTCTCCACGGTCATCCGGCCGCCGGACGCCGCGGCGTACCCGCTGAGCTGGTCGAAGATCCAGTCCCGCGCGGCGCCGATACCGCGGACGGGGTCGTCCTGGCTGGAAAGGGTGTGGCGGGTGCCGAACGCGACGAGGCGGCGCACGGTGGCCTCGATGCGGCGGCGGTCGATGTCGTCGAGCAGTGCCCGGAGGGCGCGGCTCGGCCGTTGGGGGTGGATGGGGCGGCCCGGCCCGGGTGGTGTCCCGTGGCCGCCGGCCGACGCCGGGGCCGCCGCACCGATCAATGGCACAGCGGCGGCCGCCGACGCGGACGCGATGAAGGCCCGTCGAGATGTTCTCTCATCAATGCCCATGCGTGGATATGTTAGTTACCCAGCGCAGTGCTTTCGAGAGATGTCGCCGAAATGCCGGCTCGGCGTAGGACTCGATCGTGTGGCCGAGCGCGGTGTAGAAGGACCGGCCGCCGAGCCGCTCGTGGCACCACGCGACCGGGTGGTCGGCGCCCATGCCACCGCCCTCGTACGTCGACTCGTCGACCCGCAGCAGCACCCGCGCGTCCGGCCGGGAGCGGAAGTCGTACCACTCGTCGACCCGCGCCCACGCCGTCGGGAGATGGTCGGTTGCCGGGTGATCTGGATCGGACACGGTGATCGTGGCGGGCTGCACGGCAGGGTGCCGGTCGAACCACGCGCCGACGAGCTCACCGTAGAACGGCCAGTCGTACTCGGTCGCCGCCGCCGAGTGCACGCCGAGGAAGCCGCCGCCGCCCCGCACGAACCTTTCCAGGGCCGCCCGCCCGGCGCCGGTGAGCACCTCGCCGTTGGTGTTGAGGAAGACGACGGCGGCGAACTCGTCGAGGCGCTCCAGGGCGGCCGGGTCCTCGGTGGCCTCGACGTCGCCGGCCAGCTGCTGAAACGTCTCGATTCCCGCCGGTATCGAGGCGTGGCGAAACCCCGTGGTCCGGGAGAAGACGAGGACTGTCACGCCGACACGGGCGCGTCGGCCGGCAGCGTGTCCATGAAGGAGCTGACCGAGAACACCGCGTTGCCGGCGCCCGGCGGGCCGTACCCGGGTGGAGTCGACAGGCCGTTGGCCTCCATCGTCGCGCGGTACGTCTCGAGCAGCCGGATGTGGTACTCCAGCGGCGCGCCGTGCGGGTTGGTGCGGCCAAGCGGCGTGGTCGGTTCCGGACACCAGGTGGTGAAGCGGGGGAGGATGCCGCGGGACATGAAGTACTGGAGGCCCTCCGTCGTCGACGCGATCGCCTCGTCGACCGTGGTGAAGCCGAACGGCTCGGCCATCTCGATGCCGGCGACGAAGTTGGGGATCACGTTGCGCGGCCCGAAGACCTCGGCCGACTCGAGGATGCGGCGGTGCCACTCCTCGCGCCCCACGTACCGCTCCTTGCCGGGGCAGTAGAGCTCGAAGAGCCGCTTGTCCCACACCTCGTAGTTGGGGTGGTAGATCTGCACGCCGTAGTCGCGGAAGCGCTGCACGTCGGCGCGGGGCAGCGCCTGGGCCACCACCTTGCCGATCCACCGGCCCGGGAAGCGCTCCTCGATCGCCTTGGCGTAGCGCCCGTAGAAGTCGGCCTCCGCGAGACCGTCCACCTTGGACGTCACGCTGCCGCCGGTCAGCGTGTACGCGTGGGAGGTGCCGGCCGTGTCGTAACGGTCGATGATCGCGAGAGCCTCGAGCACCTCCTCGACCGGCTTCACGCCCGTGTACGGCCGGCCCGCCGCCTTGTGCTGCCGCCAGTTGTGGTTGATGTCGCAGTACTGGCACTCCTCCTTGGCGCCGAAGTACTGGCACACCCGGAAGACCGTCAGGTAGATCAGGTAGCCCCACTGGATCGTGGGCGCCACCTCCATCACCGACTTGCCGTTGGCGAGGGTGTGGCGGTAGTAGTCGGGCATCGGCGGGAGCCCGACGTCCGCGATCGGCCGGCCGTCGAGGTGCAGGCGCGCCACGCCGTCGTCGCCCGCCATCACGCGGTACGGGGAGTCCGGGTTGACCCGCACGGACACCACGGTGCGGCGCAGCTCGTAGGGCCCACCGGTGAGCACGACCTCCTCCGGCGGGCGGCGCAGGGCGGCGGCGCCGAGCTCGGGGAGCGTGCGGTGGTCGAAGGAGAAGATGAAGTACGACTTCGGCTTGACCTCGCCGTCGTCACCGTCGGTGAGCACCGACTCGTCGAACGCCATGCCCCCGCGGAGCAGATCTTCCTTGAGCACGGCCTCCCGCGGGATGTGCGGGAACCGGCTCATGAGGTCTTCGACAAGATCGGTGCGCGTCCGCATGACCTCCAGACTGCCACCTCGGGTCCGCGTTCCGGGTGACCATCCTGTGCGCGTGTGCCCCCGGTCACGCTCGGTTTTGCCTATGTGTCTTTTCGGGTTCAACCGAAGCGCTGTTGCCAACGTACATATAAGGTCTTCGACGAGGAGGATGGGTTGGCGACGAAGCGCTCGGCATGGCAGCTCCTGGAGGGCCATGCGTATTCGGCGACGGTGGACGGCAGGGTCAGCGTCGGGCTGGGCTATGCCGCGGACGACCCGTACGCGGTCCACTTGATCGTCAGCGCCGACGCGACGGCGGCGTCGTGCTGGGTGTTCGCGCGCGACCTGCTGATCGCGGGCCTGACCGGCACGGCCGGGCAGGGCGATGTGCTGGTCGGCCTACAGCCCGGCGGCACCGTGGTGAGCGTGGTGCTGCGCAACGGCCGCGACGTGCTCGGCATCGACCTGCCGCGGCTGCCGCTGTGCCGGTTCGCGGCCGATATGCTCGCGATCGTGCCGCGCGGCCGCGAGGGCGGATACGTCGACCTCGACGCGGAGCTGCGCTCGCTCCTGGCCTGAGCGCGGCCGGGCTCTGAGCGCGGCCGGCCCTGATTCGCGGCTCAGCGCCACCGGGGGATGCGAGGACTCCTCTGTTTGGCTAGCCTGATCGCGATGAACGGACGGGTCCTGGTCGCGGCATTGGTTGGCTCGGTGCTCGCGGCCGTGTTGGGACCCGCGCCGGTCGCCATGGCCGCCCCGGTCGCCGCTGCGGCCCCGGTCGCGGTGGCCGCGCCGCTCGCGGTGGCCGCGCCGCTCGCGGAGGACGCGCCGGTCGCGAAGGCGGCGCCGGTGGTGAGGCCGGTCGCGAAGGCCGGGCCAGCCGAGGCGGTGGGGCCGGTCGCGAAGGCTGCCCCGGCGGTGCCGTGCCCCACCGAAAAGCTCTCGCCGCCCCCAAAGCGCCCGCCCAAGCCGAAGGCGCCCGCCCTCGACCCGGCCAACGCGCGGGTCGGCGGCGAGGCGCTCGCCACCACCGGCCTCGCGATCCCCGCCGGCGCGCCCGCGCCGCCGAAGCTCACCGCCAGCACGTGGCTGGTCGCCGACCTGGACACCGGCCAGGTCCTCGGGGCGTGCGACGCGCACGGATACCAGACGCCGGCGAGCGTGCAGAAGGTGCTGCTGGCCGCCACGATGATCCCCAAGCTCGACCCCAAGCAGGTCGTGCAAGTGACGCGCGGCGACCTCGACATCGAGAGCGGCAGCTCCGCGGTCGGCCTGCTCGAAGGCGGCAAGTACCCGATCGAAACGCTCTGGTACGGCCTGCTCTTCGACTCCGGCAACGACGCCGCCAACGTGCTGGCCCGCGTCGGCGGCGGTGACAAGGGCCGGGCCGGCGGCGTCGCCATGATGAACGCCGAGGCCCGCCGCCTGGGCGCCCTACAGACCCACGCGGTCACGCCCTCGGGGCTCGACGGGGCGGGGCAGTTCACCAGCGCGTACGACCTGGTGCTGATCGCCCGCGCCGCGTTCGCGATGCCCGACTTCCGCAAGTACGTGGCGGCGCGCACGGCGAAGATCCCGCCCCAACCGCCCAAGGACACGCGCGGCTTCCAGATCCAGAACGACAACGGCCTGTTGCAGAAGTACCCCGGCGCGCTGGGCGGCAAGAGCGGCTTCACGACGCTGGCCCGCCACTCGTTCGTCGGCGCCGCCAAGCGCGGCGACCGCACGCTGGTGGCCGCGGTGCTCGGCGCCGAGGCGCGGCCGATCCGCGCGTCCGAGCAGACCGGCAAGCTGCTCGACTGGGGCTTCGCGTTGCCGGCCGGCGCCTCGGTCGGCCGCCTCGTCGACCCCGGCGAGCTGGACCCCGAGCCGACACCCACCCCCGACGGCGCGGCCACGGCGGCCGAGGGCGCCGCCCGCCCCGCGGACGGGGTGCCGGGCTCGTCCTCGGCCGCCGTGATCGGCCTGACGGTCGCGTTGGTGGCGATAGTGCTCGTGATGCTGCTGGCGGCCGGCCGCAGACGCGCCGTCGTGCGCGCCCGCCGGGCCGCCCTGGCCGAACGCCGCGCCGCCCTGGGCGCCGGCGCGCGGACCCGCCCAGGCGGCGCCAGGGCCGCGGGACCTCCGCCGCCGGCCGCCCGCCGGGCGGCGCCGAATCGCGGCGACGCGCCCGACAGGCTCTACCGTCCGCCCGACCGGGAGCCGGCTGGCCGGCGGGCGGCGCCGGGTCGTGGTGAGGCGTCGGAGAGGGTCTACCGTCCTGCCGGGCGGGAGCCGGACAGGGCGTCGGGTCGTGGTGACGCGTCCGAGAGGGTCTACCGCCCTGCCGGCCGGGAGCCGGACAGGCCGCCGGCGGCCGCTCGCCCCGCACGTGGGCGCGGCACCACTGACGACCAATACCCGGCGCCGTCGGTGGGCCGGGGCGCTCCGGGCGTGCGTGATCCGCGCGGTGGCCCGGGTGGGCGGCCGCGCGTGGGGGAGCAGGCGCCGGAGCGCCGCCCGCCGGCTCAGCGCCGCGCGCCCGCGGGCCCGCGCGACGACGCCGCACAGAGCGGGGTCGGCGCGCAGACCGGGGCCGGCCAGCCTCCGCGGGACGCCCGATACGCCCCGCCGCGCGGCGAGCGCTACGCGGCGGGCGATCCGGACGGCGAGCGCTACGTGCCGGGCGAGCGTCGGCCACGCCGCGGCCCAGCCGCCCCGGACCCCTACCGCCCGCCACATCCGGACGACCGCTGGCCCTGAGGCTGGCCCGCGCGCCCGGCGATGGCTGGCCCGCGCGCCCGCGGTGGCTGGCCCGCGCGCCCGCGATGGCTGGCCCGCGCCTGGCGATGGCCGGCCCGCGCGCGGCGATGATCGTGAGCGGAAAGTCGCGACGACTGGAACACCAGTGCTGTCAAACCGCTCGGATAACAGCACTGGTGTTCCAGTCGTGCGAAGGCCCTACCGCGAGGCGGCCTTCTTGTAGCGGTTGACCGCCAGCGGCACCGAGATCGCCAACAGCACCGCGACCCAGGCAAGGCTGGTGATCACCGGGTGCTGAAGGGGCCAGGCATCCGGCTGGGGCACGGCCGGATTGGTGTTGCCGAACAGCTCCCGCGCCGCCTGCGTCACCGCGGACACAGGGTTCCACTCCGCGAACGCCTTCAGCGGCCCCGGCAGGTCGGTCACGCCCACGAAGGTGTTGGCGATGAACGTCAGCGGGAAGATGAAGATGAAGCTGGCGTTGTTGACCACCTCGGGGCTGCGCACCGAGAGGCCGACCACGGCGAAGACCCACGAGAACGCGTACGCGAACAGCAGCAGCAGCGCGAAGCCGCCCAGCGCCTCCAGCACCGACGAGTGGATGCGCCAGCCGACGACCAGGCCGGTCAGCGACATCACGATGATGACGATGATGTTGTTGGCCAGGTCGCTGGTGGTGCGGCCGACGAGCAGCGCCGAGCGGGCCATCGGCAGCGAGCGGAAGCGGTCGACGATGCCCTTCTGGATGTCGTCGGCCAGGCCGTAGCCGGTGAGCGTCGAGCCGAAGAGCACCGTCTGGGTGAAGATGCCGGCCATCAGGTATTCGCGGTAGGAGACGCCGGGCACGTCGATCGCGCTGCCGAACACGTAGGCGAACAGCAGCACGAACATGATGGGCGAGAGCGTGGAGAAGACCAGCAGGTCGGGCACTCGCTTGATCTTGATGAGATTGCGCCGGGCGACGGTGATGCCGTCGCGCAGCGGCTTGAGGGTCGGGTTGGCCATCACGGACTCGGTGGTCACGACTGCTCCTCCTCGGCGGCGTGGCCGGTCAGCGTCAGGAACACGTCGTCGAGGCTCGGGCGGCGCAGCCCCACGTCGAGCACCTTGACCGCCTCGGCGTCGAGCCGGCGCAGGCTCTCCATCAGCGCGGACGCGCCACCGGTCACGGGGACGGTGAGGCGGCGGGCCGTCTCGTCGACGGTGATCTCGCCGGAGGCGAGGGGGGAGAGCACCGCGGTGGCGCTCGAGATGTCGGCCGGCGTACTGACGGTCAGCTCCAGCCGCTCGCCGCCGACCTGTGCCTTGAGGTCGTCGGAGGTGCCGAGCGCGATCACCTTGCCGTGGTCGATCACGGCGATCCGGCTGGCCAGCTGGTCGGCCTCCTCCAGGTACTGCGTGGTGAGCAGCAGCGTGCTGCCGGCCGCCACGAGCTCGGAGATCAGATCCCACACGTCGAGGCGGCTGCGCGGGTCGAGGCCGGTGGTCGGCTCGTCGAGGAACAGCACCGGCGGCTGCGCGACAAGCGCACCGGCCAGGTCGAGCCGGCGCCGCATGCCGCCCGAGTAGCCCTTTACCGGGCGGTCGGCGGCCTCCTCCAGGTCGAAACGCGCCAGCAGCTCGCGCGCCCGCGACCGGCTCGCCTTCGCCGTGAAGCCGTAGAGGCGGCCCACCATGTCGAGGTTTTCGAAGCCGGTGAGGTGCTCGTCGACCGCCGCGTACTGCCCCGAGAGGCCGATCATGCCGCGCAGCCGGCGGGCGTCGGCGACCACGTCGAGGCCGGCCACCCGGGCGCGGCCCGCGTCGGGCTTGAGCAGCGTCGTGAACACCCGCACCGCGGTGGTCTTACCGGCCCCGTTGGGCCCCAGCAGGCCCATCACCGTGCCCTGCGGCACCGAAAGATCTAGGCCGTCGAGGGCCACCACGGAGCCGTATTTCTTGACGAGGCCGTCTGCCTCGATCGCGATTTCCATCATCACCCCTTCCAGAACGGCACCATCGTGCCGTACCCCTCCGACATTTCGCGGCCATTTACACCGCGCCATCCGGGGTAAGACCGCCCACACCCTGGGAATTCATCGCTGCCGCCGATATCGGGGACAGGTAGCGTGGCGGCCATGCAGATCGGGATTGTGGGTGCCACCGGCCAGGTGGGTGGCGTCATGCGGCGGGTGCTGGCCGAGCGGGCCTTCCCCGTGGAGCGTCTCCGCCTTTTCGCCTCCGCGCGCTCCGCCGGGCGGCCGCTGCCGTGGGGCGACACCGAGGTCACGGTGGAGGACGCGGCCACGGCCGACTACCGGGGGCTCGACATCGTGCTCTTCTCGGCCGGGAAGGGCACCGCCAAGGAGCTGGCGCCGCGCGTCGCCGAGGCCGGCGCGGTCGTGATCGACAACTCCTCGGCGTGGCGGATGGACCCGGAGGTACCCCTGGTGGTGTCGGAGGTCAACCCCGACGCCGCCGCGCACCGGCCCAAGGGCATCATCGCCAACCCGAACTGCACGACCATGGCCGCGATGCCGGTGTTGCGCCCGCTGCACGCGGAGGCCGGGCTGGTGAGCATGGTGGTGGCCACCTACCAGGCGGTGTCCGGCAGCGGCCTGGCCGGCGTGGCCGAGCTCGACGAGCAGGTGCGCAAGGTCGCCGACCGCGCCGCCGAGCTGGCCTTCGACGGTGAGGCGGTGCAGATCCCGGCCCCCCGGGTGTACGCGCGGTCGATCGCCTTCAACGTGCTGCCGCTGGCCGGCTCGATCGTCGACGACGGCTCCGACGAGACCGACGAGGAGCAGAAGCTCCGCAACGAGAGCCGCAAGATCCTCGGCATCCCGGAGCTGAAGGTGGCCGGCACGTGCGTGCGGGTGCCGGTCTACACGGGGCACTCGCTCCAGGTCAACGCCCGCTTCGCGGCGCCGCTGAGCCCCGCGCGGGCGCGGGAGCTGGTCGCCGCCGCGCCCGGCGTGGAGCTGTCCGACGTGCCCACCCCGATCCAGGCGGCCGGCAAGGACCCGACGTACGTGGGGCGGATCCGCGCCGACGAGACCGTCGAGCACGGCATCTCGTTCTTCTGCTCCAGCGACAACCTGCGCAAGGGCGCCGCGCTCAACGCCGTGCAGATCGCGGAGCTGGTGGCGCGCGGCTAGGGATCCACGGGGCGCCAGGAGAGGGGTGTCGAGAGCACCATCGTGCTGGAGGGCTGCCCGTACGGCGCCAGCCGGTCGATGACCGCCTCGAACTCCTCCATGGCGCGCGTCGCCACCTTGAGGATGCAGCAGGCGTCGCCGGTGACGCGGTGGATCTCCAGCACCTCCGGCCAGGCGGCCACGTCCGGGTCGCGCAGCACGCAGCGCGCGCCGTAGCAGGACATCCGGATCACCGCGACCACGTGGCGGCCGGCCTTGGCCAGGTCGACGTGCGCGTGGTAGCCGGTCACCACGCCGATGCGCTCCAGCCGCCGCACCCGCTCGGCCACGGCGGGCGGCGAGAGGTGCACGCGGCGGGACAGCTCGCTGTAGGACAGCCGGGCGTCCCGCTGAAGCTCACGCAGCAGAGCCCAGTCCATCTCGTCCACCAGCATGAGCCTAAACGGCGCCGCCCGATCTTCCCTTGGGGGCGATGACTACTACGGCTGGTAGTATTAAAGTGTACGCGTGTCGATCGATGGTGGTTGCTGGCACGACGACCTGGCGTACCGCGTCGGCCTCATCGTGCGCGCGGAGCGGGAGCGGCTGGCGCGGCGCCGCCCCGACCTGGACGACGCCGACCTCGCAGCCGTCGAGGACACCCTCTGGCGGATCGCCGACCACCTGCTGCTGCGCCGCGCCCGCCAGGTGACGGTGGATCCCGCGGCGGCCGCCCGCCTGTGGGACGCTCCGGTCCGGGACGCGCTGGCCGCCACACCGCCGCGTTTACGTGGATAGGGAAGGCGCCAGGCGCTCGTCTCCGCGGTGTGCGGCCACCACCGTCGTCGCGACCAGCGCGGCCACCACGGCCGCCGTCACCGGCACCGGCTCGGGCGTGAGCGGCGCCAGCAACGCCAGTACCGCGGCGGCCGGGTACGCCACGACGATCAACCCCCGCTGGTGCGGCCGCACGTGCAGGAGCCAGACGCTGAACAGGTACACGGCGACCGGCACCGCCACCGCGTAACCGACCGCGACGCCGCCCAGGTGCGCCTTGTGCGTCTCGTAGTCCACGGCGACCGCCAGCCCCGCACCGGCCGCCGCGGCCGAGGCGAAGATCAGATAGTGGCCGTACCCCCAGAAGAGGGCCACCCGCATCGACGTGAGCAGCCGGCTGGCCGGGCGGTCGAAGTACAGCCACCACATCCCGAACACGATCACGATGCCCGGACCCGCCACCCGCAGCAGGCCGCCGAGCTCGGCGTCCTCGTCGAGCGCGCTCTGCACCGCGACGCTGGCGGCCAGGATCGACTCGCCGAGCACGATGATGGTGAACAGCCCGTACCGCTCGGCGATGTGCTCCGGGTGCCACGTCGTCTCGGCCACCCGCTCGGCCCAGATCGGCACCGCGAGCTCGGCCAGCACCAGCAGCACGAAGCCGGGCACCAGCGCCGCGTCCGGGAGTACCCCGTCCTGGAGCACGAGGCGCAGCACCCAGCCGACCTGGACGAGCGTGATGCCGATCGCGTACCGCCGCCCGACCGCCCGCCGCCCCGGGTGCACGTCGGTGTGCGCCACCCGCAGCCACTGCACGACCATGGCCAGCCGCATGAGCACGTAGCCGTACGTGATCACCGAGAAGTCCGCGTCCGCGAACGCGCGAGGCACCCCGGCCGCCAGCACGAGCGCGCCCGTGACCTGCACCAGCGTGGTGATCCGGTACACGTCGTCGTCGGTGTCGTAGGCGGACGCGAACCAGGTGAAGTTCATCCACGCCCACCAGATCGCGAAGAACACCATCAGGTAGCTGGGCACCGCGTGCCCGATGTGGTCCTCGGCGACGTCGTGGTGCAGCTGGGCGGCCGCCTGCGCGACCGCGACCACGAAGCACAGGTCGAAGAAGAGCTCGAGCGGAGTCGACGCGCGGTGCGGCTCGTCGGGGTGGCGGGCCACCATCGGCCGGTACCAGGGCCGCCTGGCAGACGTGTGGGTCACGCCGTCACCTTAGGCGGCGACGTGCTCGTTTGTTGCGAACCTCTTTGTATGCCCGCGTCCGCGTGTGGTCGCCCGTCGTTGCTCCCGCGGGCTCCAGCTCCGCTGTTGGTTGCGGTGAGTGCGGGGCGCCGCTGGTCTGGGGGTGGAAGGTCACTAGAGACCTTTCGGAGTCGGGGTGGCTTCGACCCCTATTTGGACAGAGATTTGAGCTACCGCGATGTCCGTCGTGGTCCGGACCGTTGCTCCCGCGGCCTCACCCGTCCGCCGTTGGTCGCGCTCACCCCTGCGCGCGACCGGCCGGCAGGAAAGGGGGCGGGGTGACGGGCTCGCGTCAGGCGGTGGTCGGCGTTTGTCCACAATGCCCGTTCCCGAATCGGCGATCCGGGAAGGCAACGGGGTTGTCGTCGCCGTGTGTAACCGCCACGAGGGTGTGAGCGGCGCGAGGTTCGAGATCTAGGAGGGTTAGGGCGCTATTTCAACCCTAAGTCTGCTAGATCTCGAAGTCTGGTCCCTTTGGCTGGTTACGCTGCGTCAGGATGGCGCAGGTAGGCCCCGCGAAGACCCCGGGCGGGGCTTGTCTCGCGGAGCTGGCAGTGGACGGCCGGGGATTTCGGCGAGCGCTGCGAGCCGCCGGCCGGGAGCGGTGCCCGCGGGAGCATACGGTCCGCCGCTGACGCGGACGTGGGCAAATCTGCCTTGAAGCAACGCCGCGACGAGCGGCGACCCGGACCCCGAAAGGTCTCTAGGCCGGGGCGGCGTAGTCGTACCGGATGAAGCCGGTGAAGACGGCGACCTTGTCGTAGAGGGCCCGCGCTGTCACGTTGTCCTGTTTCGTGGTCCAGTAGAGGCGCGCGGCGCCGCGGGTGCGGGCGGCGCGGGCCACCTCCTCGATGAGTGCGCGGGCGGCGCCCTTGCCGCGGGCGGTCTCGTCGACGAAGAGGTCCTGGAGGTAGCAGTAGTCGGGCTGCCAGACCGTGGCGTGGAAGAGGTAGTGCGCGATGCCGACCAGCCGGCCGTCCAGCCAGGCGCCGGTGCCGTGCAGGTCTTCGGGGCCGAGCAGGCGGCGCCAGGTTTCCGTGTAGCCCTCGTCGGGCACCGGCGTCTCGTAGAACGCCTTGTAGCCGCGGGCCAGGACCTCCCATGCGGCGCGGTCCTCCGGGCGGAGGGGGCTGATGGTGATCATCGCGACAACTATCCCACAGGGGCTGTGTCCTTGTGCCGGTCGGAGGGGACTGGTAGACATCGGATGTATGAGGATCGTCGCGCTGGACACCTATGACATCCGGTTTCCGACGTCCCGGGAGTTGGACGGCTCCGACGCGATGAACCCCGATCCGGACTACTCGGCCGCCTACGTGGTGCTCCGCACGGACGCGCCGGACGGGCACGAGGGGCACGGCTTCGCGTTCACGATCGGGCGGGGTAACGACGTGCAGTCCGCGGCGATCGCGGCGCTCGCGCCCTACCTGGTCGGCCGGCCCCTGGAGGCCACGCTCGACGACCTCGGCGGGGTGTGGCGAGACCTCGTGCACGACTCGCAGCTGCGCTGGCTGGGCCCGGAGAAGGGCGTGATGCACATGGCGATCGCGGCCGTGGTCAACGCGCTCTGGGACCTCAAGGCCAAGCGTGCCGGCCTTCCGCTGTGGCGGCTGCTCGCACGCATGTCGCCCGAGGAGCTCGTCGCGCTCGTCGACTTCCGGTACCTGACGGACGCGCTCACCCCCGACGAGGCGCTGGAGATCCTGCGCCGCGCGGAGCCCGGCCGGGCCGAGCGGGAGGCGGCGCTGCTCGACGGCGGCTACCCCGCCTACACCACCACGCCGGGCTGGCTCGGCTACGACGACGACAAGCTCCGCCGCCTGTGCAAGGAGGCCGTCGAGCAGGGGTTCAAGCAGGTCAAGCTGAAGGTCGGCGCCGACCTCGCGGACGACGTACGGCGCCTGCGGATCGCCCGCGACGTGTGCGGGCCGGACGTGCGCATCGCCATCGACGCCAACCAGCGGTGGGACGTGGGCGCGGCGGTGGAGTGGGTGCGGGCGCTGGCCGAGTTCGAGCCGTGGTGGGTGGAGGAGCCGACCAGCCCCGACGACGTGCTCGGCCACGCCGCGATCGCCCGGCAGATCGCTCCGATCGGGGTGGCCACCGGCGAGCACGTGCAAAACCGGGTGGTTTTCAAGCAGTTGCTCCAGCTGAGCGCGGTGTCGTACGTGCAGATCGACGCCGTCCGCGTCGCCGGGGTCAACGAAAACGTGGCGATCCTGTTGCTGGCGGCCAAGTACGGCGTGCCGGTCTGCCCGCACGCCGGCGGCGTGGGCCTGTGCGAGATGGTCCGGCATCTGTCCATGTTCGACTTCGTGGCGGTGTCGACGAGCATGGACGACCGCGTCATCGAGTTCGCGGACCACCTGCACGAGCACTTCGTCGACCCGGCGGTGGTGCGCGACGGGCGGTACGTCGCGCCGACCGCGCCCGGTTTCAGCGCTACGATGCGGCCGGAGACGCTTGTCGACTACTCCTATCCGGACGGTCCAATATGGAG
The DNA here is from genome assembly GCF_052068095.1 of Phytohabitans sp. LJ34. Taxonomy (NCBI): domain Bacteria; kingdom Bacillati; phylum Actinomycetota; class Actinomycetes; order Micromonosporales; family Micromonosporaceae; genus Phytohabitans; species Phytohabitans sp. LJ34. Next base: position 414,359 of record NZ_JBQHDG010000002.1, on the reverse strand, counting down.
CTGACAGACTTCGCGGGCCGGCGCGCCGTCGTCACCGGTGGCGCGTCCGGCATCGGGCTGGCGACGGCCCAGCTGCTCGCCGCGCGGGGCGCCCGGGTGGCGTGCCTCGACCTCAAGCCCGAGGGGCTGCCCGAGCCACTGCTGGGATTCGGCACCGACGTGCGCGACGACGCGTCGGTGCGCGCCGGGGTCGCCGCGGCGGCGGACGCGCTCGGCGGCCTCGACGTGCTCGTCAACAACGCCGGGATCGGCGCGCAGGGCACCGTCGAGACCAACCCCGACGACGAGTGGCTGCGCGTGCTCGACGTCAACGTGGTCGGCATCGTGCGGGTCACCCGCGCCGCGCTGCCGCACCTGCGCGCCTCACCGCACGCCGCGATCGTCAACACCTGCTCGATCGCGGCCACCGTCGGCCTGCCCGCGCGGGCGCTCTACAGTGCCAGCAAGGGTGCGGTGCAGTCGCTGACCCTGGCGATGGCCGCCGACCACGTGCGCGAGGGCATCCGGGTCAACTGCGTCAACCCCGGCACCGTCGACACGCCGTGGGTGCGCCGCCTGCTCGACACCGCGGCCGACCCGGAGGCCGAGCTCGCCGCGCTCCGCGCCCGCCAGCCCACCGGTCGGCTGGTCAGCGCCGAGGACGTGGCCGCCGCGATCGTGTTCCTGGCCAGCCCGGCCGCCGCGTCCACCACCGGCACGGTCCTCGCCGTCGACGGCGGGATGCAGGGCCTGCGCCTGCGGCAGCCGTGAGCCCACACCAAACATCGGAGGTTCGCCGTGACCGAGCTTGCGAGGGAACCATCAGACTCAGCGTCGACACCCGGCGCTGGCCGCACCATCGGGCGGCCGTTCCACCGCATCGCGCTGCACACCCGATTGAAGCCGGGCAAGGAGAGCGAGTACGAGGAGGTCCACGCGACGATCCCGGCGGAGCTCGACGCCGCGCTGCGGGCGGCCGGCGTGCACGCCTGGCGGATCTGGCGCGACGGCCGCGACCTCTTCCACCTGGTCGAGGTCGACGACTACAAGGAGATGCGGGACGCGCTCCGCGACCATCCGGCCAACATCCCGTGGCAGGCCCGGATGGCCGAGCTCCTCGAGGTCGAAGACGACTACTCCGGCGCCGACTCCGGGATCAAGCTGGTCTGGGAGCTGCCGTGAATGCTACGAGTGAGCGGGGCCCGGCGGACCGGGACCACGACGACGCTGAGCGAGCGACCAGGCCAGTAGAGCTCGGCCGGCTGGGCCTGGGCTGCGCCCAGCTCGGCAACCTCTACCACGAGGTCGACGACGCCACCGCCGCCCGCACCGTCGCCGCCGCCTGGGACGCCGGCATCCGCTACTTCGACACCGCGCCGCACTACGGCTTGGGCCTCTCCGAGCGCCGCCTCGGCGCGGCGGTCCGCGGCCTGCCGCGAGCCGAGTACGTGGTCAGCACCAAGGTCGGGCGCCGGCTCGTGCCCGACCCGGCGGGCGCCGGCCGCCGCGACGGCGAGGGCTTCGCGGTGCCCGCCGACCACCGCCGGGTGTGGGACTTCAGCGCCGACGGGGTACGCCGCTCGCTCGACGAGAGCCTCGCCCGGCTCGGCCTCGACCGGGTCGACCTGGTGCTCGTCCACGACCCGGAAGACCACATGGCGGCGGCGCTCGACGAGGCGTACCCGGCGCTGGCCGACCTGCGGGCACAGGGCGTGGTGCGGGCGGTCGGCGTGGGCAGCAAACAATGGGAGGTGCTGCACCGCTTCGCCCGCGACACCGGCGTCGACTTCGTGATGATCGCCGGCCGGTACACCCTGCTCGAACAGCCCGCCCTCGACACGCTGCTGCCCGAGTGCGCGCGGCGCGGCGTCGGCGCCGTCGTGGCGGGCGTCTTCAACAGCGGGCTGCTCGCCGAGGATCGGCCGCACCAGGGCCTGCCGTACGAGTACGGCCCGGCACCGTCCACTGTGCTCGACCGGGCCCGCGCGCTCGCCGCCACCTGCGCCCGGCACGGCACGTCGCTCCCGGCCGCGGCGATCGCGTTCGCGGCGGCGCATCCGGCCGTCGCGTCGGTCGTGGTCGGTGCGCAGGACCCCGACCAGGTACGCCGCAACGCCGCCCTCGCGCACGCCGACCCGCCACCGAAGGAGCTGTGGGCCGACCTCGTCGCCGAAGGGTTGCTCCGCCCCGACGCCCCGGTGCCGGGCGGCGGCACATGACCGTCGTCGACGCCCACCACCACCTGTGGGGCGCCGACCAGGGGTACACCTGGCTCGACCAGCCGAGCCTCGCCCCGATCCGCCGCACCTTCGGCCCCGACGACCTGGCCGCCGCGGTCGAGGGCACCGGCGTGGCGCGGACCGTCCTGGTCGAGGGCGGGCGGTGCGACACCGCCGAGGCGGCCCTGCTGCTCGGGCACGCCAAGGACTCCCCGCTGATCGCCGGCGTGGTGGCGTGGGCCGACCCGGCCGACCCGGCGCTAGCCGACACCCTCGCCGGTTACCGCGCCCTGCCCGGCGGCGAGCGCCTGGTGGGTATCCGCTCCCAGGTGCAGGGGGAGAAGGACCCCGGCTACCTCGACCGCGCGGACGTGCGCCGCGGCCTGCGTACCGTCGCGGCCGCCGGGCTCCCGTTCGACCTCGTGGTGCGCGCCGACCAGCTGGCCGCGGCGGCCCGCCTCGCCGGCGAGCTGCCGGAGGTCCGCTTCGTGCTGGACCACCTCGGCAAGCCGCCGATCGCCGCCGGCGCCTCGGAAACCTGGCGCGGTGCCCTGCACGCGCTCGCCGCCCTCCGCAACGTCACCGCCAAGCTCTCCGGCCTCGTCACCGAGGCCGACTGGAGCACGTGGACGGTGGGCGACCTGGCCCCGTTCGTGGCGGTGGCGGTGGACGCGTTCGGCCCCGAGCGCCTGATGTTCGGCTCGGACTGGCCGGTCTGCCTGCTGGCCGCCCCCTACGGCCGCGTGAAGCAGGCGCTCGCCGACGCGCTACCGCCGCTGTCCGCGACCGAGCGGGCCGATGTGTTCGGCGGCACGGCGCTACGGACGTACGATCTACGACCGTAGCCCGGAGGCACCGGCGATCTGGGTGGGAGGGCGACATATGGCGGTCACCGACGAGGCGATCGACAAGATCAAAGGCATGATCGTGTCCGGGGAGATGCGCCCCGGCGACCGGCTCCCGCGCGAGGCCGACCTCGCCGAACGCCTCGGCCTCTCCCGCAACTCCCTGCGCGAAGCCGTCAAGGCCCTCTCGCTCATCCGCGTGCTCGACGTACGCCAGGGCGACGGCACCTACGTGACAAGCCTCGCGCCCGGCCTCCTGCTCGACGCGCTGAGCTTCGTCGTCGACTTCCACCGCGACGACACGGTGCTGGAGTTCCTCGAGGTGCGGCGCATCCTCGAACCCTCCGCCACCGCCCTGGCCGCCCAACGGATGACCGACGACGACATCGACGGCCTGCGCGAGGTGCTCGCCGAGCTCGGCGAAGAACCCACCATCGACGCGCTGGTCGCCAACGACCTCGAGTTTCACCGGCGGATCGCGGCCGGCTCCGGCAACAACGTGCTCTGCTCACTCATCGACAGCCTCTCCGGCCCCACCACCCGCGCCCGCATCTGGCGCGGCCTCACCCAGGAGGGCGCGGTCGCCAAGACCCGCGAACAGCACGCCGCGATCCTGGAGGCCATCGCCTCGCGCCAGCCCGAGCTGGCCCGCTCCTGGGCGACGGTCCACGTCGCCGGCGTCGAGGACTGGCTCCGCAGGGCGCTGTAGAGACTTTCGGCGTCGGGCTTCTCGCCCTTCGGGCGGACATATTTGCCCACGTCCGCGTCAGCTGTAGACCGTATGCTCCCGCGGGCACCGCTCCCGGCCGGCGGCTCGCAGCGCTCGCCGAAACCCCCGGCCGTCCACTGCCGGCTCCGCGGGACAAGCCCCTACCTGCGAAATCCTGACGCAGCGTCACCAGCCCGGGGAACTTCGAAATCTAGGAGCCGCTTGTCCCTTGCTCAGCGGTTTGTGGTTGCGGTTACTGCTGCGCCTCCGGCGGGGCCTCGGGCTCCGGCCGGGCCGTTCCCGGCTTGTTCACCGTTCTTGGTGGGTGGTTGCGGTGGGGAGCCGTGTCGTATGCCGTCGTCCAGGCTGAGCCGAGCAGGCCAGCGCCGGGGCCGCCAGCCGCCGTCTGATCGTCACGGTGCGCGGGTCGTGGCGGCCCCGGCGCTGGTCTGCTCCCCGTGCGGGTGGACGACGGCATACGGCACGGCTCGGGCTTCGCCCGCTGGCTGCGGCTTAGAGGTGGCCGGGCCGCGAAACACGATGATCGCCGGCCTACCTTTCCCACTGTTTGGGGATGTGGCTCGGCGTGTGGGGGCGTCATGATCGTTCGCCCGAAATGGCTGTGACACGCCGAAGACCACGCCCATAACGGGCTAACGATCATGCGATGCGGCCGCCGCAGACCTGCATCTCCCAGGTGACGGGACGATCGGCTCGGGATTTGGGAGGCGTCGTGATCGTTAGCCCGGAACCCGTGTGACACGCCGGCACGGACGCGGGTTTTGGGCTAACGATCACCGAAGCGTGGTGGGCACCGGGCTTGCGAAGCTCGCGCGGCGAACCCATGGTGGTCCGGAAATATCCCCTGACTAGCCGGCGGGAGGGTCGTCTGGTCCCTTGATCGGCGCGCGTGGGTAGCGATGGTCGTTGGCCCAACCCGCCAAGCCGCAGCCGGCGTGCGAAGCCCCATGCTCCGCCGGAGGCGCGCTAGCCGCAACCAGACAAACCTGAAGGAGCGGAGAACCGCGGTCGTGGAAGCGCGCGCTGGTGGGCTTGTCGCGCGGAGCTGGCAGTGGAGGCCGGGGGTCTCGGCGAGCGCTGCGAGCCGCCGGCCGGAGCGGTGCCCGCGGGAGCATGCGGTCCGCAGGTGACGCGGACGTGGGCAAATGTGCTTTTTGAAAATGGGCTTTGACTTCGCGTGCGCTCGAAGTCCTAGCGTCGGCGTCATGGATACCGTTGCACTCGGAGACACGGGGGAGCGGGTCAGCCGGCTCGCTCTCGGCGCGATGCTCATGGGGACCCGCACCAGCGAGGCCGATTCGTTCGAGATCCTCGACCGCTATCTCGCGGCGGGCGGGAGCTTTGTCGACACCGCCAACTGCTACGCCTGGTGGACCGCGCCCGGAGCCCGCGGTGGGGAGAGCGAGGCGTTGCTCGGCCGGTGGTTTGCCAAGCGGGGGCGGCGGGACGACGTCTTCCTCGCCACCAAGGGGAGTGCGTGGGTCGAGCGCGCCGACGAGGTGCGGGGCGCGCCGTGGGAGGTCGTGCGCAATGAGTACGAGGGCGCGGGCGGTGACACGCTGCGGCGTGCGGTCGACGACAGCCTGCGGCGGCTCGGTACCGACCACATCGACCTGTACTACGTGCACGTCGACGACCGGAACACGCCGATCGAAGAGACGTTGCGGGCGCTGGACGAGGTGGTCAAGGCCGGCAAGGTGCGCTACATCGGATGGTCCAATGTGCGCACTTGGCGGCTGGAGCGGGTGCGGCAGGTGGCCTCACGCAACGGGTGGGTGGCGCCGGTCGCGTTGCAGCAGCAGCACAGCTACCTGCGGCGGCGGGCCGGGCTTTCGCACGCGTCCATCGTGGACGACGAGCAGATGGACTTCCTGCGGGCCAACCCGGAGGTCACGCTCGTCGCGTACTCGCCGATCCTCAAGGGAATCTACGACGACCCGGAAAAGCGGCGCGGGCACGACATGATGTCCGCGTACGAGGGGCCGGACGCCGAGGCGCGGCTGGCCGTCCTCACCGACCTGGCGGGGGAATTGGGCGTCACGCCTAACCAGCTCGTCATCGCCTGGCTGCTGCACCAGACCGATCCGGCGATGGTGACGCTGCTCGGGCCGCGCACGGTCGAACAGTTCGCGGCGGCCTTGCCCGCCCTGGACGTCAAGCTGGAGGCCGAGCAGCTTGCGCGCCTGGATTCGGCGGGCGCGTAGCGGGGTAACGGGGGTGGGTCCGGCGGCCGGACCCGGGACCTGAGCCCGGCCGCCGGATTCCCTACCCGCAGGTGTTGCCGTTGAGCGTGAAGGCGGCCGGCGCGGGCTGCGCGCCGCCGGGTGTGCCCAGGAAGCCGAACTCGGCCGTGGCGCCGGGTGCGATGGTGCCGTTCCAGCCGGGGTTCTTCGCGGAGACGGCCGCGCCGCTCTGGGTGATGGTGGCGTTCCAGGAGCTGCCGACCCGCTGCGGTCCGGAGAACGTCCAGCCGACCGTCCAGCCGTTGATCGGCAGGGGACCGGTGTTGGTTACCTTGACAGTGGCGCGGAAGCCGGTGCCCCAGACCTGCGTCTCGTAGGTGACGCGGCAGGGCGCCGGCGGCGTGACCTGGCCGAACGAGATCTTGTGCAGCTGGCCGGGCAGGTCGTTGACGAGGTACAGCTCTCCGTTGGAGTCGACGCCGAGGCTCGTCGGCTGCACGATGTCGGGCGTGTTCAGCTTCTGGGTCTGGTGGCTGCCGTCGGCGAGCTTGCGGATGCCCCAGAACGTGGCCGAGCAGTAGTCGGTGGCGAAGTACGTGCCGCCGGCGATGTCGGCGAACTGGGCGCCGCGGTAGACGAAACCGCCGATCACCGCGCAGCCCTCGGCACTGGTCTGGTAGACGAGCGTGGGGTCGACGTACGTCTCGCCGCCGACGCACCGCTCGGCGTTGAAGACCACCCGGCCCTCACGGCACGACCAGCCCAGGTTGGCGCCGCCCTGTGCGGCGTCGAGGTGGTTGACCTCTTCCCACGTGCCCTGGCCGACGTCGGCGATCCACAGTGAGTTGTCGCCGCCGGCACGGGTGTCGAACGAGAAGCGCCACGGGTTGCGCAGCCCCCACGTCCAGATCTCGGGGCGGGCGCCGGCCCGGCCGACGAACGGGTTGTCCGCCGGCACGCAGTACGCCTGGGTGCCGCAGGTGCGGCTCACGTCGAGGCGCACGATCTTGCCGAGCAGCGTGCCGAGGTTCTGGCCACTGGCGAGCGGGTCGTCGGCCGCGCCGCCGTCGCCGAGGCTCCAGTACAGGTAGCCGTCGCCGCCGAACTTCACCTCGCCACCGTTGTGGTTGGAGAACTCGGAGTGCGCCTGGGTCAGGATCACCTGCTCGCTGGCGGGGTCGCCGAGGCGGACCCGGGAGAGGGTGAGCGTGCCGTCGGGGAGCGCGGTGTACGCCACGTACAGGTTCTGGCTGGTGGCGAAGTCGGGAGCCGTCGCGATGCCGAGGAGGCCGCGCTCGTTGCCGGATGTGTCGATCTTCGAGCGGATGTCGAGGACGGGTGCGGCGGCAAGGCCGGTGGTGGGGTCGTAGAGCCGGACGATGCCGAGCTTCTCGGTGATGAGCAGGCGCCCGTTGTCGATGCCGGCGATCGCGGTGGGACGCTGGAGTCCGAACGCGACCTGGGTGGTGTTGACAGTTATCTGGTCGAGGGGAATGGCGGCCTGAGCAGGGGCCGCCGCGGCCAGTGGCACGGTGGCCGCCAGGACCGTTAGGCCCGCCAGCCATCGAGATCTAAACATATTCACTCCGATCGTTGACGGCACGATATCACCCGGTAATGTATGGAGACCAAACTATGTAGCGGTCGCCGGGCGAGGTCGCACGAGCATGCGAAGGAGCATGATGAAACGTGCAGTCCTGACGTCCGGTGCCGTCGTGGCGTTCTTAGCCGGGGGCCTCCTGGTGGCGACGTCCGCCGAGGCGGCCGTGGCCTGCCGGGTGAACTACTCCGTCACCTCCCAGTGGAGCGGCGGCTTCACCGCGAACGTCGGCATCACCAACGTGGGTGACCCGCTCAACGGATGGCGGCTCACCTGGTCGTTCCCCTCCGGGCAGTCGGTGGCGCAGGCGTGGAACGCGACGGTCACCCAGAGCGGTGCCGCGGTCACGGCCACCAACGCGAGCTACAACGGATCGGTGGCCACGAACGGCACCGTGTCGTTCGGCTTCAACGGCCAGTTCAGCACCACCAACACGAACCCGACGTCGTTCGCGGTGAACGGCGTGGCCTGCACGGGCTCGCCGGGCACCCCGACGACGCCGCCCGTGACGACCGCGCCGCCGCCCACGACGGCACCCCCGCCCACCACGAGTCCGCCGCCGCCCACCAGCGGGTGGAACCCGCCGGCCAACCTCGTGTCGCCGCTGAACGCCGTGTGGCAGCACCAGGAGCAGACGTACAACAACGGCAACCTGTACGGGTTCCGCAACTACGGCTGGGACCAGCTCTTCGCCAACCGCGGGTACATCAACTACTGCGTGCGGTGGGACTCCTCGGCGACGGTGACGGCCCAGCTGCGCGACGAGATCCACGCGGCGCTGAGGCGGCAGTACAAGAAGTGGATGGACGTGATGGTGGGGCACAACGCCTTCCCGTACACGAACGTGCCGGTGAACATCGTCGGCTGGGCTGTGCGCGACCGCAACCAGCTACAGTGGACGGACAACTCGGTCGACATCTACGTCAACAACATCCGCGAAAACGCTCCACAGTGCTCCGAGCCATGTGGACGCTTCTTCAACCAGAGCGGCAACTACCCCAACTGCCCCGGCGGCGCGTCGCGCCACTACGACCACTCGCTGTGGCTGACCGACGGCTTCGGCGGCGGCGCCGGCGGTGACTGGGGCCAGCGGATGGGCCGCGAGTACTTCGTCAACGCCCGCAACTCCGAAAACATCACCATCTTCCTGCACGAGCTCGGGCACACGTACGGGCTGGACGACTTCTACGACTGGGACCCCACGCCTGGCCAGGGTTTCATCATGAAGGCGGGCAGCGCGAGCCAGATCACGACGTTCGACATGTGGATGTTCCGCGACTGGTGGCGCCACCTCAAGTCGCGGTACGGCTACTGACGTTCAGCAGGGGGCTACGTCCACGGATGTCGCGAGATACGAGTGGACGTAGCCGCCGCTGGCAAGGCTGAGCCACATCGAGCCGTACTTGTCGCTGCCGTACGTGGGCTCGCCGGAAACCCAGCACACCACGTCGACCGGCGTGCCGGCGGGCAGCTCGGCGAGCACGGTCGACGTCGTGTTGGGGTGGGCCCGCAGGTTCGCCTCCTGCTCCAGGATGGCGATCTGACCGAGCGGCGCATAGCCCTCGGGCACGGCGTACGGCACCGGCACAGGAACGGGCACCGGCAGCACCTGCGGCGCGGCGGGCGGTGCCGGTGCGGGCTGGGCGGGCGTGGGTGGCGGTGTCGCCTGGGTCTGTGGCGCGGGTGGTGGCGCGCTTGTCTGGGTGGGCGCGGCCTGGCCCGCCGGCTCGTCCGGTGACTGACCGCATCCGGCGGCGATCAGGACGGCGACGGCGGCGACGGCGCTGGACTTCCGGGTCACTGCTGCCTCCCAGGAGCTTGTCCGGTCAGCGGCAGGCGGTGCGTCTCCGACGCTACGCTCGGTAATGGCGGCGTTGCAAGGTCCACCGTGCGTCATCGGCCGCTGCCAGCGGCCTCAGGCAGCGATCTGTGCGAGGCGTGGGCTCGCCAGGCGGAGGTAGTCGTCGGTGTCGAGGGCGACCGACCGGTCCAGCCGGGCCGCGTTGAAGAAGATCTCCGGGTGCGCGACCAGCGCCGGATCGACCACCAGCTCCAGGTCGGGGTGGAAGCTGACCGGCAGGATCGTGCCGCTCGCGCTGCCGGCGAGCGCCTCGGCCCGGTCCGCCGACGCGAACGACGCGTATGTGCCGCCGAGCATGTCGCGCACCGCCGCGATGTCCACTTTGGCGTCACCGGGGACGACGGCCAGCACGTAGCGCGTGGTCTTCTTGCCCAGCTTCACCATGATGACGAGGCACTTCGCGGCGGCGGCGAGGGCGTTGCCGCGCAGCTCGCTCACCAGCTCCGTACGCCCTTCGGGGGCGTGGTCGACGAAGCGGTAGCGCGCGCCGCCCTCGTCGAGGAAGCCGATGAAGCGTTCGTAGGTGTCCGTCATCTCCGCGTCGCCTTTCACCAGTCGTCGTGCAGCATCCGCTTGACCTGGGCGATCCGCTCCTCGTCGCGCTTGTAGAAGACCCACTGCTTGATCTTCTTGCCGCGGATGAGGCCGGCGCCGCTGAGCACCTTGAGGTGCTCGCCCGCCGTCGGCGCGCTCACCCCGAGCTTTTCGGTGATGAAGAGCGCGCACACGCCGTCGTCGACGAGGTCGCCGTCGCGCTGCGGCGGGAAGTGGGCGGTCGGCTCCTTGAGCCACTCCAGGATGAGGAGACGCTTGTCGTTGGCGAGCGCCTTCAACACCTCAAGCACGAAGGGATTATGGCAATTAGCTAACTCCCTGTCTAGGGGTGGGTTTTTCTTTTGCCCCGGTTCGTGCCAGTCGCCCGCCGCATGCTCCCGCGGGCATCGCTCCGGCCGGCGGCTCGCCAGGGCTCGCCGAAACCCCCGGCCTCCACTGCCACGTCCGCGGGCCAAGCCCGGCACGCTTCGGGTGCGGTTGGCGCGGCGTCCGTCTCTCACGTCCTGAGGTGGTAAAGGTTGCGCCGGGGTCGCCGCCGCGGGTCCACATAGGCGGGTGGGACGAACTCCGGCAACCCATCCTCGCCGAGCCGGACGATCCAGTGTCCACGGTGGATGATCCGGTGGTGGTAGCCGCACAACAGCACGCCGTTGTCCAGGCTGGTCGGCCAGCCGTCCACCCAGGAGCGGATGTGGTGCCCGTCGCACCAGCGTGGCGGCCGATCACAACCCGGGAACGCGCACCCGCGATCGCGTAGCTCCAACGCGCTGCGCACCGCCCCGGTGAATAGCCGCCGCCCGCGCCCCACATCCAGCACCTGTCCGTTGCTGCCCAGCACCGCGGGGATCAGCCGCGCGTCACAGGCCAGCTGGCGGATCTGGGTGGCGCTGAGCCGGCCGCCGGTGTCGAGCATGCCGATGCCGAGCTTCTGATGCAGCACGTCGAATGGCACGGTCACCACCACATGCGGCCGCTGTCCACCACTGTCCGGCAGCTGCTCGGTGCGGGTGGCCAGCCCGCAGACCTCGACCAAGGCGTCGGCGCGCCGCTGGCCGGGAGTGCGCGGCTCATAGAGGTCATGGCGCGGCGCGCACAACGGATCCAACGCCGCGTTGACCGCGGCCGCGCCGGCCTCGTCCAGCCAGCCGGTCAAACGCACCCGACCATCACCGCGCCGGGTCAGGTGAAACACCCGCTTTTCAAACGCCTGCTCTTCCATCCGCCGCAAAGCGGCAGCATCCGCGGCGTCGGCTATCTCGGGTGCCACGTGGACGAGGATCCGCTCGCCAGCCTTGCGCAGGATAGTCGGCTCGAACTGCCCGGCCTGGCCGATCAACACCGTCTCGGCCTCGTCTACCAGATCGGGGCCGAGGTCGGCGGGCAACTCGGCGATCGCGGCCGCGATGACGGCGGCCTGCTCGGCGTTGACAGCGCCGGTGGTCAGGGCCGTATCCAGGGCGGGCCGCTGGTCGAGCGCCGCCGCCAGAGCGAGCATCCGCTTCGCCGCGTGGATGCTGATCCGCAAATGCTCGCGCAACCACACTGCGGTGCTGGAAGCGTGCTGAGCGACGGCCAGACCGCGACCGTCGATTTCCCGAACAATGTGCGACTGGGCCGCGGTAATAGCCGCCACGACCTGGTGAATGGTGTCCAAACAATCGACAAGCGTGGCATCGGAGAGCGTCCATGTCGATGCGTCAGCGCACTCGGTCGCGAGGACCTTGAGCTGGGCCAACTCATCCGACAACACCCACTAATAGTCACGCGTCGCCGCCAAGACCACCAGGTCCTTTTCGTCGATCAAGGGCAATGAAACCACGTTATCGGTGTAATGAGTCGAGAAGAATCGCGCATCAGGGACACGTTCCAGATAATTTGGATCGTCGAACGTGATTGGGGCGCGCTTCAGTCAGATGGCACTGTACTATTGCGCGCCCTCGCGGATGGACGTGTGGGCTCGGTGTCTGGCGTCTGCGAGGATTCGACGGTGGATTGGATTGTCACCGTGATCTGTGGCGCCGCCGGCGTCGGCAAGTCCACCGTCGCACGTCCGTTGGCCGTGCGGCTCGGCGTGCCGCTGGCCGAGGCGGACGATGTGGTGACCGCGCTGATGGCGCTCACCACACCGGCCACCCATCCGGCGCTGCACAGGTGGGAGAGCGATCCCGCGGCGCGGTCGTGGTCGGTGGAGCAGATCGTCGAGCACACGCGGGCGGTCGCGGCGGAGCTGGCGGTCGGGTTTCGCGCGGTCATCGCCGACCACGTCGACAGTGCGGCGCCGGTCGTCCTCGAAGGTGACTATCTCCTGCCAGACCTCGTGGTCGGCCTGTGCGGAGTCCGCGCCGTCGTGCTCAGCGAGCCGGACGAGGACCGGCTTGTCGCCAACCTGCTGGCTCGCGAACCGCACGCCGGTGAGCAGCGGTTCCGGGCCCGGGTGAGCGTGGGCTACAACGCTTCCCTGGTCGCCGACGCCGGCCGTGCCGGTGTGCCCGTCGTCGAGGCGTGGCCGTTCCAGGACGCTCTCACCCGGGTGGAGACGGCGTTGCGGAGCCCCTAGCGAAGCGGCGCTGCGGAGCCCCTAGCGAGGCGGCGGAGGAGCAGTCGCGGCGGCGCGGGCGGCGTCCAGCACCTCGGTGACCGGGAGGCCCAGCGTGCGGGCGGCGGCGAGCGCGTCGTCGTACTCCGGCTGGGCGGTCACCACCTCGTCGCCCATGAACGCGCGCTTTACGCGGACCTCCGAGCCGGCCACCGTCACCGTCAGCGTGTCGCGGCGGAGAGTGCGGCGACGCACCGGCTGTACGCGGAGGCCGAGTGTCGTGGTCCACCTGAAGACGACGCGGCAGGCCAGGTCGAGGCGTGCCGCGTCGACGAGCACGGTCAGCACCTGGCCGGGGCGGCCCTTGCGCATCAGGGTGGGCACGCACCAGGCGTCGGCGGCGCCGACCGAGCGCAGCTCTTCGAGGAGGTCGGGCCAGACGCGTGGGTCGAGGTCGTCCACTGTGGCCTCGACCTGGAAGAGCTCGCCCTCCTGCCAGGCCGCGGAAGCGGAAGGATCTCCCGCGCCGACGAGCACGCGGAGCACGTTCGCGTGGGTGGGTGGGTCGGCGGTGCCGGCGCCTACGCCTACCGCTGACGGGGTCATCGCCGGTGGTGGGCCCCAGGCGGTGGCGAGCGTGGCCAGCAGCGCGGCGCCCGTGGGGGTGCACAGCTCCATCGTCGCCGGGTGTGCGGCGATCGGGGCGCCGGCCGCGGTGAGCAGCTCGGCCACCGCGGGGGCCGGCACCGGCAGCGGGCCGTGTGCGGTGCGGACCGTGCCCGAACCCACGGCGACGGGCGAGACCACGCGAATCGTGTCCTCCAGCAGCGCCAGGTCGTGCAGGGCCAGCGCGCAGCCGGCCACGTCGGCGATCGCGTCCAGCGCGCCGACCTCGTGGAAGTGCACCTCGTCCACCGTCGACCCGTGCACCCGCGCCTCCGCCTCGGCGAGCCGGGTGAAGACCGCCACCGCGAAGTCATGAGCGGGGCCGGACAGCGACGAGAGCACACCGAGCACATCGGACAGTCCACGGTGGACGTCAGAGGACGGCGCGACCACGCGGAGGTGAGCGGCCCGGAAGCCGTGGCGGCGGACCGGGGAGACCTCGACGGAGACCGGCACGCCGAGCCGGGCCAGGCCCGACGAGACGGCGTCCAGCGAGGCGCCGGCGTCCAGCAGCGCGGCGAGGAGCATGTCACCGGCCGCGCCGTTCGACGCGTCGACCCAGAGCTTGCGGGTCAACGGGCCCGCCGCGCGATCCGGGCGGCGGCCACGCCGGCGCCGAAGCCGTTGTCGACGTTGACCGTGAGCACGCCGGGCGCGCAGCTGTTGAGCGTGGCGAGCCAGGCGGTGAGGCCGTCCAGGTGCCAGCCGTACCCGACGCTGGTCGGCACCGCGATCAGCGGGGCGCCGGTCAGGCCGCCGATGACCGACGGGAGCGCCGCCTCCATGCCGGCGACCGCGACGATCGCGTCGGCCGTGTCGATGCGCTCGCGCTGGGCGAGCAGGCGGTGGAGGCCGGCCACGCCCACGTCGAGGATCATGTCGGCCTCGGCGCCGAAGACGCCCACCGTCGTGACGCACTCGCGGACCACCGGCAGGTCGGCCGTGCCGGCGCCGACCACGGCGACCCGGCCTTGCGGCGGCAGCGGCTTGCCGAGGACCGCCGTGCGGCCCACCTCGTCGACGTCCGCGTCGGGCAGCTCGGCGTGGCAGCGGGCGATGGCCTCGTCGTCGAGGCGGGTGGCGAGCACGGCGCCCTCGGGGTGCGCCTCGTGCAGCGCCCGCAGCGCCGCCACGATCTGTGCCGGTGTCTTGCCCCGGCCGAAGACCACCTCCGGGTCGCCGGTGCGGGCGGCACGCTCCAGGTCGAGGCGGGCGAACCCGAGATCCGCGATCTCCGCCCCGCTCCCCGTTGGGTACCGTTCAGACATGCTGCCCTCCGACCGCCTGGTCACCGAAATCGCAGGATACGGCCGGACGCTGGTGGCGTTCTCCGGCGGCGTCGACTCCAGCGTGGTCCTCGCCGCGGCGGCGCGGGCGCTGGGTCCCGGCGGGGTGGCGGCCGTCACGGCGGTGTCGGCCGCGGTGCCGGCGGCGGAGGTGGCCGAGGCGGCGGAGTTCTGCGCGCGGCTGGGCGTCACCCACCACGCGGTGGAGACCCGCGAGATGGACGTGGACGGCTACCGGGAAAACGGTCCCCGCCGCTGCTACTTCTGCAAGAGCACGCTGCTCGACACGGCGCGGCGGGTGGCCGCCGAGCACGGGTTCGACGCGGTCGCCACCGGCACCAACGCCTCCGACGTGGCCGCCGGCTTCCGGCCGGGCATCCGCGCGGCGGCCGAGCGCGGCGCGCGTACCCCATTGGCTGATCTTGGTTTGGACAAGGCGGCGGTGCGCGCGATCGCGCGGACCTGGGACCTGCGGACCGCGGACAAGCCCGCGGCCGCGTGCCTGTCCAGCCGCATCGCGTACGGCGTCTCCATCACGCCCGCCCGGTTGGCCCGGGTGGAGCGCGCGGAGGCCGCCGCCCGCCGCTTCCTCGCCGCCCATCATGTCCATAATGTCCGGGTACGGGACCTGGGCGCCAGCGCCCGCCTCGAAGTGGACGCCCACCTGGTGGACACGGCGCGTGACGACGCCGCCCTGCACGCGGCGATCCGGGCGGCGGGCTTCGAGGGTGCGGATGTGGCGGTCGAGCCGTTCCGCTCCGGGTCGATGAACGAGATGCTCACCGACCCGGAGCGGTGGCGCCGCGCCTGACCGAGGCGGCCCAGGACGCGAGGCGCCGCGCCTGAGTCCCGTGAGCCGCGGCGCCCCCACAACGCGCCGCGACGCAATCGACTCAGCAGTCCTGGAACGGACTGCTCACGGCGTTGCTGAGCGGCGAGCTGTTGCCGGACCGGTCGACGGCCCGCACGGCGAACGTGTTCAGCCCGGTCACGTCGGAGTGGTAGGCGAACGCGGTGCTCACGCCGACGAAGATCTGCTGGACCCCGCCGTTGACGACGATCTCGTACTCGATCGCCGCGGCCGCTTCCACGTCGTCGGTCGACGGCGTCCAGGCCAGCCCGACGTCGCAGCCGCTGTCCCGCGTGATCCGCAGCCCGGCCGGCGCGGTCGGCGGTGACGTGTCGGTGCTGGGCCGGGTGGTCGCGGTGACCGCGTTCCTCGGCGGGGAGAGGTTGCCCGCCGCGTCGGCCGCCCGCACGGTGAACGAGTACGTGGTGCCCGGCGTCAGGTGGCGCACGCTCCGGGAGAGGCCGGCCGCCCCGGTGGGCGCGAGAAACTCCCAGGGCGCGCCGTTCACGAAGATCCGGTAGCCGGGCGCGCCCGCGTCGTCCGTGGACGCGGTCCACGACAGCGACGCGGTCGACTGGGTGACGTCGCCGACGGTCAGCGTGGGCGCGGTGGGCGGCGACGTGTCCGGCGTGGTCGTCGCGGTCACCCGGTTGCTCGGCGCGGAGCGGTTGCCCGCCCGGTCCTCGGCGACGATCCAGTAGGTGCGGGTGAACCCCCGTACCCCGATGGTGTCGGTCTCGGTCGTGGACGTGGGGGAGTGGTACAAGCCCCACTCGCCGGCGCTCGACGACTGGAACACGATGTACGCGTTGAGCCCGCCGGCGTCGCGCGACGCGTCCCACGCCAGCGAGATGGTGGTGGCCGTGACGCCGGTGACGCGCAGGTTCGCCGGCGCGGTCGGCGGGGTGCGGTCGCGGCCGGCGGCACCGGCCGGCGCCCCGGTCGCGGCCACGAGCAGCGCGGCCGCCGCCACGCTCACCGCGGCCCGCGCCAAGGTTGTCATCCTCATCCGTCCTCCTCGGGGGGTATGTGCCTCCATCGACAAACCTGACCCCCGGGCGTAAAGATCCTGTCAAGGCGGAGTCGATGGTCACTCTTCATGGATGGACGCGGCCGGTTTGGGGTAGGGATGTTCCGTGCTGCGTTCCGGAGTGTCGCTCGACGACCGATACCGCCTCGAGGAGCGCGTCGCCACCGGCGGGATGGGCGACGTGTGGCGGGCCACCGACCTCACCCTCGGCCGCACCGTCGCGGTCAAGGTGCTGCTGCCGAGCCTCTCCGCCGACGCCGGCTTCGGGGCGCGCTTCCTCGCCGAGTCGCGGATGCTCGCCGCCGTCCGCCACCCCGGCGTCGTCCAGGTGTACGACCGCGGCGACTGCGCGCTGCCCGAGGGCGGCCGGGCCACGTACCTGGTGATGGAGTTCGTCGACGGCGAGCCGCTCTCCGAGCGCCTGGCCCGCGAGGAGCGGCTGCCCGCCGCCGAGACGATGCGGATCGTGGCCGAGGCGGCGCGCGCCCTCGACGCGGTACACGCGGGCGGCATCATCCACCGCGACGTGAAGCCGAGCAACCTGCTGCTGCGCCCGGACGGGAGCGTGGTGCTGCTCGACTTCGGCGTGGCCCGGTCGACGGCCGTCACCAGCGTCACCGGCACCAACGCGGCCGTGCTCGGCACCGCGCTCTACATGGCGCCCGAGCAGGCGCGGCGCCAGGCCGTCTCGCCCGCCACCGACATGTACGCGCTCGGCGCGGTCGCGTACCACGCGCTGGCCGGGCACCCGCCGTTCATGGGGGACAACCCGGTCGCGGTCGCGATGATGCACCTGGACACGGCGCCGCCGGAGCTGCCCGCGGACGTACCCCCGGCGGTGCGCGCGGTCGTGATACGGACGCTGGAGAAGGACCCGGCCGACCGGTACCAGAGCGGCGCCGCCCTGGCGTCGGCGGCGCTGTCCGCGGTCGGCGCCGGCCCCCTGGCGTCCACGGCCGAGATGGCGGCGGTGGACGACCCGGACGCGACCGCGCCGCTGGCCGCCGCCGAGGCGACGCGCGTGGTCCGCCCGGTAAACGGTGCCCGCCCGGACGACGCCGCCACGGTCCCGGCCGGCGCGGGCGGCGGTGGCGGACGGCGCCGTACCGCGGCCATCGCGGGCGCCGTCGCCGGCGCCGGCCTGCTTGTGCTGCTGGCGCTGGTGTTGTTCCTGCCGGACGGCAACCCGCCACCCGCGGACGGCGAGACCACGACCGGGCCGTCCGCGACCTCCGCCGCGACGAGCCGCCCCGCCGGTGGAAACCAGCCGGACCGGCCACGTAACACCGGCGGCGTGACGCCGAGCCAGGCACCGACGACGGGCGAGGCGACGAGCGCGCCGGAGGAGAGCGAGGATGCCTCCCCGCCGGCCGAGGAGACGAGCGAGCCGGACCAGACGCAGCCGAGCCAGAGCGAGGCCGAGGGCACACCGGGCAGCGACGAGTCGCCCGACCCGGACACCTCGCCGGAGGCCGCCGGCTAGGCACCCTTACGCCGACACCCGGGCGTGATAGCGTCCCGGGCCAAATGGCCACCACCACGCTGGGCGCCGTCGAGCGCACCGACACCACCACCGTTCCGCCGCCGGGCCGGCCCCCGCGCTGGTGGCGGCGGCTTCCCGACCCCGTCGTGTGTGCCGTCGTGGTCGCCATCGCGGCGTTCGCGGTGCTCGGCATCGGCTCGCCGATCTGGGGTCGCACGGCGCTCGTCGAGACCGGGCTGCTCAACCACGTCAGCCCGTACACGGACGGGCAGTTCCGGGATGTCGGGCAGCAGACGCTCGACCTCGGCGACACCGTCGACGGCGCGATTCCGAACGCGTGGCTCTTCGGCGACGCGGTACGCGACGGCGAGTACCCCTCGTGGAACCCGTACGTGCTCGGCGGCACGCCGCTCGCCGGTACCCCCAACCAGGGGCTCAACTCGCCGGTGGCGCTGCCGTTCTGGTTCCTGCCGGCGTGGCTCGCGCCCGGGTTCGTCAAGCTGCTCGAGATCCTCGTGGCGGTCGGCGGCGCGTACCTGTTCCTGCGGCTGCTGCGGCTCGGCAGGGCGGCCGCGCTGCTCGGCGGCCTCGCGTACGCCACCAGCGCGTTCATGGTGGTCTGGACCAACTGGCCGCAGTCGCGGGTGGCCGCGTTCATCCCGGCGCTCTTCTGGGCCCTGGAACGGATCGTGCGACATCGCCGCCTCCGCGAGCTGGCCCTGCTGGCGCTGGTGGTGGCCGCGCTGCTGCTCGGCGGCTTCCCGGCCGTCACCGGATACGCGCTCTTCACCGGCGCCTTCTACCTGACCGTGCGCGCCTTCGCGGAAAATCCGGGCGCCCTGCGCCGGGTGGCCGGCACGCTGAGCCTGGCCGCGGGCGGGGTGCTGGCCGGCGTCGCGCTCGTGGCGGTGCAGCTGCTGCCGTGGGCGAGCGTGATGTCCACGGTGCTCGTGCGGGGGCGGGAGCAGACGCCTGACCAGCACATCCCGTTCGAGATGCTGCTGACGGCGATCGCGCCGTACGCGTTCGGCACCACCGATCCGGCCAACCCGCCCAACTACTTCCACATCCGGATTTTTCTCGAAGAAGTGGCGTATGTCGGCGCGGCGGTCCTCGTCCTCGCCATCGCCGCGGTCGCGCTGGCCCGCGCCGGCCGGGCCGTGCTGCCCCGCGCCACCTGGGCGTTCTTCGTCGGCGCGACGCTCTTCTGGGGGATCGTGGCCTTCGGCGGCGGCCCGTTGCTCGCGGCGCTCCAGAAGCTGCCCTACCTTTTCTCCGACAACTCCGTCGAGCGGGTCCGCAGCGTCCTCGGCTTCCTCGTGGCGGTGCTCGCCGCGACCGGCTTCGAGGTGCTGCTGCGCCACCGCCGCGAGGCCACCACACGGGTCCGCAAGCTCTACGCCGCCGGCGTCTGGGCCGTGGTCGGAGTGGGCGGCGCGGCCGCGTACCTGATCGGGCGCGACTACGCCGACGAGGCCGCCGGCCGCCGCGTCTCGTTCCTCGGCGGCCACTACGTCGCCCAGCTCAACCGCGAGGTGGTGGCGGGACTGGCGTTCGTCGGGGTCGCGGTGGCGTGCGTCCTGCTGCTGTGGTGGGGCCCCAGACGGCCGGCCTTCCGGGTGGCGGTCGCCGCGCTCATCCCCATGCTCGTCGCGGTCCAGGCGCTCATCTGGGTACGGCCGTACTACCCCCGCACCGAGCGGGAGAACTTCTACCCGGTCACCGACGTGCACACCTACCTGGCCGGCCACCTCGAGCACGAGCGGTGGTTCGGCAGCAACAACGCGCTGTTCGGCGGCATACACATGCAGTACAAGCTGCGCGCGCTGCACGGTCACTCCTTTGTGGACGCGCGCTTCGCCGAGCTGCTCGACGCGATGCCGGGGCGGCAGTTCAGCCCGCCGCCCAAGCCGGCCACGTACCTGCGCACCGAGCCGCTCGACGGCGAGCCGCCCACCAGCCCGATCCTCGACCGGGTAAGCGTGAGCCACTACGTGACGCCGCCGGAGCGGGTGCCGTACGGGCCGCAACGGGTCGACGCGGGCGACGGCGGCAGCGTGCCGCTCCGCCCCGGCCAGACCATGACGGTCGCCGTGCCGGGTGACGGCCCGCTCCGCGCCGTCGGCGTCACACCGGTCACGCCGGGGATCACGCAGACGCGGCGTACCCGGATCGAAGTGGTCGTGAAGGACGCGGCCGGCGCCGTGGTCGCGGAGGCCCGGCGCTACGACCGCGGCATCGCCGCCGGCAAGCCCTTCTTCGTCCCGCTCGCCGCGGAAAGCGCGCGGGGACCGCTCACCGCGGAGATCACCCTCCGCGACGGCCCGGCCATCGCGGTCGCCGCCCGCGGTGGCGCGCCCGCGCTCTCCACGGTGGAACCAGCCGACGACGGCCTCAAGCTCGTCTTCGACGACTCGTCGGTCATCTACGAGCGCACCCGTGCGCTGCCCCGGGTGCGGTGGGCGGCGCGGGCCACCGTCGAACCCTCCGCGGAACGCCGCCTGGCGCGCCTCGCCGCCGGCACGGTCGGACCGGACGAGGTACTGCTGGACAGCGCCGGCCCGGCCGCGAGCGGTGCGCCGGCCGACGTGCGGTGGGTGCAGGACGGGTTCGACGACATGGCGGTGACGGTCGACGCGGCCGGCGCCGGATACGTGGTGCTCGCCGACGCGATCCAGCCGACCTGGCGGGTGACGGTCGACGGCGCGGCGGCCGACATTGTGCGCGGCGACCACGGGCTGGCGGCGGTGGCGGTGCCGGCCGGGACGCACACGGTGCGGTTCAGCTACGCGCCGAGCCGGCACGACCTGGGCCGCTGGGTCACCCTTCTCACCGGAACGCTCCTGCTGCTCGCCGTCCTGGGCGAGTGGTGGTGGCTGCGCCGCCGCCGACCGCCGACTCTTCCCGCGCAGCGTTTCTCTGACTAAGGTCAGAGAATGGTTCCGTCGCTGGTCGAACGGGTCCGGCGCTTCAACCGCACCGTCACGCAGCGGGTCGGCGCCCTCGACGAGGCATACCTGGCGCGCGGCCGCCCGCTCGGCCAGTGCCGGGTGCTGTGGGAGATCGGCGAGGGCGGCAGCGAGGTCCGCGCGCTGCGGGCCCGGCTCGACCTCGACTCCGGCTACCTGAGCCGTCTGCTCACCGCCCTGCGCGCCGACGGCCTCGTCGAGGTGGTGCCGGCGGGCGACGGCCGGGTGCGCACGGTGCGGCTCACCCCGGCCGGCGTGGCCGAGCGCGACGAGCTCGACCGCCGCTCCGACGACCTCGCCGCCGGCATCCTCGCCCCGCTCGACGAGGCGCAGCGCGACCGCCTCGTCGCCGCGATGGGCGAGGTCGAGCGCCTGCTCGTCGCGTCGATGGTCCGGGTCGCGCCGACCGACCCCGACCAGCCGGAGGCGCGCGCCTGCCTCGACGCGTACGCGGCGGAGCTGGCCGCCCGCTTCGACACCGGCTTCGACCCGGCCCGCAGCAACCCGACCGACGGCATGCTGCTGCTGGTGGCGACGCTCCACGCGGAGGCGGTGGGCTGCGGGGCGCTCCGGGTTCGCGACTCGTACGCCGAGGTCAAGCGCATGTGGGTCGCGCCGTCCGTGCGCGGCCTCGGCCTGGGCCGGCGCCTGCTCACCGAGCTGGAGGCGGCCGCGGCCGGCCGCGGGGTGCGGCTGCTGCGCCTGGAGACCAACGACTCGCTGACCGAGGCGGTCGCCCTGTACCGGTCGGCCGGCTACCGCGAGGTGGCCCCGTTCAACGACGAGCCGTACGCCCACCACTGGTTCGAGAAGGAGATCTGATGCTCGACCGTTTCGCCTCCCTGACGACGGCGCACGTGGCCGACGGCTGCGTCCGCGCGGGCGTGCCGGTGCGGTGCGGCCCGGCCGGCATGCGCCCGGTCGTCGGCGACCGCGTGGCCGGGCGGGTCGCTCCGGCGCGCCACGTGGGGAGCGTCGACGTGTTCCTGGAGGCGTACGAGCGCGCCAAGCCCGGCGACGTACTTGTCGTCGACAACGGCGGCCGCGTCGACGAGAGCTGCGCTGGCGACCTCGCCGTGCTGGAGGCCAAGGCCGCCGGCCTGAGCGGCGTGGTCATCTGGGGCCTGCACCGCGACACCGCCGACGTCCGCGCGATCGGCCTGCCGGTCTTCAGCCTCGGCTCCCTACCGACCGGGCCGCTGCGCCTCGACCCGCGACCGTCCGACGCGCTCGACTCCGCGCGGTTCGGCGAGTGGACGGTGACCCCCGACGACATCGTCTTCGGCGACGACGACGGGGTGCTCTTCGTGCCGTCGGCCCAGCTGGACGCCGTGCTGGGCCACGCGGAGACGATCCGCGACACCGAGCGCCGCCAGGCCGACCGCATCCGGTCCGGGGAGACGCTGCGTGACCAGCTGCGGTTCGCGGAGTTTCTGGAGCGGCGCCGCGAGCGGCCGGACCTGACGCTACGCGAGCACCTGCGCGCCATCGGCGGCGCCATCGAGGTGTAGGCAGGCCAGGTAGTAGGGCGCGTCGGCGTCGTCGACCTCCGCCAGCCGCCAGCCGGTGCCGTCGACGAGCTCGGCCAGCTCAGCCAGCGAGCAGACCAGGTAGTCGAACCAGTCGGTGGCCAGCTCCCGGTAGCGCAGCCGGAGCCGCAGCTGCCCGCCGAGCCGGCCCAGCCCGCGGTTGCGCTCGTGGTAGGTGACCTGCACCGGATCGGTCGTGCCGTACGGGTCGGTGCCCTGGGCGACCACCCGCGCGCCGGGGTTGGCCATCGCGGCGAGCGCGGCCAGAAACCTCGGCGCCCGCTCCCGCCCTTCCAGCAGGCCGAGGTTGTTGCCCAGCAGCAGGAACGTGTCGTAGCGCCGCCCGGCGGCGGCGTGCTCCTCGACGGTGGCGTGCACCAGGTCGCGCACCCCGCGGGCGCGGCACACCTCGATCGCGCCGGGGGACACGTCGAGGCCGGTCACCGCCACCCCGCGCTCCTGAAGCGCCAGCGCGGCCCGCCCGCCACCCACGCCGATGTCGAGCACCCGACCGCGCACCAGGTCGAGCGCTCGGCGGTCGTGCGCGGGCCACTCGTCCGGCCCGGCGAGATACGGCGCCGCGAGCACCCCGTTGACCAGGCCGTCGTCGCGTTCGACGATCTCGATGACCGGCCGCGGCAGCCGCCCGCCGGCCAGCGGACGCCGGCCCACGCCGGCCGCCACGGCGAGCGCGTCGCGCAGCATCTCGCCGAACACGTCACCGGCCAGGGGGCCTTTCATCATGCTTTCACGCTATCCGGCGGGGCAGCCGCGGCCTCCTCCGCCATGGCATCATCGAAGATCGAAAATCACAAACGGGGGAGAACATGGGCGAGGACCGCCGTGCTTTACTGCGCCGTGGTTTGACCTTCGCGGGCGGAGTGGCCGCCGGCCTGTCGGTCGACCGGCTGTCCGACGAGGTCGGTCCCGACCGCCTTCCGCTGAGCGGCGGCTACGCGCCCGGAGGTGTGGCGAGCGCGCGCGACCCGCGCCAGCAGGGCCACGCGGTCCAGCGGCGGGGCGCGACCGAGGTGCGGTGGCGGGTGGAGACCGACCAGCCACTCGTGGCGCTCACCTTCGACGACGGCCCCGGGCCGCGCTGGACGCCGATGGTCCTCGACACGCTCGACCGGCACCAGGCCCGCGCGACGTTCTTCGTGGTCGGCGAGCGGCTCACCCGGCACGAAAAGCTTGTGCGCAAACGCATCGCCCGCCACGAGCTCGGCAACCACACCTGGGCACACCACGACCTGGCCCGGCTCGACGAGGAGCAGGTGCGCGACCAGATCCTGCGCACCCACGTCGCGATCAAGCGGGTGACCGGCGAGACCACCACGCTCATGCGCCCGCCCTGGGGACACCTGGGCGGCAGCACGCTGGTCATCGCCGAGGAGTTCGGCTACGACGTGGTGATGTGGTCGCACCAGATGCACGAGGACAGGTACAAGGCCGACCCGCCGGCACAGGCCCGCGACATCGTCGACAACGTCGGGCCGGGCTCGATCGTGCTCGCCCACGACGTGGGCAAGGCCAAGCGGCTGGTCGCGCTGAGCCAGCTGGACGCCATCATCGTCGGCCTCCGGCGCCGCGGCCTGAAGCCGGTCACCGTCTCCGAACTGCTCGCCGCCGCTTCGGTACCAGGCCGCCAAGGCTGACGCCGCGGCCGGCCGCGGGTCAGGGCGCGACCCGGTAGTGCGTGGTCAGCCGGCGGTCTTCGTGCAGGACGTGGAACGCGAGCATCGGCGGCTGGCCCAGGTCGACGATCGCGTCGCTCTCGAACGGCAGCGTCGAGGTCGAGACCACACCCGGCGCGACGAGCAGCGGCCGGCCGGCGAACGTCGTGGCCGCGGCCGTGTGCGCGTGACCGCACAGCAGCGCCACGACCTGCGGGTGGCGCGCCACCAGGCGGGCCAGCCGGTCCTCGGAGAACTGGCGGATCCCGTCGACGTACGGCGTGCCGAGCACGAGCGGGGGATGGTGGAAGCAGACGAACGCCGGCAGGTCGGCCGCCGCGGACAGCTCCGCCTCCAGCCAGTCGAGCGTCTCGTCGGCCAGCAGCCCGTCGTCGCGGCCCGGGATGCTCGAGTCGCACATCGCGAACAGGGCGCCGCCGACCCGGTGCGCCCGGTTGACCGGCGAACCGTCCGGCTCGTCGCCGAGCAGCACCTTGCGGAACGCTTCGCGCACGTCGTGGTTGCCGGGGCAGAAGAGCACCGGCGACGGCAGGTCGACCAGGCCGCGCACCCGTTCGTACTCCGACTCGGCGCCGTGGTCGGCGACGTCACCGGTCACCAGGACCACGTCCGGTCGCCGCACCAGGCCGGCGAGGTAGCGCACGACCCGCCGGGTGCGCTCGACGCTCCGCTCGCCGGAGTCGATGTGGGTGTCACTGACGTGCGCGATGACCACCATGCCCGCACGCTACGCACCCGGGCGAACCCCGATCCATGGCCAATCGCCGGCCATTGGCCGGGAAGCTCCAGCTAGCCGCCGTCGTCGAGCCGGAAGCCGACCTTCAGCGTGACCTGGAAATGACCGATCTCGTCCGCCTCGATGTGACCGCGTATCTCGGTGACCTCGAACCAGTCGAGGTGGCGCAGGGTCTGCTTCGCCCGGCCGATGGCGTTGCGCACGGCCTGGTCGATCGAGTCGGGTGACGAGCCGACGATCTCGGTGACGCGGTAGACGTGGTCTGACATCCGTCCTCCTCACGCGTGTCGCGTGGCTTCACCGTAGACGCGTCCACGCGGCGACGCAGCGCGATCGGTCAAAGTCCGCAACGGAGCGGATGTCGTCGAGTCGAGTCTTGGACAGTCGGGTAGACGCGCCCCGGGTACCGGAGAAGATTCGGGCCCGCAAAGGGGGGCTCGACATGCGTACCGTAACCAGCGCGATCTGCCTGTTCTTCCTGTCGCTCGTGCCGGCGGCGCCCGCCGCGGCGTCGTCGCACGTCGCCGCCGATCCGGGCGTCGTCGCGGAGTGGAACGCGATCGCCGTCACCACACTCGCGGGGGATACCACCAAGTCGCCACTGGAGACCGGGCTCTAT
Source organism: Phytohabitans sp. LJ34 (assembly GCF_052068095.1). NCBI lineage: Bacteria > Bacillati > Actinomycetota > Actinomycetes > Micromonosporales > Micromonosporaceae > Phytohabitans > Phytohabitans sp. LJ34. The sequence continues at coordinate 388,989 of NZ_JBQHDG010000002.1, read as the reverse complement.
CTGGGGTTCGTACACGCGGCCGTCTACAACGCCGTCGTCGGCATAGAGGGGCGGTACGAGCCCTACCGCTTCCACGCCCGCGCGCCGCGCCACGCCTCGTCGCAGGCGGCGGCGGTCGCGGCCGCGCACAAGGTCCTTGTGACGTACTCGCCGTCCGCGCGGGCGGCGCTCGACGCGGCGTACGCCGACTCGCTCGCCCGGGTTCCCGACGGCCGGGCGGAGCGCCGCGGCGTGGCGTTCGGCGAGCTGGCCGCGGACGTGCTGATCGCGCAGCGGGTCGGCGACGGGCGCAACGCGCCGGTGACGTTCACCCGCGCGCCGGCGCCCGGTGTCTGGCGCCCGACGCCGCCGGGGATGCTGCCGTTCGCGGTCCCGTGGATGGGCGGTGTGCGGCCGCTGATGGTCCACAGTGGAGCGCAGTTCGGCACGCCCGGGCCGCCGCCGGCGCTGACCTCGGCCCGCTACGCGCGCGAGTTCGAGGAGGTGAAGGCGACCGGCTCGGCCGGCTCGACGGTGCGGACCGCGGCGCAGACGGCCACCGCGCTGTTCTTCTCCGGCAACGCGTTCGTCCAGTACAACGCGGCCGTGCGCAGCCAGGCGGCGCTGCGCGGCACCGACATCGCGGACACCGCGCGGCTGTTCGCGGCCGTCGACATGAGCATCGCGGACGCGGTCATCTCGGTGTGGCACTCGAAGTTCCGCTACGGCTTCTGGCGGCCGATCACCGCGATCGCGCTCGCCGACACCGACGGCAACCCCGCGACGACCGCCGACCCGGCCTGGACGCCGCTGCTGGTGACACCGCCGTACCCGGAGTACGTGAGCGGCTACTCGGGCGTCACCGGGGCGTTCAGCCGGGCCTTGGCCGAGGCGACGGGTAGCCGGCACCTGCGCCTCGACCTCACCTCGACCGCGGTGCCGGGCGTCACCCGCCACTACGACTCGGAGCGCGGCCTCAACGGTGACGTGATCGACGCGCGGGTGTGGCTGGGCATCCACTTCCGCGGCGCGGACACGCGTGGCGTCCGGATGGGTCAGGAGGTCGCCGACTGGAGCCTCGACCGCTACCTGCGGCCCACCGGCCACCGCGGTTGAACCGACCCCGAAGTTCACGCGCCGCACCGCGCACTTTCCCCGGGCGCCCAGCTGGGCTGGGTGCCCTCGGCGGCGCGGGTGTACACGGCCACGCTCACGCTGACGCTTGCGTGACGGCGCTAGCGTCCGTGCTGTGAACCGGTTCCTGCGCATGTTCGTCGGGTCGGGCCGGCTGCCCGAGCAGCTGCGGGCCGAGCTCGCCCGCACCGACGTCATCCTGCTGGAGGAGGGGCTGAGCGGCTCGGTCACCTACCGGAACTACCGGGCGCCGGGCCGGCGGTCGAACTGGCGCAAGGACGCCGCGGCCGGCGCGGTCGCCGTCACCGCCAACCGCCTGCTGGTGTGGGCCGGCCACTTCAAGCACATCGACGTGCCGCTCGACCACCCGGTCCGGGCGACCATCGAGGTGGCGGCCGAGCGGCCGGACCGGGTGTGCTTCGCGTACGACGCCGGGACGACCAACCCCGCCAAGTCCGGCCGCGTGGAGGTACGCCTGCGCACCCCGCACGCGGAGCGGATCGCCCAGATCCTGGCGCGCTAGTCGTCCCAGGCGGGTTTCGGGGCCTTGGCGCCCAGCGGGCGGGTCGACTCCCAGGTGCGCCGCCACGAGCCGGCCGGAAACTGCTGGCCGCTGGGCAGCGCCAGCTCGCCCTTGGCCTGGGCGCGCAGCGAGCCGTACCAGCCCAGCTCCTCCTCGGCCCACAGCTGGGCGATCGAGTCGGCCATGCGGGCGTTGAACGCGCGGGCGCCCTCGCCGGCCTGCGGGTGCAGCGGCGTGCCGTAGCGGACGACCACGCGGGCCCGGCCGGGGATCGGCCAGTTGCGGCCGCGGGGCATGGCGGCGTACGTGCCGCGCAGGCCGATCGGCACCATCGGCACGCCCTGCGTCACGCACAGGTGGGCGGCGCCCAGCCGCAGCGGGGACATCCAGCCGTCTTCGCTGCGGGTGCCCTCCGGGAAGAGCAGCAGGCTCCAGCCGCGGGCCAGCAGCATCGGCGCGAGACTGCGCAGCCGGCGCGAGCGGTGCCGCTCGACCGGGAACGCGTTGAACACCAGCGCCGTCACGACCGCGCGCACGCGGGCGTCGAAGAAGTAGTCGGCCGCCGCGCCGACCGCGACGCGCTCGCCCAGGTGGCGGGGGAGCGAGCCGAGGATCAGCGGGGTGTCGAGGTGGCTGCTGTGGTTGGCGACGAACACCACCGGGCCCTTCAGCCCGGCCAGCCGGTCGCGCCCCTGTACCTCAGGGCGGGTCTGGCTCCACGTCAGCGGCGTGAGCACGCCGCGCTGGAGCGCCCGCCGCGCGGACTGCGCCACCGGCGTCCGCGCCCACCCGGTGGGGAACTCGCGGGGCGGCTCCGGCGGCTCGTGCGCGACCGCCGAACGAGGTGTGCGCGAACGCCCGCGCCAGTCACGCCCCCCGGTGAGGGTGCGGATCTCCTTCATCAGGCCCACGAAGAGAACCCCTTCACCGTACGTCCGCCATCGTCAGCGGCGGGGCGTGCAGGTAGTTGATGGTCGGTGAACCGCCGACCCGCTCGCGCGCCATCTCCAGCGCGTCGTCCAAAGTGGAGGCCGAGCGGAAGCCCATGCGCGCCGTGGTCTTCCGGTCGCCGCCGACGAAGATGACGTCGCCGAGGTGCTCCATCGCGTGCGCGCCCCAGTACCACATGTAGAGCGGGTGCACGCCGTGGTACGCGTAGCTGTTGCGGTACAGGTGGGTGTACCACGGGTCGGTGGCGAACTGCTCCTCGAACTTCGTCTCGATGGCCACCGGGTCGGTGGTTTCGGCGAGCACCTCTTCGAAGAAGTCGATGTAGCTGGGGTGGTGCACCGGGTGGAACTCGTTGCGCACCGGGTGGTAGTAGATGGCCACGCCGCCGGGGCGGACGATCGGCTGGTTGCGGTACAGGTTGAAGAAGTAGCCGAGCCCGAGCGACATCACCAGGATCGGGTTCATGATCGAGTTGACGTTGTACGGGCAGATGTACGGCAGGCCCCAGATGCCGATGTCGGCCGGACCGTCCACTTCGGTCAGCTGCTGCCGCAGGACGTTGCGCATGGTGACCTCGTGCACCTGGATCGGATCGCCCGCGGTGACCGACGTGATGCCGTACGGCGAGGCGGTCTTGTGCCAGATCTGCCGGCGCCGCTTGGGCGGGGCGAGGTCGTTGGCCCGCTTGAACGCCAGGTAGGCCGCCTGGTCCTTGAGCGTCCACTCCCACTCGCGCTTGTTGAGGAAGCTGACGTAGTCGGGAAACGTGTCGTTGTTGACCGTCGTCTCGATCTGGAAGATGTTGAGGCTGTCGCCGAGCAGGCCGGCCATGCGGTCGTACGAGTGGTGCATGGCCGAGTTGGCCGGGTCGTTGAACGAGCGCGAGTGCCGCAGCGTGTGCACGTTGTGGTGGTGCTTGAGGCTGCGGTACGAGGCGAGCCCCACCGACACCGACTTCGGGCCGCCGCTCATCGCGGTCAGCGACACGTTGACGTACACGATGAGGTCGCTCTCCGCCGCGCGGCGGTTGATCTCGACGACCTCGCCGTGCTTGGTCTGGCCGATCTCGGTGAGGTTGGCCCTGTCCTCCGCGTCGTGGTTGCGCAGGTGGCGGGGGAAAAAGGAGCGGTAGACCCGCTCGCCGACCGTGCGCTTGAGCTCGGCCGGCGTCATCCGGCGGTGCAGCGCGTTGCCGGCGATCAGCTCGACGTCGTCGACGCCCTTGGCCGCGGCCATCTCCAGCACGTGCTCGATCACCCGCTGGCGGATGTCCGGCGTGCGCATCGGCGGCAGCGGGATCGACAGGTCGTCGAAGACGATCGTCAGCTTCATGCCCGCGTAGAGCAGCTCGCGCAGCGGCTCGCGGCCGAGCGGGTTGTCCAGCGCGCGGCGGATCTCGCCGTCGACGTCGCGCAGCCCGGGCAGCGACTCCGGCGGGTAGATGACCCGGCTGCCCAGCGGCAGCTTCTCCAGGCGGAACCCCTCGCCCTCGTGCATCAGCAACGCGGGCGTGCGTTCGTCCACTTCGAGGACGAATCCGGGCCTACTCATTATCAGGGTCCCCCTATTGGTCCTTGGTCGGGTCGAACGCCACTTTGATCGTGCCCAGCCGCCCCGAGGAGCTGGCGTGGCCGATCGCGTCCCGCCACCGGGACAGCGGGTAGACGGCGTCGACGTAGCCGGTCAGCGGCGCGGACCTCGCGAGCGCCATCGCGTCCGGGAAGTCGTTGCCGCCCGAGGCGTACGCCCCGACGATGTTGAGCTCACGGAACCAGGCCGGCGTGAGGTCGACGCTGGAGTTGGGCATGCCCGACAACAGCACGGTACCGCCGGCCCGGACCACCCGCAGCGCGGTGTCCAGGCCGGAGCCCGACGTGCAGTCGAACGCGATGTCGGTGCCGCCCAGCAGGAACTCCGCCCCCTGCTCGGGCCGGGCCAGGAAGCCGCCGGTGGCGCGCCGCAGCGCCCGCGCCGCGCGGTCGGACGAGAGCACCTCGGTGGCGCCCATCTCGCGGGCCCGCTCGCGCTGGTGGCCGTACCGGGCGATCACGTAGATCGGGCCGGCCTTCGTGTACTCGCGCAGCGCGAGCGTGGTGAACAGCCCCACCGTGCCGGCGCCGACGACGAGCACGCTCGCGCCGTCCGGGATCGGGACGCGGCGCACCGAGTGGACCGCGCAGGCGAGCGGCTCGACCAGCACGGCTCGCTCGTCGTCGAGCTCGTCGGGCACCTTGTGCAGCTGGCTGCCGTGCGCCACGAACATGCGGCTCCACCCGCCGCCGGTGTCCGCGCAGAAGCCGGTCTGAAGCCCCGCCGACACCAGCCCGGAGGTGATGTGGTCGCAGCGGCTGTGCTGGTCGGCCGCGCAGCCGGGGCAGATCTCCACCGCGCGGGGCCGGCAGCCGAGCACCGGGTCGAGCACCACCCGGCTGCCCTTCGGCAGGTCGGGCAGCGCGTCCAGCGTCTCGCCGACCACCTCGTGCCCGGGTGTGAAGGGCAACGAGATCATGGCGCTGAGGTACGGCGAGTTGCGCCCGGTCAGCAGGCCCAGGTCGGAGCCGCAGATGCCGGACAGCAGCGGTTTGACCCGGGTCCAGCCCGGCCCGGGCAGGCGCGGCTCGGGCCGGTTGACCAGCCGCACCGGCGACATGTTGGCCGCCCACCAGCCGGCGGCGCGGCCGGTGGCGATCGTGCCGGTGGCGGTGCGCGCCGTGATGTAGCGGATCGGCGAGCGGTGGTACTCGAGATTCAGGTTCACGGGACCGTCTCCAGGAAGGCGTCGCCGGCCGCCAGGGTGTACGCCTTCCACTGCGCCACCGCCCAGCGGCGGGACTTGGCGTGGCGGTACAGGTGCGGGTCGGGGTTGACCGCCACCGGGTTGCCCACCGCCTCCAGCAGCGGCCGGTCCGAGTAGCTGTCGCCGTACGCGTAGCTGGCCGGCAGGTCGGCGCCGGCGTGCTCCGCGTAGCGCCGCAGCCAGGCCGCGCGCGCCTCGCCGACCAGGGGCGGCGCCTCCAGGAAGCCGGAGTAGCGCCCGTCGCGCATGTGCAGCCGGCTGGCCACCACCTCGTCGAACAGGCCGGCGATCGGCTGGACGAGGACGTCGACGGTACCCGTGATGAGGATCGTGCGGTGACCGGCCGCGCGGTGCTTGCGCACCTGGCGGATCGCTTCCGGGTGGGAGCGGCGCAGCAGCGCGTCGCCGAGCCGGTCGTGCACGATGCGGGCGAGGCCGGCCTCGTCGGCGCCCGCGTACCGCCGCATGAACGTGCGCAGGAACTCGCCCCGGTCGCGCCGCTCGGCCGCCAGGTAGCGGGGGAGCTTGCGGACCAGGTCGGCGAGCTCGCCCGGCCAGCCGGAGCGGGGCAGGTCGCAGAGGCGGGCCAGCAGGTACGTCTCGATCACGTTGGACGCGACGAGCGTGCCCTCCAGGTCGAAGACCGCCACCACGTCGCCGCCGTTGGGCGACCGCTTGAGCGGCGGCAGCGCGTTGCTGCTGGTGCGCCGCCCGCTGGTCGCCTTGCGCATCGTGGCGGTGATCGCCGGGTAGTGCACCTCCTGTAGGTAGTGGTGCCAGTCGATGACCGCGGCGTCGAAGCCGTGCTTCTCGACCCGCTCGGCCGGCAGCGACCGGTGCAGGGCGAGCAGCTTGTTGTCGGTGTAGATGACCTCGGCCTCGGTGTAGACGCCGTACAAGTCGGCGTACTTGCGCAGGAAGTCGAGCTGGTCCTGCTGCCGGGTCAGGTCGTCCTGCCACCGCCGGGTGCGCCTGTTGGCCGGGGCGGACAGCAGCGCCTTCTGCGCCACGGACAGGACCCGCTCGCCGGTGCGCAGCTGCCGCTCGACCCGCCGCGCGCCGGGGAACGTCCACTCCGGCACCTTGATCTGGCCGCGGCCGCCGTCGGGCATCGGGTGGTCGGTGAAGTACTCCTTCACGCTGTCGTACATCGCCCGGAACGTCAGCGGGTTACGGGCGCCGGAGCCCACGTGGTAGTACGCCGGCTCGTCCACCGGCGGGGGAGCGGCGGCGACCGCCAGGGTCGCGTTGACCACGATGTCGACCGGGATCACGTCGAGCGCGCCGTCGGGCAGGCCGGGAAACTCCGGCAGGATGCCCCGGCCGAACGCGAGGATCAGCGGGTCGGCCATCTTGAAGCCGTCGATCCAGCCGGGGAACGGGTGGCGCAGCGAGCTCTCCACGATCGCCGGCCGCACCACCGACAGCGGCATCACGCCGGTCAGCGTCTCCTCGGCCACCCGCTCGCCGAGCGCCTTCGTGAACGTGTACACGTCGGGCCAGCCGACGCTCTGCGCGCGCAGCCGCCCGTACTCGACGAGCTGCTTTTCCACCCACTCGACCCGCCGCTCCTCGGCGGCGGTCGCAGTGCTCCGCGGCCCGGACTTGCCGTGGTCTTTGCGGGCGTCCGCGATCGCCCGCTTGAGCACCGCGGGGCGCCGCGAGTCCCACTCCACGCTCTCCCGGGCCGCGAATGCGGCCGGCAGCTCGACCCGCCAGTCGGCGTCGTGGTCCAGCGACCGCTCGGGTACGACGCCCTTGCGCGCCCCGGCCACGTACGCCGTGGAGACGTGCACGACGTGCGGGGTGGCGCCGCCGGCCTTGACCGCCTCGTAGAGGTCGATCACGCCCTGCACGTTGGTGCGGAAGGCGTCGTCGATCGGCGGGTCGAAGGAGACCGTCGAGGCGGCGTGGATCACCGCGTCGATGTCGGCGGGCAGGGTCACGTCGGTGCTGCCCAGCTCGCCGTCGACGACGCTGACCCGCTCCGCGACGATGGCCGCGGCCGCCTCCGCGCCGACCGCCTCCCGCCACCTGGCGAAGACCGGCCGCTTGAGCAGCGTCCTGAGCCGGTCGGCGCCGGACGAGCTGCCCCGCCGCCGGATCAGCAGCGTTACCCGCGTCTCCGGGTAGCTCGACAGCAGCTTTTCCAGCAACGCCTGACCGAGGAACCCGGTGCCGCCGGTCAGGAGGATGTGCTGACCCCGCAGGTGCTCGCTCACGCTGTCTCCTGGTTCGCTCGCTCGCGCGGCGCTGAAGGCGACGTCTTCCTCCGCCACCCCGAAACCCCGACTTCGTCGGCGGGGAGGCTCCGTCCAGACGCCGCCGCGCCAGCTCGCTCGCTCACGCTGTGGCGACCCGGACGCCGAACGCGCGCACGGCCTTCGAGACGAGGCTCAGCCCTTCCTGGCCGGGAAGCTTGTCGACCTTCTGGTCGAGCATCCTCACCATCTTGTTGCCCCCTTCGCCGCCGAGCAGGTAGTTGAGGACGAAACGCGTCTCGGCCTTCGGCGTGATCGTGGAGCCGACCGGGGCCCAGAACTTGCGCAGCGCGAACCGGGTGATCCGTTGCGCTTTCCGGCTCTTGGCCAGTCGCTCGCGGGCCTCGGACATGTAGAACGCCAAGTGTCGGCTCTCCTGTTGCTGGATACGCTGCAAAATCTTCGTCAGCGTCGCATGCTGTTCAAGCTCGATCAACCTGCCGTAGGCGGCGTGTGCCGACCACTCGTTGACCGCGCCCCACGTCATGTGCGTGGCGATGAAGTCCTCACCGAGAACGGCCGCGGTGAGGCACTGGGTGATCGGTGCGATCACGTTTCCCTTGAAGCCCTGCGCCACCCGCACCGCGCGGTGCCGCGGCAGCCCGTTGATCTCCGCGTGCACGTCGAGGATCTTGTCGATGACGTCGCCGTGCCAGTACTCCTCGAAGTTCCACATCGTGAGGAACGCGGTGATCCGAGGGTTCTGGTGGGAGGGGGTGACCAGCAGGTCGCGCAGGTAGCAGACGGTGTGCGTCTCGACATCGGTCATGTAGTGCAGGACGCGGATGGCCTCGGCGCTGAGGGGCTTGTCGCGGAAGTCGTCGAAGTCGATGTCGTCGACGCTCACCGCTTTCGCTGTCTGTTTGTAATGGTCGAGGTCAAAGGACATGACGGCCGGCCTCCGAGGGGGTCAAGTTACGGCGCGCAGGTAGAGCTCGACCACCTGGTCGAGCCGCTTGCGATTCGGAACGAGGACCTCGCCCGGACGGGCCAGCCCATCGAGAAAGACGAAGGTCATCATCGGGCCGATGAAGAGCCGGGTGGCGAGGTCGAGGTCGACGTCGCGGATCACACCCGCCTCCCGGGCCCGGTCCAGCACGGCCTCCACTCGCGCGAGGAAGCGTGCCGGCACGGTCTCCCGCCAGATCGTCAGCAGCCCTGGCGTGGTGGCCATCTCCGCGATGAAGATGCGGAACAGGGCCAGGTAGTCGTCGCTCATGAGGTGGCTGACCATCACCCAGGCCACCTCGGAGAGCACGTCGCGCAGGTGCTCCCGGTCGGTGACCGTGCGGTCGGCCAGCAGTGGTGCCCGCTCGTCGAGCGAGGCGACGATGCCGCCCAGCACGTCGACGAGCAGGTCTTCCTTGCTGCGGAAGTAGACGTACAAGGTCTGCTTGGACACGCCGGCGCAGGCCGCGACGTGGTCCATGCTCGTGCCCGAGACGCCCGACTCGAGGAACGCGGCGAGGGCACCCTGGCGGATCTGCTCCCGCTTGGCCTGGGCTCGCCGCGAGTCGAGCTCCACGAGACACCCCCATGCCCCCCGTCGGCGCCCTGACCTGGGCCCCGCTTCAAACCAAACTGTTCAGTTTGATTCGAAGTGATGCTGTCATGCCGTCCCGCACACATCAAGGGCGACCCCCGTCACACGCGCACCGGCGCGTAGGGCGGCGGGAGTCAGCAGCCGGTGCCGCAGGGCGTCGCGAGCCAGGAAGATCTTGCCGGCCAAGGCGGCCGGGCGCCCGGGGAGGGCGGGGCATCCACTCAGGTTCGCCCGTGCGGTGACGCGGCGCCGCCCCGGTGTGACGTGGGCGGGTGGGCTGAGACACATCAATGGCTGATCAGAGGGCGTCCGGGGTGTCGTCGCTCACCTTTACACGCCCTCGGAATGCGGGCGTAACACGGATGCTTTTTCCTATACGTGGCCGCTCGGCCACAAAACAAGCTTCGAACGCACTGCCGCCACAGGCGCCGGCTGGCGTACCCCCATGCCTGATTCACGTAGAAGGAGATGAGAGTGACCCTGCGGGTCGACCCCACCGACGGCGCCTACCGTCCCTCCCCGACAGTTCCCACCCAGCAGGCCCGGAACAACACCTTCCCGCAGACCCCCAGCCGCAGCGGCAGTGCTCCTGACGGGCGCCGCCGGATCCTGATGCTCTCCTGGGAGTACCCGCCGGTCCTGGTGGGTGGCCTCGGGCGGCACGTGCACCACCTCTCGACCGCCCTGGCCGCCGCCGGCCACGAGGTCACCGTCGTCACCCGCCACGCGCCCGGCGCTCCCCTCGAGGAGTACGCCGAGGGCGTGCGGATCGTCCGCGCACCCGAGGACCCACCGGTGTTCCCGCTGGCCACGCCCTCGCTGCTGGCCTGGACGATGGCGTTCAACCACACGCTGACCCGGGCCGCGCTGCGCGCCGCGGAGTCCGGCGAGTACGACGTGATCCACGCGCACGACTGGCTGGTCACGCACACCGCGATGACCCTCAAGGAGCACCTGGACCTGCCGCTCGTGGCGACCATCCACGCCACCGAGGCCGGCCGGCACCAGGGCTGGCTCCCCGAGGAGATGAACAAGGCGATCCACTCCGTCGAGTGGTGGCTCGGCCAGGAGGCGACCCGCGTGGTCGTCTGCTCCGACTACATGAAGTGGGAGGTCAACCGCCTGTTCGACCTGCCCATGGAGCGGCTCGACGTGGTGGCCAACGGGGTCGAGACCGACCGCTGGCAGGTTCCTGCCGACGCGGTCGCCAACGCGCGCCGGCGGTTCGCCGGTGACGGGCCGCTGCTCACCTTCGCCGGCCGCCTGGTGTACGAGAAGGGCGTGCAGGATCTGATCGCCAGCCTGCCCAAGCTGCGCGACCGGCACCCGGGCCTGCGCCTGGTGATCGCCGGCGACGGCCCCTACAAGCAGGAGCTGGAGGCGGACATCCACCGCCACGGCCTGAGCCAGACGGTGACGTTCCCGGGGTTCCTGGGCGGCACCGACCTGCCGGCGCTGATCGCCGCGTCCGACGTGTTCACGGTGCCGAGCATCTACGAGCCGTTCGGCATGGTGGCGCTGGAGGGCGCGGCGGCGGGTGCGCCCCTCGCCGTGGCCTCGACCGGTGGCCTCGCGGAGTTCGTCACGCCCGGGTTCAACGGCATGACGTTCCCGGCCAAGGACCCGGACGCGATCGCCGACGCGGTCGGCACGCTGCTGGCCGACGCCGAGCAGGCCCGCACGATGGCCAACCGCGCCCGCGCGATGGTCAGCGAGCGCTACGGCTGGGCCTCGATCGCGGCCCGCACCGCGGCCGTCTACTCCTCGGCGATCGCGCAGGCGCCGGCGTTCAACGCCGCGCAGGCCGAGGCCCGCATGGCGCAGGGGCGTCCGGCGATCAACATCCGCGAGGGCAACCTGTTGGCGGTGGCATGACCACGGCACTGAGTACTCTCTCCCGGATCAGCGACTTCGATCTTTTCCTCATCGGCCAGGGCCGGCACGAGCGGCTCTGGGAGGTGCTGGGCGCGCACGTGCGGGGTGCCGGGACGCGGTTCGCGGTCTGGGCCCCCAACGCGCGGGAGGTACAGGTCGCCGGCGACTTCACCGGCTGGGAGGGCGTCCCACTGGAGCGGCTCGGTTCGAGCGGCGTCTGGTCCGGGTACGTCGACGGCGCGGCGGCCGGCCACCGGTACAAGTTCAAGGTCCACGGCGCCGACGGCCGCTGGGTCGACAAGGCCGACCCGCTCGCGCGGGCGACCGAGGCGCCGCCGCTGACCGCGTCGGTGATCGAGGAGTCGGCCTACGACTGGGGCGACGGCGCGTGGGTCGACGGGCGCCGCACCGACCACCACGCCCGGCCGATGTCCGTGTACGAGGTGCACCTCGGCTCGTGGCGCCCGGGTCTGTCCTACGTGGAGCTGGCCGACCAGCTCGTGGCGTACGTGACCGACCTCGGCTTCACACACGTCGAGCTGCTCCCGGTGGCCGAGCACCCGTACGGCGGCTCGTGGGGCTACCAGGTGACCGGCTACTACGCGCCGACGGCCCGGTTCGGGTCGCCGGACGAGTTCCGCTACCTGGTCGACCGGCTGCACCAGGCCGGCGTCGGCGTGCTGCTCGACTGGGTGCCGGCGCACTTCCCGAAGGACGAGTGGGCTCTGGCCCGCTTCGATGGCACCTGCCTGTACGAGCACCCGGACCCGCGGCGGGGCGAGCACCCCGACTGGGGCTCGCTGGTGTTCAACTACGGCCGGTGGGAGGTGCGCAACTTCCTGGTCGCCAACGCGCTGTACTGGCTGGAGGAGTTCCACATCGACGGCCTGCGGGTCGACGCGGTCGCCTCGATGCTGTACCTGGACTACTCGCGCGGCCACGGCCAGTGGGAGCCCAACGCGTACGGCGGGCGGGAGCACCTGGAGGCCATCGACCTGCTCAAGGAGCTCAACGCCACGGTCTACCGCAACCACCCCGGCGTGGTGATGATCGCCGAGGAGTCGACCGCGTACCCCGGGGTTTCCCGGCCGGTCGACTGGGGCGGCCTGGGCTTCGGCCTGAAGTGGAACATGGGCTGGATGCACGACACGCTCGGCTACGTCGGCCGCGACCCGGTGCACCGCACGTACCACCACGACGAGCTGACCTGGCCGAGCGTGTACGCGTTCGACGAGCAGTTCCTGCTGCCGATCAGCCACGACGAGGTGGTGCACGGCAAGGGTTCGCTGGTCGGCAAGATGCCCGGCGACCGGTGGCAGAAGCTGGCCGGGCTGCGCGGCTTCCTGGCGTACATGTGGGCGTTCCCGGGCAAGCAGCTGCTCTTCATGGGCTGCGAGCTGGCCGACGAGCGGGAGTGGAGCGAGGCCCGCGGGCTCGACTGGTCCCTCACCGGTGAGGGCACCCCCGGCCTGCTCCGCGACCTCAACCGGGTCTACCGGGAGTCGCCGGCGCTGTGGGCGAAGGACACCGATCCGGCCGGTTTCGGCTGGATCCGCCACGACGACCGGGCCTCGAACATGGTGTCCTTCCTGCGCCACGCCGACGGCGAGACGCTCGCCTGCGTGGTCAACTTCTCTGGGGTGCCGCGGGTCGGCTACCAGGTCGGGCTGCCCGAGGGCGGCCGCTGGGAAGAGGTCGTCAACACCGACGCGCACGTGTACGGCGGGTCGGGCGTGGGCAACTTCGGCGGCGTCGAGGCGGACGGCCCGGCACGGGACGGCCACGACCAGTCGGCCGAGGTCCACGTCGGCCCCTACGCCGCGGTGTGGCTCCGCCGCAAATCAGGATAAAAAACACCCGAGCGGGCACGATAGAGCTCATGGCCGAGCTTGCCGTGTGGGCGCCCGAGCGATCCCGGGTGCGCGCGCGCCTGGACGGCGGGCGGGAGGTCGACCTCACCCGGGGTGAAGACGGTTGGTGGCGGACAACGGCGTCCGTCACCGACTACTCGTTTCTGCTGGACGACGGCGACGAGCCGCTGCCCGACCCGCGCTCACCCTGGCAGCCGTACGGCGTGCACGGGCCCAGCCGGGTCTACGACCACGCCGCCTTCCCGTGGACCGACGCCGACTGGACCGGCCGCGCCCTGCCCGGCGGCGTGCTGTACGAGCTGCACGTCGGCACGTTCACGCCGGAGGGCACGTTCGACGCGGCGGTCACCCGGCTCGACCACCTCGTCGACCTGGGCGTCACCGCGGTCGAGCTGCTGCCGGTCAACGCGTTCAACGGCACGCACGGCTGGGGCTACGACGGCGTCTGCTGGTACGCGCCGCACGAGGTGTACGGCGGGCCGGACGGTCTCAAGCGCCTCGTCGACGCCTGCCACGCGCGCGGACTCGCCGTGATCGTCGACGCGGTGTACAACCACTTCGGCCCCTCCGGCGCGTACGCCCCGCGCTTCGCGCCCTACCTGGCCGAGGGCGGCAACAGCTGGGGCCGTTCGCTCAACCTCGACGGGCCGCACTCCGACGGCGTGCGGCGGTACGTGATCGACAGCGCGCTGGCGTGGCTGCGCGACTACCACGCCGACGGGCTGCGGCTGGACGCGGTGCACGCGCTGGTCGACCACCGGGCGGTACACCTGCTGGAAGAGCTGGCCGCCGAGGTGGACGCGCTCGCCGCGCACGCCGGACGCCCGCTCACGCTGATCGCCGAGTCGGACCTCAACGACCCGCGCCTGGTCACGCCCCGCGAGGCCGGTGGATACGGCCTGCACGCGCAGTGGGACGACGACGTGCACCACGCGCTGCATGCGCTGCTGACCGGGGAGCGGCAGGGCTACTACGCCGACTTCGGCTCGGCCGAGAGCGTGACGAAGGTCCTCACCAGCGCCTTCTTCCACGACGGCACCTGGTCGAGCTTCCGGCGGCGGACCCACGGGCGGCCGGTCGACCGGGCCAGGACGCCCGGACACCGCTTCGTCGCCTACCTCCAGAACCACGACCAGATCGGAAACCGGGCGACCGGTGACCGGATCAGCGACACGCTGAGCCCGGCCCTGCTCAAAGTCGGCGCGGTGCTGCTCTTCACCGCCCCGTTCACGCCGATGCTCTTCATGGGCGAGGAGTGGGGCGCGCGTACCCCGTGGCAGTTCTTCGCCAGCCACCCCGAGCCGGAGCTGGCCGCGGCGGTGGCCGGCGGGCGGCGCCAGGAGTTCGCCGCGCACGGCTGGCTGAGCGCGGACGTGCCGGATCCGCGGGACCCGCTGACGTTCTCCCGCTCCCGCCTCGACTGGGCCGAGCTGGACAAGCCGGCCCACCGCGAGCTGTACGACTTCCATCGCGCGCTGATCGCCCTGCGTAAGAGCCGCCCGGACCTCGCCGACCCGCGGCTGGACCGGGTCGAGGCGTGGCCGGGGGACCGGTCGCTGGTGATCCGCCGCGGGTCCACGGCGGTCGTCGCCAACCTCGCCCCGCGTCCCCAGCGGCTCTTGCTGCCGGCCGCCGCCCGTTCCGTCCTACTTGTCACGGACCCGGCCGTGTCGGTCGGCGGCGAGATCGCCGATCTCCCCGCGGAGTCGGCCGCCGTCATCGGGATCTGACACGGGGGAGCGGGGCATCCGCCCGGCGGGTGCCACCGGTATCCTCCAACGGTCCTCCCGGGCGTTCGATGTGGAGGAGTCATACGGAAGAGAGCGATGACCACACAGCACTCCACGCTGCCGGCTGTGCCCGCCGATCCCGCGGCGCCGGCCCCTGAGCGGGCGCCCGCCCGGCGGCGGTGGCGGCCCGACCTGATCACCACGGTCGGGGTGCTGGCGTTCGTGCTCTTCACGCTCGGCACGGTCGGCTCGCCCCTGTGGGGTGGCAAGGTGCTCGCCGGCACCGACGAGCTGGGGCTGCGCAGTCCGTACGCGGAGACCGGCTTCGCCGGCGTCCAGGTGCAGAACACCTTCATGGACGATACGACAAACGCCGTGATTCCGGACACGCTGCTCTTTTCCGGGCAGCTGAAGGACGGACACATCGCCGCGTGGAACCCGTACGTGGTCGGCGGCGTCCCGCTCGGCGCGATCCCCACGCTCGGTCTGGCCAACCCGCTCACCCTGCCGTACTACCTGCTGCCCGACTCGCTCGCGCCCGGGTACGTCAAGCTGCTGGAGACCGCGTTCTGCGGGATCATGATGTTCCTGTTCCTGCGGCGGCTGCGGCTCGGGCGGCCGGCGGCCGTGCTCGGCGGGCTCGTCTTCGCCAGCAGCGCGTTCATGATCATGTGGACCAACTGGCCGCACACCCGCACCGCCGCGTTCATCCCGGCGGTGTTCTGGGCCGCCGAGCGGTTCGTCCAGGAAAGACGGGTGCGCGACGCCGCGTTCATCAGCCTCGCGGTCGGCGGCATGCTGGCCGGCGGCTTCCCGGCGGTCACCGCGTTCACCCTGTTCACCGCCGCGCCGTACCTGCTGGTCCGGGCCCTCGCCGAGTACCCCGGGCAGGTGAAGCGGATCGTCGGGGTGGTCGCCGGCGCCGCCGCCGGCCTGGTGGGAGCGCTCGCGCTCGTCGCGTTCCAGCTCCTGCCGTTCAGCGCGACGATGTCGCGGGTGCTGATCGCCGGCCGCGACCAGCAGCCCGACGAGCACCTCTCGATCGCCAGCCTGATCACCACGCTCGCGCCCTGGGCACTGGGCACCGTCAAGGCCGGCGACCCGCCCGGCTGGTACCTGCCGGTCAACCTCGTCGAGTCGATGTCGTACATCGGTTCGGCCGGGCTCGTGCTGATCGTGGTCTCGGTCGCGGCGCCGTGGGTGGCCCGCGGGTTCCTGCCGCGCGGCACCTGGACGTTCCTCGTCGCGACGCTCGGCGTCTGGGCGGCCGTCCTCTACACCGCGGCCGGCTCCGGACTCGCCCACCACCTGCCGGTCTTCTCCAGCAACTTCGTGGGGCGCGCGCGCAGCGTCGTGTGGCTGCTGATCGCCGCGCTCGCGGCCGTCGGCCTGGAGATAATCCTGCGCCGCCGGCGGGAGGCCAGCGCCGTCGAGGGCCGGCGCCGCCTCCGCCTCGGGTACGCCGCCGGCGTGTGGGCCGCCTTCGGGGTGGCCGGAGTGTTGATCTTCCGCGAGGCGCGGCACGCCGCCTACGTGGCGCCCGCCGACTCGGCCGTGCGGGTCGAGCGGCTGCGCCAGGTCAACGACGAGGTGCTGACCGGCCTCGCCTTCCTCACCCTCGCCACGCTCGCGGTCGCGCTCGTGTGGTGGTCGGGCGGCCGCGGCGAGCCGGTGTGGGCCCGGGTGCGGGTCGGCGCGGCGGCCACGCTGCCGGTGCTCGCCGCCGTGCAGGCGCTCACGCTCACCGTGCCCTACCTGCCGCGGGTCGACAAGGACACGTACTTCCCGGTCACGGCCACCCACCGGTACCTGCTGGACCACCTGGGCCACGAGCGGTTCGCCGGCACCTCGCGGGCGATGATGCTCGGCGCCGACGCCAAGCTCCAGCTGCGGGCGCTGAGCGGACACCAGTTCGTCAACCTGCGCTTCTCCGAGCTGGTCCAGGGCATACCGACCCGGCAGTTCGCCTCGCCGACCTGGCTCGACCTGCCCGCGCTGCCCGACGTGGCGACAAGCCCGGTGCTCGACCGGCTCGGCGTGCGCTACTTCGTGGCCAGCCCGGCCGCGGTGGTCTTCGGCGAGCGTTCACCCGTGGTGGAGGGCGGCGGTGGCACGCCGGTCGCGCTGGGGTCCGCGCCGGTCCGGCTGACCACCGAGGGCGGGCTGCGGGCGGTGACGGTCACGCCGGTCGGCCCGCTGCCGCCGCGTACCCCCGCCGCCGCGATCGACATGGTGCTCAAGGACGCCAGTGGGAAGGAAGTGGGCCGGTCCCACCGGCTCGCGAGCGGGCTCGCCGACGGCAAGCCCTTCGACTTCCCGGTGGCGGCCGAGGGCGTGGCGGCGGGCACGGCGCTCACCGCGGAGTTCACCACCTCCGGGCTCGGCGGGCCGCTCAACGCCGCCACGGACGGCGACGGCACCCTCCGGGTCGGCACGGTCACCGCCCGCGACGACGGGCTGCGGCTCGTGGAGTCGACCCCCGCGGTCATTTACGAGCGGCTCAAGGCCGCGCCGCGGATCCGCTGGGCGAGCGAGGCGATCGTCGAGCCCGACGGCAACGCGCGGATCAACCGCGAGGCCAGCGGCACGCTCCGCCCCGACCAGGTCGTGCTCGACACGCCGGGGCCGGCGGCCGACGGCGCGCCGGCCGACCTGCGGATCGACGAGGACGGCACCGACTCGATCGAGGTGTCGGTTTCCGCGAAGGGTGCCGGCTACCTGGTCATCGCCGACGCGATCCAGGGCAGCTTCAAGGCCACCGTAGACGGGAAACCGGCCGACCTGGTGCCGGCCGACCACGGCCTCGCGGCCGTCGCCGTGCCGAGCGGCGACCACGTGGTGCGCGTCGAATATGCCGCGCCATACGATAATCTCGGCGGCTGGGTCTCTATGCTCATGGTCATCGCCCTCATCGTGGTGGCGGTGGCCGGGCGCGTCCGGGACCGCCGCCGTTCCACATCCGAGGGCATCGGCACCGCACGCCGGAGCCAGATTGTGACTAGTCGATGATTATCGAGCAGACGGTACGGACCGCCGAGGGGCGCCCCAGCATGGCACCAACGCCACCAGAGCCGGCCACGCTCGACGTGACCGTCGTCCTGCCCTGCTACAACGAGCAGACCCACGTCGTGGAGGAGCTCGAGCGGATCACCAAGGCGATGGACGCGAGCGGGTTCACCTACGAGCTGCTCGTCATCGACGACAAGTCGACGGACGACACGCTCGCCGTGCTCCGCGAGGCCGAGCCGCGCTTCCCGCACATGCGGCTGATGGCGTTCCAGCGCAACGGCGGCTCCGGCACCGCCCGCCGCATCGGCTCGCAGGAGGCCCGGGGCGGCATCGTGGTGTGGACCGACGCCGACATGTCCTACCCCAACGAGCGGATCCCCGAGCTCGTGCAGCACCTGATCGACAACGAGCACGTCGACCAGGTCGTCGGCGCGCGCACGTCCGAGCAGGGCAGCCACAAGGCGCTGCGGGTGCCGGCCAAGTGGGCGATCCGCAAGTTCGCCGAGCTGCTCGCCGGCACGAAGATCCCCGACCTCAACTCGGGGCTGCGCGCGTTCCGCAAGACCGTCGCGCTGCCCTACCTGCGGCTGCTGCCTCCCGGGTTCTCCTGCGTCACCACGATCACGCTGGCGTTCCTGTCCAACCAGCACCAGGTCGACTTCATGCCGATCGAGTACGCGAAGCGGTCCGGCACGAGCAAGTTCCACTTCGTGCGCGACGCCTACCGGTACATCCTCCAGGTGCTGCGCATGACCGTGTACTTCAACCCGATCAAGGTGCTGATGCCGCTCGCGCTCTTCCTCTTCGGGGTGGGCGTGGTCAAGGCGGTCGTCGACATCTTCCAGTACTACTTCCGCATCACCACCAACGCGATGCTGCTCATCGTCACCGGGCTCATCATCGCCGCGGTGGCGTTGCTGGCGGACCTCATCGTCCGATCCCGCGCCGACTGAGCGGGGCCGCGTCGTGCGTATCGCTATCGTGGGGCCGGCCCACCCGTACAAGGGCGGCATCGCCCAGTACACGACGGCGCTGGCCCACGAGCTGACCGCGGCCGGGCACGAGGTGCGGCTGGAGTCCTGGTCGCACCAGTACCCGAAGCTGCTCTACCCGGGGCAGCTGACGGTCAGCGAGCCGGAGCTGCCGCCGTTTCCGGGCACCCATCGCAAGCTGTCGTGGCGCCGGCCCGACTCCTGGTACGCGTGCGGCCGGCGGCTGCGCGGCTACGACGTGGTCGTGCTCGTCACCGCCACGCCGATCCAGATGCCGGCCTACCGGGGGATCCTCGCCGGGCTGGGGCGGCGCCGTAAGGCGCGGGTGATCGCCCAGTGCCACAACGTGCTGCCGCACGAGCGGCGCGCGACCGACGTGCGGCTCATGCGCGGCGTACTGTCCCGTGTGGACGGTGTGCTCGTGCACACGGCCGAGCAGGCGAAGATCGCCAAGTCGCTGACCGACAAGCCGGTCGTGGTCGAGCACATGGCGCCCATCGTGGTCGCCTCGCCGGCGTCGGCGGCCGCCGCGGACGGCGTCTTCAACCGGCTGCTGTTCTTCGGCATCGTGCGCCCCTACAAGGGCCTCGACGTGCTGCTGCGCGCCATGGCGGCCGGGCCCGACGAGGTGTCGCTGCGGGTCGCCGGCGAGTTCTGGGGCGGGCCCGAGGAGACCAAGCGGCTGATCGCCGAGCTGGGGCTGGAGTCCAGAGTGGAGCTTCGCCCCGGGTACGTCGACGCGGCCGACGTGCCGAGCCTCTTCGCCGACGTCGACGCGCTCGCGCTGCCGTACCGGGCGGCGACCGCCTCGCTCAACGCGTTCCTGGCGTTCGCGCACGAGCGGCCGGTGATCGCCACCCGCGTCGGCACGGTCGAGCAGGACGTGCGCGACGGCGTCGACGGTGTGCTCTGCGCGCCCGACGACGTGGAGTCGCTCGCCGACGCGCTCACCCGCTTCTACGCCGAGGGCGAGCCGCTGCGGCTGCGCCTGGGCGTGCGCCCCGTCGACACCGGGCCGGGCTGGCAGGCGTACTCCACGGCGCTGCTCTCGGCGGCCTCCGCGTGACCGCGTCCCCTTCGTCGGAAACCGTCGTGGCCGACCCCTCGGAACGACCGCCGAAACGCCGGCGCGGCCTCGGCATCTGGTTCAAGATCGGGTTTTTGGTCGTCGCGGCCGCCGCCGGCGTCTGGTACGTCGTGGCCAACTGGGACGAGACCGGCCCGGCCCTCCGCCAGATCGGCTGGGGCGCGGCGCTCGCCTCGGTGCCCCCGGTGGTCGGCGCCGGGATCGCCGGCATGCTCGCCTGGCGGCGGCTGCTCGCCGACCTCGGCCACCCGCTGCCGGTCGTGGCGGCCGGGCGGGTCTTCTACACCAGCCAGCTCGGCAAGTACCTGCCCGGCTCGGTCTGGACGTTCCTCGCGCAGGTCGAGCTCGCCAAGCAACTCAAGGTGCCGCGGGCGGTGTCGTTCGCGGTCAGCGTGCTCGCGCTCGTGCTGTCGCTCGCGGTCGGCCTGGGCATCGCGGTGGTCCTGCTGCCCTTCGGCGCGGGCGACGCGCTGCGCCAGTTCTGGTGGCTGTGGCTCATCCTGCCCGTGCTCGCCGCCGCGATCCACCCGGCGGTCACCACCTGGGGCATCAACCTGCTCTTCCGCATCCTGCGCCGGCCCCCGCTCACCGTGCGCCCCAGTGGCCGCGGCATGCTCGCCGCCTCCGGCTGGCAGGTCCTCAGCTGGTGCCTGATGGGCCTGCACTGCTTCATCCTGGTCCGCGCCGCCGGGGCCGAGGGCTGGTCGATCCTTCCCCTCGCGGTGGGCGGCTTCACGCTGGCGTACTGTGCGGGGGTGCTCTTCGTGCCGGCACCCGCCGGCGTCGGCGTGCGGGAGCTGGCGCTCGGCGCCGCCCTGGCCACCGCGATCTCACCGCAGGCGGCCGCGGCCGTCGTGCTCGTCTCCCGCCTCGCGCTCGCCGTCGTCGACATGGGCATGGCCGCGCTGAGCATCCACCGCACCCGGCACCACGAGGAGTCAACATGACAGAGGCGGCACCGCCCGGAGGAGCGGCCACCGCGCTCGCCAAGCGCGTGGCCGAGAGCGCGCTCTGGACCAGGGTCCGGCTCCAGCGCGCCATCGCCGCGCCGTCGTCCCAGCCGGCGCCCATGCCACCCACCGACGTACTGCGCTCGCGGGCCGAGTGGGAGCAGGCGGTCGCCGAGTGCCGGCGGCTGCGGCTGCCGCTGCACCACGACCGCCCGAAGAACTGGGACGCGCTCGGCGCCGTCGCCACGATCCTCGACCGGCTGGGCGGCGACGCCTCGGTGCTCGACGCCGGCAGCGCCCGCTACTCCTCGGTGCTCCCGTGGCTGCGCCTGTTCGGCCTCGAGGACCTGGTCGGTAACAACCTGGAGTTCGGTGAGGACGTGCGCCGCGACGGCGTCCTGTTCCGCTACGGCGACATCACCGGCACCGACTTCCCGGACGGCCGCTTCGACGCGGTGACCTGCATGAGCGTGATCGAGCACGGGGTGCCGCTCGAGCCGTTCCTGGCCGAGTCGGCGCGGATCATCCGCCCGGGCGGCCTGCTCGTCGTCTCCACCGACTACGACCAGGACCCGCCGGACACCAGCGACAAGACCGCGTACGGCGCGCAGGTGCACATCTTCTCCCCGGTGGAGATCAAGGAGTTCGTGGCCGTCGCGGAAAAGCACGGGCTGCGCCTGCTGGGCGAGCTCGCGCTGGAGCACGCCGAGCGCCCCGTGCACTGGAAGCGCGTCGGCATCGACTACACGTTCATCCGCCTGGCCTTCGTCCGCGACTGACGTCTCTCCGGGGCGCCGTCGATGCGGGTTTCGGTAGTCGGCCGGTTGGCGATCGTCTCGCTGGCGCCGGCGTTGACGCTCGTGCCGTCCGGCTGCTTCGCCACCGACGGCACGCCGCCGACACCCCCGCCGTCGGTGGCGTCCCGCGAGATCCGCGAGTTCGACTTCGCCAACGCGGAGTGGCTCGACACGTCGGTGAGCGAGACCGAGAAACTCCAGGACGGTGCCGCCCGGCGTAGCGAGGACACCGCGCTCAGCCCCATGTCTGGCGGTGGCTCGTGGAAGCTGCTCGACGGGGCGCAGTTCGCCGACGCCGACGGAGACGGTGACGAGGACGCCGCGGTCGGCCTGGCGACCTCCGGCGGGCAGTCCGCGAACGTCGGGTGGTACATCTGGCTGTGGCAGGGCGGCACCGCCGTCCAGCTGCGTCGGGCGATCGTGTCGACCACCCGGTGCGACCGCCCGATCGACGGGGTGACGGCGGTGGCCGGCGGGTTCGAGGTCCGGACGTTCGTCTTCCAGTCCAACGTGGACAACTGCGCCGGCGGCGGCGCCGTACCGGTCACGTTCGTGGCCGGCGTGCGAGACGGGTGGCCGGTGCGGATCAGGCCGGAGTTCGGCCCGCTCGCGACGTGCGATCCGAAGGCGCTGACCGTGCCGCTGCGACCCGGCGGGGAGGTCCAGCTACGCGTCGACACCGACGCGCGGGCGCCGATCGTCGAACCCGCTCAGCGGTACGACAGCCTGATGGTCAGCGAGCTCTCGGTTTCCCCCTACCTGACGGACGAGGAGAGGGGCGACTGGGTGCTGGCGAGGGCGGTGCGCGGCGACAAGGTGACCTGCGGCTACGCGCACGTGGATCAGGTGTTGGGCCCGGCCTAGCCCTGATATCGCTGCCAGAGCTCGACGAGATCCGTGCCGTCACTGTCGGTGACCAGGAGGCCGATAAGCCGGTCCTTCGCACTCGTCCAGACGACAGCCCGCTGTGTCGGGCTCCACTGGAACACGTGCAGGCCCGGCGGCGGATCGGCCTCGCCCCGCGCCTTCGTGGCCGGCCGCTGGGCGGCCAGGTAGCGGCCGCGGACCGTGTCGAAGTCGGCCTGCTTGTCGAACTCGGCGAACATCGCCGTCAGGTTGCCGCCGTTGTGGCAGTGGATGCTCTTCGACGGGGTGATCGCCTCGCCGAGACCGGCCGGGAAGCGGCCGGTGACGGCCGTGTCGCCGGAGCCGCTGCGGCATTCCGCCCAGCTCGGATAGTCGTCCCAGGGCGCGACGAAGTCTTCCATCGCGAACAGCGCCAGCTCCCCGGGAGTCTTCGGCAGCCCGGCGAAGGGATTGCCGGACGACGGGCCGGCGCCGGGCGATCCCCGGTCGCCGAGCTGGCTCAGCGCGACACCGGCGACCGGGATCGCCACCAGGATCACCAGCGCACCGGCCACGAGTCCGGCACGCCGCCGGACGCCGCGCCGGGGCGCGGGTCGGGAGACGCCGCCGCGCGGCCCGCGGAGCGCCCGCGCGACCCGATGGTCGACGCCTGGACGTCCCGCGAGCAGCTCGCGGACCTGGGGGTGGGCCGGCCAGCGACGCAGTGCGCTCGCGAGGCTGGACGCCGCCTGCCCGGTCCGGCCGCCCATCCAGTCCGCGACGCCGGCCAGGAGCTCGCGATCGCCAGCTCGCGCGCTGAGGACCAGGACGCTCTCGATCGTCTCGTCGAGCAGATCCCAGTGCTCACCCCGCTCGGCGTGGTCGGCCACGACCAGCAGCCACGGCAGCGCCCCGGGCCCGGCCGCCGCCGCGGCGTCCTCCACCGGCCCCGCCCGCAGCAGGCGAACCATCTCCGCGGCGGTCGCCGGATCGGCCGCGACCGCCGCGCGCGTGCGCTCGTCGCCAAGGCCGAGCAGGCTCTCCTCGAGGATCTGGGCGTTTTCCCCCGACTGGGCGGCCAGCCGGAGCAGCGCCGCCGGCGCACCGGGGTCGCCGTCCCGTGCCTTCGCGAGCAGCTGGGCGCCGCGGTCGGCGACGGCGTCCGGGCTGTCCAGCTCGCCGTCCACCAGAGCGAGCAGGTCGTCGACGCTCGCGACGCGGTCGTGGCTGTCGTGCCGGGTCGCCGCCTTGACCACGGCCCGCCACGGCCCGCCGGCGGGCAGCAACGGGATGTTGGCGTGCGGCAGGCTGCCGGTGAGCGCCCAGCCGATGATCTGCCCGATGCTGTAGATGTCGGCCTGCGGGCCGGCGGCGTGTGCGTCGACGGCGAGCTCGGGCGCGGCGAAGCCCTCCGTGCCGAACGCGGTGCCGGTGCGGGTCCGGCGCGCGTCGGTTGTCTGCCCGCGCGGGCGGCGACCCAAGCCCCAGTCGGCGACGACCCAGCGGCCGTCGAGCCGCAGGAGGTTGTCCGGCTTGAGATCCCGATGGATCCAGCCCTGCTGGTGCGGCAGGCGCAACGCCTCGCAGATGGCACCCACGAGGTCACGCAGGGCCTCGGTCTGGGACAGGTCGGCCGCCAGGGTGAGCGCGGTCGCCTCGGCCAGCGGCATGACGAACCAGTCGAAGGCGGGACTGTGATCCAGCACCGGCATGACGTGTGGATGGTCGCCGAAGAGCTCGGCCGCCTCGATCTCCCGCCGCATGCGCGCGACCACGTCCGGGTGCCGCCCGTCCAGGCGCTTGAACGCCACCCGGCGGCCGCTCGGCTTGTGGGTGGCGGCGAAGACCGTCGCCTGGCCGCCGGTCGCGATCGGCCGTGGATCGAGCGCGTAGTCCCTGCGGTCGCCGGACGCGAGGGGCAGGGTCGCCGCGCTGTCGAAGCTCAAACCTCGCTCCTGCGAGATGGGAAACCGTGCGATGGGCGGCGCCATCATCGCACGGTCCCGGGCGGCCTAGCGGACCGCGTCGATGCGGGCCATCTCCTCGTCGGTGAGCGCGAAGCCGAACACGTCGAAGTTGTCCCGGACCCGCTCCGGCGTCGCCGACTTCGGGATCACCACGATCTCGCGCTGGATGTGCCAGCGCAGGATGACCTGGGTCACCGCCACCCCGTGCGCGGCCGCCACCTCGGCGAACACCGGATCGCGCAGATCGCTGCGGCGGAACGGGCTGTAGCCCTCCACCACCACGCCGCGCTCGCGGTGCTCGGCCAGCAGCCGGGCGTCGTGGAGCGCAGGGCTGTACGGGATCTGGTTGACCGCCGGCGTCACACCCGTCGCCTTCGTCAGCTCGTCGATCTGGGCGATGGAGTAGTTGCTCACCCCGATCGCGCGGGTCAGCCCGTCCTCCCGCGCCGCCACGAACTCGCGCCACGTCTGCGGGCGGGCCGACCCGTTCGGCGGCCAGTGCACGAGCCACAGGTCGAGCTGGTCCACGCCGAGCGCCTTCAGGCTCGCCTCGATCGTCTCCCGCTCGCGGCCGGCCCGCTCGGCCGGCAGCTTCGTGGTGACGAACACCTCCCCGCGCGGCACGCCACTGTCGTGCAGTGCCCGACCGACCTCGCTCTCGTTGCGGTACATGGTGGCGGTGTCCAGATGCCGGTAGCCGGTCTCCAGCGCGACCCGCACCGGCTCGTACGCCTTCCTTCCGGGCAGCTGCCAGGTGCCGAAGCCGAGCAGCGGCATCTCCGGGCCGTCACCGACGCTCACCGTGGGTTGTGTCATGCCACCCAACCTACCCACGCCGGCCGTGCCGCTCCGCCGGCTCACCGCACTGGGCTGGCAGACTTGGGCGGTGCTGGTCGTCCACGGTCTCTACCTGCCCACCGGCCACCTCGGCCTCTGGGCGGAAGACTCCACCGTGCGCGCCCGGCGGTCGCGCAAGCACCCCTTCGCCGCGCCCGCCGAGGCGGTGGCCGCCGCGCTCGGTGACGCCGCGGCACGTGAGCGAGCTTGCGAGCGAACCATTGGACTCAGTGATGGCCAACGCGACGGGTCGCACCACCAGACGGCCGTTGCACGCCACGCGACCGCCACGCTCCAGCTGCCCACGGCGGGCGGCCGCCCGCTCGACTCACCCGAGCTCGTGCGCACCGACCCGCCGCGCCGGGGGAGCGCCGCCGTGGCTCTCGCCCCCTGGCTCGTACCCACGCTGGAGCTGGATCCCGACGCGGCGCTGTCGCTGCTGCGCGGGCTGGACGACCGCGTGGCTCACGGCTCTTCGCTGCGGCACGCGGCGGAGGTCGCCGCCTTCGCCGCGGACCTGGTGCGGCGCGGCCGGGTGCTGCCGGCGGTGGCCGAGGGCGCGGCCGCGTGGCGGCCGGTGCTGACCGGCGCCGACGCCGCGTGGGCCCGCGCGCTCGCCGCCGCGCTGCCACCCTCCGGCCGGGCGGCCGGAGGAAACCCCGCGACCCTCCTCGGGGTCACCCTCGACGCGCTGGTCGACGCCGCGGCGCGGGCGGCATTGGATGGGGTACGCATCGCCGGGGGCCGTGGCACGACGTCAGGCGCGTGGCTGGGGGCACTGTCGGGCCGTGAGCGCCGGGTCGACGCTGCCGCGTCCGAGCTGGCCACGCTCGCCGGCGCCGTGGCCGAGTGGCAGCGCGACGCGGCCGGGGGCGCGGTGCGGGCCTGCTTCCGCCTCGTCGAGCCGGACGAGGAAGAGGTACAGGACTGGCGCGTCGACTTCTCGCTGCAAGCCGCCGACGAGCCGAGCCTGGTCATCGACGCCGACAAGGTGTGGCGCTCGCGCGGCGCCCTCCGCGCCCTCGCGCGCCACCTCGACGCTCCACAGGAGACACTCCTCACCGAGCTGGGCCGCGCCAGCCGGCTCTGGCCCGAGCTGGACGACGCCCTCCGCACCGCCAAACCGTCCACATTGGGCCTCGACGTCACCGGAGCGCACCGCTTCCTGCGCGAGGGGGCGCCGCTGCTGCACGCGGCCGGGTTCGGCGTGCTGCTGCCCACGTGGTGGGGCCGCCCCGGTTCGCGGCTCGGCGCCAAGCTCCGCGCCCGCGGCAGCCGCACCGCGCCCGGCACGGTCGCCTCCACCAGCTCGGTCGGCATGCGCTCCCTCGTCGACTACCAGTGGGAGCTGGCGCTCGGTGACGAGCCACTGTCCGAAAAGGAGCTGCGCGAGCTGGCCAAGCTCAAGACCCCACTGGTCCGCCTGCGCGGGCAGTGGGTCGAGCTCGACGCCAAGCACCTGGCCGCCGGTCTCAAGCTGCTCAAGTCGGGCGGCGAGATGAGCGTGGGCGAGCTGCTCCACCTAGGACTGTCCATGGAGGACGACCCGGACGCCCTCCCGATCCAGGCGGTGACGGCCGATGGTCCGCTGGGCGACCTGCTCGCAGGCGAGGCCGAGCGCCACCTGGCCCCGATCGACCCGCCACCGACCTTCGCCGGCACGCTACGCCCATACCAGAAGCGCGGCCTGGCCTGGCTGACGTTCCTCCAGTCCCTAGGCCTGGGCGGCATATTGGCGGACGACATGGGCTTAGGTAAATGCATAAGTGGTGACATGTCTGTATTTGTCAATGGGCAGCTTATCACCGCCGAGCGGCTGTGGGCCGAGTGTGCCGGGCCGTCCGAGTCGGACGGAGAAGGGGAGTGGGCGGCACCCACACGGCCCCTGATCGTCAACGCGCTCTCCGGGGGGCCATTCCCGGGCCCGATGGTGGAGGCCCCGGTGCGCCGCCTCTACCGCCAGCAGGTCAGCGAACGGCTACGGCGGATCCGGCTCGACGACGGCAGCGAGGTCCTGATCACCCGGCGACACAAGCTCCTCGGCACGCACGGCTGGACCAACGACATCAATGTCGGCGACCGGCTCTGCGTGCCGGCGCGGCTGGTCTGGCGGGGCGAGCCGGTCGACCCCGACCTCACGACGCTGCTGGCGTGGCAGATCAGCGAAGGCTACGAGGTGCGCAGCGGTGCCCTGTACATCTCGCAGAAGGACACCGCGGTCCTCGAAAGGGTGCGTCGGGCCGCGCTCGATTGGGGAACTCGACTGGGCGTCCGGATCAACCAACCCTCGCTCGCTCGTAACACCCGGGGATACGGCGTCCTCGGCATCCGTAGCGTGGCGTACATGCGCTATCTGGAGGAGCGCGGATACCGGTGGGGCCAGCGGTCGGCGGGCAAGGCGATTCCGGACTTCGTCGTCGCCGCCGATGACGCGACCATCGCCCTGTTCCTGCGGGAGTACTTCACGGCGGAGGGTTCCGTCGTCCCGTCGATGCGGATGGTGGAGATCAGCTCGGCCTCGCCGGTGATCATGCGGCAGCTCTCCACGATGCTGCGCCGTTTCGGCATCTGGCTGCGCTTCACCGTGAAGCACAAGCGGGCGACTAACGGCGCGGGGATCCTCCGCCCGTACCACGTGGGCGTCATCGGCGGGCCGTCCCTGCGCCTCTTCCAGGAGCACATCGGCTTCTCCGATCCGGTCAAGACGGCCAAGCTGGCGAAGCTCTGCGCCAAGCCCGCCAACACGAACGTCGAGGGAGTGCCGGCGGCCGACATCCTCTCGTACGCGAAGGCGGTCACCGGCCTGCCCGCGCGGCACTTCGGCGTCGGCACGGTCTACTTCGTCGGCAGCCAGGAAACGTCGCGGGCGACCTCGGCCCTCGCGGTGGCGGGGATGGACCGGATCATCTCGGGAGAGGCCGCCGCGGAGTACGCCGCCCGCCCGCACACCAAGTGGACAGCGGCGGTGACCGAGGCCTACCGGCACCTGGATCTGGACGGGCTGGGCGACCTTCGCGACGCGCTCGCCTGGCGGGCGGGTAGCGAGGTGCACTTCGCGGAGGTGGTGTCGGTCGAGGACGTGGACCACACCGGGTGGGTGTACGACTTCGAGGTCGCCCAGCACCACAACTTCGTCGCCGGCGGCATGCTGTGCCACAACACCGTGCAGTTGCTCGCCTTGATGGCCGGCGACGAGGCGGAGGTGGGGCCGACGTTGCTTGTGTGTCCTATGTCGCTGGTCGGCAACTGGGAGCGGGAGGCGGCGAAGTTCGCGCCCGGGTTGCGGGTGCACGTGCACCACGGTGCGGAGCGGGCGCGCGGGGCGGAGTTCGCGGCGGCGGTGCGGGAGGCGGACGTCGTCGTCACCACGTACTCGGTGGCGGCGCGCGACGCCGAGGCCCTGGGTGAGATCGCGTGGCACCGGGTCGTCGTTGACGAGGCGCAGGCGATCAAGAACGCCGCCACCCGGCAGGCGGCCGCCGTGCGCGCGCTGCCGGCGCGGCACCGGGTGGCCGTCACGGGTACACCGGTGGAAAACCGCCTCGCCGACCTCTGGTCCATCATGGACTTCGCCAACCCGGGGCTGTTGGGCGCGGCGGCGGCGTTCAAGAAGAAGTACGCCGAGCCGGTCGAGCGGCACGGTGACGAGGAGGCGGCGCGGCGGCTGCGGCGGATCACCGGGCCGTTCGTGCTGCGGCGCCTCAAGACCGACAAGACGATCATCTCGGACCTGCCCGACAAGCTGGAGATGGAGGTGCTCTGCAACCTGACCGGCGAGCAGGCGTCCCTGTACCAGGCGGTCGTGGACGACATGATCGAGAAGATCGAGCGGAGCGACGGCATCGAGCGGCGCGGCCTGGTCCTCGCCACGATGAGCAAGCTCAAGCAGGTGTGCAACCACCCGGCGCAGTTCCTGCACGACGACACCCGGCTCGCCGGCCGCTCGGGCAAGCTGGCCCGCCTGGAGGAGATCCTCGAGGAGGTGCTCGCGGCGGGGGAGCGGGCGCTGCTGTTCACGCAGTACGCCGAGTTCGGCGGGATGCTCCGCGCGCACCTGTCCGCCCGCTACGGCCGCGAGGTGCTCTTCCTCCACGGTGGAGTGTCGAAGAAGGACCGTGACGGGATGGTCGGCCGCTTCCAGGGTCCGGGCGGGCCGCCGCTGTTCGTGCTCTCGCTCAAGGCGGGCGGCACCGGCCTCACGCTGACCGCGGCCAACCACGTGGTGCACGTCGACCGCTGGTGGAACCCGGCCGTCGAGGACCAGGCGACCGACCGGGCGTTCCGGATCGGGCAGCGGCGGGCGGTGCAGGTGCGCAAGTTCGTGTGCGCCGGCACCGTCGAGGAGAAGATCGCCGACATGATCCGGGAAAAGCGGGGGCTGGCCGCGAAGATCGTGGGCACCGGCGAGCAGTGGCTCACCGAGCTGTCCACATCGGATCTGCGGCGGCTCTTCGCGCTGGAGGCCGGGGCGGTGGTCGAATGAACTTCCAGCGGTTCGGGCGCACCCGCGAGGTCGAGGGCGGGCTCAAGGCGCGCAGCGCCCGCGGCGCGATCGGTGAGTCGTGGTGGTCCCGCCGATTCCTGGCGGTGCTGGAGTCGTTCGCGATCGGCAGCCGGCTGACCCGCGGCCGCTCGTACGCGCGCAAGGGCCAGGTCCTCTCCCTCGCCGTGGCGCCCGGCGAGGTGACCGCGTCGGTGCAGGGCTCGCGCGAGCAGCCGTACCGGGTGACGATCGGCCTGGAGCGCTTTTCCGCCGCGGTGTGGGCGCGCGCCGAGGAGGTGCTGGCCGGCCAGGCCATCTACAGCGCGCGCCTGCTGGCCGGCGACGTGCCGCCCGACCTGGAGGAGCTCTTCGCCGGGCTGGGCGCGCCCCTGTTCCCCCAGCGGGTGGCCGACCTGCGGATGCGCTGCACGTGCCCCGACCACGCGGTGCCGTGCAAGCACCTGGCGGCGACGTTCTACCTGCTGGCCGAGGAGTTCGACGAGGACCCGTTCCAGATCCTGCACTGGCGCGGCCGCGCCCGCGAAGACCTGCTGTCGCGCCTGCGCCTGCTCCGTGGCGGCGGCGTCGAGGGCACGCGGCGCTCCGACCGCGGCGTCGAGGGCACGCGGCGCTCCGACCGCGCCCGCCCGCCGGCGCCGGTGGGTGCCGCCGCCGCGCTGGCCGAGGTGGCCGACCCGCCGCTGGAGGACGCGGTCGACCGTTTCTGGCTGCCGCCCCAGCCGCTGCCCGCACGGCCGCCGACGCTGGAGACCGAGCCCGACCTGCTGCTGCGCCAGCTCCCGACCCCGGGGCCCGCGCTGGGCGGCGCCGGCCTGGTCGCCCGCCTGCGCCCGGCATACGAAGCCTTCGCCGAGTCCCCGCCGCCGTAGCCGTGGGCGGCGACCGTGGCGAAGCGAGCCCGGCTGCGCCCGGCTTACGAGGCCTTCGCCGAGTCCCCGCCGCCGTAGCCGTGGGCGGCGACCGCGGCGAAGCGAGCCCGGCTGCGCGCCGGCTATGAGATTCTCACAGGTGGCGCACAGAAACGGCCAAGGACGGGCACAGGCGCGCTCGCCAGCATAGGAGCGTGATCAGCGTGAACGCGAGGACGGCCGGGCCCGAGCTGCGCCGGCCGGATGGCGAGCCCGTGCGGGTGCTCGTCGTGGACGACGAGGCCACGCTCACCGACCTGCTCTCGATGGCCCTGCGCTACGAGGGGTGGCAGGTGCGCAGCGCCGCCAACGGGATGGCGGCCGTGCGGGTGGCGAAGGAGTTCGAGCCGGACGCGGTCGTGCTCGACATCATGCTGCCCGACCTCGACGGCCTGGAGGTGCTGCGGCGGCTGCGTGGCGTGCGGCCCGACGTTCCGGTGCTCTTCCTGACCGCGCGCGACGCGGTCGAGGACCGGGTGGCGGGGTTGACCGCGGGCGGCGACGACTACGTGACCAAGCCGTTCAGCCTGGAGGAGGTCGTGGCGCGGCTGCGCGCGCTGATGCGGCGGGCCGGGGTGGGCACGACGCGCGACGACGCCGTGCTCGTCGTGGGCGACCTCAGCCTCGACGAGGACAGCCACGAGGTGCGGCGGGGCGGCGACCTGGTGTCGTTGACCGCGACCGAGTTCGAGCTGCTGCGCTACCTGATGCGCAACCCGCGCCGGGTGTTGAGCAAGGCGCAGATCCTCGACCGGGTGTGGCACTACGACTTCGGCGGGCAGGCGAACGTGGTCGAGCTGTACATCTCGTACCTGCGCAAGAAGATCGACGCCGGCCGCCCACCCATGATCCACACGTTGCGCGGGGCGGGATATGTCCTCAAGCCGGCCGAATAGCCGGCCGAAAAGGCCGAACAGCCGGCCCAGCGCCCGGCCCAGCACCTGGTCGCTGCGGGCGCGCCTGCTCGCGGCGATCATCGCGCTGCTCGCCATCGTCGGGCTGCTGATCGGGGTCGCGACCACGTTCGCGGTGCGGGCCTACCTCATCGAGCAGGTCGACGGGCAGGTCGTCGACGTTGGCCACCGGCCGCCGCCGCGAGGCAAGGATCTCACCACGCCCGGCCTGCCGCCCGACTCGGTCCGCGCGATCGTCCTCGACGGCGCGGTCGACCGGGGGGCCCGGGTGGACCCCGACGCCTACGGCGAGGTCCCGCTGACCGCCGCCCAGGAGACCGCGCTGGTCACGGTGCCGACGGACCGCCGCATCCACACCGTCGAGCTGCCCGACCTCGGCGACTACCGGGTCCTGGCCATCGCGACCCCGGACGGCACGGTCGTCACCGCCATCCCGCTGGCCACCGTGAACGACACCGTGCTGCGGCTCGTCGGCATCGAGGTGGCCGTCGTCGGGGCGGGCGTGTGCCTCGCGGTGGCGGTCGGCGCGCTCATCATCGGTGGCGCGCTGCGACCGTTGCGCCGGGTCGCGGCCACCGCGGGGCGGGTCGCGGAGCTGCCGCTCGACCGCGGTGAGGTGGCGCTGTCCGTGCGCGTGCCCGAGGCGGACACCGACCCGCGCACCGAGGTGGGCCAGGTGGGCGCGGCGCTCAACCGCATGCTCGGCCACGTCGCCGCCGCGCTGGCCGCGCGGCAGGCCAGCGAGACGCGGGTACGGCAGTTCGTCGCGGACGCCAGCCACGAGCTGCGCACCCCCCTCGCCGCGATCCGGGGGTACGCGGAAGTGACCCGCCGCGGCCGGGAAGAGGTGCCGCCGGACGTGGCGCACGCGCTGCGGCGCGTCGAGTCGGAGTCGGCGCGGATGACCACGCTCGTCGACGACCTGCTGCTGCTCGCCCGCCTCGACTCGGGCCGTCCACTAGAGACGGAGCCGGTGGACCTGTCCCGGCTGCTGGTCGACGCGGTCAGCGACGCGCACGTGGCCGGCCCGGAGCACAAGTGGCGGCTCGACCTGCCCGAGGAGGCGCTCACCGTGCCCGGCGACGCGGCCCGCCTGCACCAGGTGGTCGCCAACCTGCTCGCCAACGCGCGTACGCACACCCCGCCGGGTACCGAGGTGACCGTCGCCCTGCGCGCCGCCGCCGGCGACGGTGCGGTGCTCACCGTGCTGGACACCGGGCCGGGGATCGCGCCGGACCTCCAGGCGGACGTGTTCGAACGCTTCGCGCGCGGCGACACCTCCCGCTCCCGCGCGGCCGGCAGCACCGGGCTGGGGCTCGCGATCGTGGCCGCCGTCGTGGAGGCGCACCACGGCACCGTCGAGGTGTCGAGCCGGCCGGGGCGCACAGAGTTCACCGTGCGGCTGCCCGGTTCACCGTGAAGCGCGGACCTTCAGGCGGGCGACGCGGTGCTCGCCGCCAAGCTCGCGGCGTGAGAAGGGCGGCGGGCGGCCGGCACCACCAGCGGGGTGCCCGTCTCCGGGTCGGCGACCACGCGGCAGGCCAGGCCGAACACCTCGCCCACGAGCGTCGCGTCGACGATGTCGCCGGGCGCGCCCTCGGCCACGACGCGGCCGTCGCGCATCGCGATCAGGTGCGTGGCGTACCGGCAGGCCTGGTTGAGGTCGTGCAGCACCGCGACGAGCGTGCGGCCGCCGGTCTCCTGGAGGTCGGCGCACAGGTCGAGCACCTCGACCTGGTGGGTGATGTCGAGAAACGTGGTGGGCTCGTCCAGCAGCAGGATGCCGGTCTGCTGGGCGAGCGCCATCGCCAGCCACACCCGCTGCCGCTGGCCGCCGGAGAGCTCGTCGACGAGGCGGTCGGCGAGGTCGGTGACGCCGGTGGCGGCCATCGACTCGCGCACCACCCGCTCGTCTTCGCGCGACCACTGCCGCAGCAGCCGCTGGTGCGGAAAGCGACCGCGGGCCACGAGGTCGGTCACCGTGATGCCGTCGGGCGCGATCGACGTCTGGGGGAGCAGGCCGAGGCGGCGGGCGACCTCTTTGGACGGATACGACGTGATGGCCTTGCCGTCGAGGTGGACCGCGCCGGTGCGGGGGCGGAGCATGCGGGAGAGGGCGCGCAGGAGCGTCGACTTGCCGCAGGCGTTGGGACCGACGATCACCGTGAACGAGTTGTCCGGGATCGTCACGCTCAGTCCTTCGGCGACGACCCGCTGGTCGTACGCGAGCGTGAGCCCCTCACCGGAGAGCCTCACCGACACCGAATCACCCCCAAGTTTGGTGAGCCTAACATAACCCGCTGACCTGGCCTGTCGCGGAATCGACGCACCTCTTTGGGGGGTCAGCCCCACATTGCTAACGTCTCCGTCGGAGCGTGGGCTTGGGGGAAATGGGCGGTGAACGGCGGGACAGGCAGCCTGAAAGCTCGGGCTCTCATACTGGGCGGTGCCGACTTCTTCGGCCTGCACCTGGCGCGACGGCTGGTCACGGAGGGTTACCACGTCGTGGTCGTCGACAACCTGTCCCGCGGGCGCGACCGGGCGGAGGTGGCCGCGCTCGGCGCCACACCCGGCGTCGAGGTGATCGCGGGCGACCTCACCGACCCGGCGACCTGGTCCGCGCTGCCCCGCGGCTGGGCCCAGATCTACCTGCTGCCACCCGCGCCGCTGCCGAAGTCGATCGAGTCCGACCCGGTCCGCGCGGTCCGCGGCCACGCGCTCGCCGCCCTCCACCTCATCGACTGGGCCGCGCCCGGCGACAAGGTCTTCTTCGCCTCCTCCGGCGAGGTCTACGCGGACGGCGTGGAAGACGGCGTCGTGCAGGTGCCCACCGAGGAGGGCGAGCCGGTGGTGGTCGGCGACCTGGCCGAGCCGCGCTCGGCGTACGCGGCCAGCCGCCTCTTCGCCGAGGCCGCGCTCGTGCACGCCGCCCGCGCGGGGCGCAGCCGGGTGGTGGTGGGCCGCTTCTACGACGTCTACGGGCCGCGGATGGGCATCGACCAGCTCATCCCGCAGATGTGCCTGCGGGCGGTGCGCGGTGACGACCCGTTCCTGGTGAAGGGGCCGCACCGCAAGCGCGCGTTCTGTTACATCGACGACGCGGTCGAGGCGACGCTGCGGCTGATGGAGGCGCCCGCCGCGGTCGGCGAGATCGTCCACATCGGCAACGACGGCGCCCAGTCCACGATCGGCGACCTGGCCCGCGCCGTGCTGCGCATCGCCGGCGTGGAGACGCGGGTGGTGGCCGAGCCCGCGCCGCCCGGCTCGCCAGCCCGCCGCGCGCCCGACCTGTCCAAGCTGCGCCGGCTCACCGCCTTCGAGCCGTCGGTCGACCTCTCCGACGGGCTGCGCCGCACCTTCTACTGGTACCGCCGGACCTGGGCCAACCAGCGGGCATGACATCCGTCATGGCTCGGGGGTGACTGGCGGGCGACCTGGTCGGCGCCGCTCGGGCGGACGGTGAGGGCATGACACCGACAGTCGCCCTTCGCGGGCTCACCAAGCGGTACGGCGGCGTCACCGCCGTCGACGGGCTCGACCTGACCATCCGGCCCGGCGAGGTCGTCGCCCTCCTCGGGCCGAACGGCGCCGGCAAGTCCACCACCATCGACATGCTCCTCGGCCTGGCCCGCCCGGACACCGGCAGCGCCCACCTCTTCGGGATGCCGCCCGCCGACGCGATCGCAGCCGGCAAGGTCGGCGCGCTGCTCCAGTCCGGCGGGCTGCTGCCCGACCTCACCGTGCGCGAGATCGTCGAGCTCTCCGCCGCCCTGTACGCCGGCCACCGCTCGGTGCCCGACGTGCTGGCCCGGGCCGGGCTCACCGACCTCGCCGGGCGCCGGGTGGCCAAGCTCTCCGGCGGGCAGCAGCAGCGGGTGCGGTTCGCGATGGCGCTCGTCGCCGACCCGGAGCTGATCGTGCTGGACGAGCCGACCACCGGCCTGGACGTGGAGGCCCGGCGCTCGTTCTGGGCGGCGATGCGGGAGGAGAGCGGCCACGGCCGCACGGTGCTCTTCGCCACCCACTACCTGGAGGAGGCGGACGCGTTCGCCGACCGGATCGTCTTCATGCGGTCCGGCAGGGTGGTCGCCGACGGCACCGCCGCGCAGATCAAGGCGCAGGTGTCCGGCCGCACCATCCGGGCCACGCTGCCCGGCGCGGACCTCAACGCGCTCGCCGCCCTCCCCGGCGTCGACCAGGTGGAGAGCCGCGGCGACGCCGTGCTGCTCACCTGCCACGACTCCGACGCCGCGCTGCGCGCGCTGGTCGCCACCACACCCGCGTACGACATCGAGGTCACCGCCCGCGGGCTGGAGGACGCTTTTGTCGCCCTGACCCTGGAAGGAGCGCCGGCATGAAGACATACCTGCTCATGGAGCTCAAGCGCCTGCCCCGCAACAAGCGCGTGCTGATCTTCAGCATGCTCATGCCGGCCGTGCTGCTGCTGATCTTCGGCGGGCTCAACAAGGGCCAGGACCTCGACGGCGTGGACACCTCGGCGTACCTCATGGTGAGCCTCGGCGTCTTCGGCTCGATGACCAGCGTGATGGGGCGCGGCGGTTCGATCGCCGTCGAGCGGGGCATCGGCTGGAACCGCCAGCTCCGCCTCACCCCGCTGCGGCCCAGCCGGTACGTCGCGATCAAGGTGGCCACGTCGCTGCTGATGGCCATCCCGCCGCTGGTCGTCGTGTACCTGCTCGGCGCGCTCGCGCTCGGCGTGCACCTGTCGGCCACCACCTGGCTGCTCGTCTTC
This sequence comes from Phytohabitans sp. LJ34, assembly GCF_052068095.1. NCBI lineage: Bacteria > Bacillati > Actinomycetota > Actinomycetes > Micromonosporales > Micromonosporaceae > Phytohabitans > Phytohabitans sp. LJ34. The sequence continues at coordinate 352,761 of NZ_JBQHDG010000002.1, read as the reverse complement.
GTCGGCTCGTGGCTCGGCGCGCTCCCGTTCGCCGCGCTCGGTGTGGTGATCGGCTACGTCGCCACCCCCGACAGCGTGCAGCAAATCTCCGCGCTGCTGTACATGCTGCTGGCCGCGTTCGGCGGGCTGTGGGTGCCGATCGAGGTCATGCCACGGCTGATGCGCGACATCGCCGAGTTCACGCCCGCGTACTGGGTCGGCCAGCTCGCCCGCAACCCGCTCTTCCACGGCTCGCTCGACATGCGCGGGCTGCTGGTGCTGCTGGCCTGGGCGGTGGGACTCGGGTTCGTGGCGCTGCGGCGGTTCGGCGCCGACACGGCCAGGGCATGAGTAGCGTTCCCAGCGTGCGGGGACGCGTCTTCCACCTTTGGTACGGGGTCTGGCTCGTCTACCTCGTCGAGCCGCTCGTCCAGGCGTGGAGCGAGGACAGCCCGGCCGCCCGCGCGCTCGGCGTGGTGGCGGTCGGGCTGTTCGCCGCGATCTTCGTGGCGTTCTTCGGGGCGTTCCGCCGGGCCCGCCAGCAGCGCCGAGCGGTGCCGGGCTGGTGGGGCTGGGCCGGCGTGGCCGGCATGCTGGTGCTGCTCTGCGCGCTCACGCCGGCGATCGGCGAGAGCGCGCTGGGCCTGCTGACCTTCGTCTCGGTCGTCGCGCTCTTCGGCCTGCCCCGCCGGCCGGCGCTGGTGCTGGCGGGGCTGTTCGTGCTCGCGCCCGTCGCCGTGCCGGTCGCCGTGCCGGGGTGGCGGCCGCGCCCGGACCTCAGCTTCACGGTCTTCCTGGCCTGCCTGATCGTGCTCGGCGTGACCCAGCTGCTCCAGCGCAACGCCGAGCTGGCCGCCGCCCGCGAGGAGATCGCCCGCCTCGCCGTCGCCGACGAGCGCAACCGCCTCGCCCGCGACCTGCACGACCTGCTCGGCCACTCGCTGACCGTGGTCGCGGTCAAGGCCGAGCTGGCCGGGCGGCTGGTGCGGATGGCACCCGAGCGGGCCGAGGAGGAGATCGGCGACGTGGAGCGGCTGGCCCGCCAGTCCCTGCGCGACGTGCGGGCGGCCGTCGCCGGGTACGCCCAGGCCTCCCTCGCCGCCGAGCTGGCCGGCGCGCAGGCCGCGCTCACCTCCGCGGGCATCGACGTCGAGCTGCCGGACGACGTGGAGCAGGTGCCACCGGAGCGTCGCGAGCTGTTCGGCTGGGTGGTGCGCGAAGGTGTCACCAACGTGGTGCGGCACAGCGGCGCCAAGCGCTGCTGGATCCGCGTCACGCCACACGAGGTGGAAGTCGGCGACGACGGGCACGGCCCGGACGGCACGGCGGGCGGTCGCGGCCTGGCCGGGCTGCGGGAGCGGGCCGAGGCCGCGGGCGGTTCGCTCACCGTCGGCCGCGCGCCGGAGAGGGGTTTCACATTGCGGGTACGGGTGCCGTGATCCGCCTCCTCCTCGCCGACGACCAGGCCCTCGTGCGGGGCGCGCTGGCCGCGCTGCTGTCCCTGGAGACCGACCTGGAGGTGGTGGCCGAGGTCGGCCGCGGCGACGAGGTGGTCGAGGCGGCCCGCCGCACCCGACCCGACGTGGCGCTGCTCGACGTCGAGATGCCCGGCCTCGACGGGCTCGCCGCCACCGCCGCCCTCCGCGCCGCGCTGCCCGCGTGCAAGGTGCTCGTCGTCACCACGTTCGGCCGCCCCGGCTACCTGCGCCGGGCGATGTCCGCCGGCGCGAGCGGCTTCGTGGTCAAGGACACGCCCGCCCGCCAGCTCGCCGACGCCGTCCGCCGGGTCGCCGCCGGCCTGCGCGTCGTCGACCCGGGACTGGCCGCCGAGTCGCTCGCCGCCGGCGACAGCCCGCTGACCGTGCGCGAGACCGAGGTGCTGCGCGCCGCCCGCGACGGCGGGACCATCGCCGACCTGGCCGCCACGCTCGCGCTCTCCGAGGGCACCGTGCGCAACCACCTCTCGTCCGCGATCGGCAAGACCGGCGCCCGCACCCGCGCCGAGGCGGTCCGCCTCGCCGACGAGTCCGGCTGGCTCTAGGGGCCCCGCGCAAACGGTCCGCGGCTGACGCGGACGTGGGCGAATATGGCTCGCAACAACACCACAACGGACGGCGACCCCGAGACTGGATTTGCCTGAAGAAAATCACAGCACGGGCAGCGTGACCTCGGCGCCGGGAGATCTCTAGGGTTGTCTGCGTGATGTGGGAAGAGCGGATCGCCGAGGCGTGGCGCAGGATCGACGAGTACGAGCCGGAGGCCTTCCGCCAGCTCATCGACGCGCTCGCGGCGGAGCTGCCCGAGGGGAGTGCCGAGGCGGCGTTCGAGCGGGCCTCCGCGTTCGACTCGACCGGGCATCCCGACCAGGCCGTGCCGCTCTACCGGCGGGCCCTCGCCGCCGGGGTCGGCGGCGAGCGGCGGCGGCGCGCCACGATCCAGCTGGCCAGCTCGCTGCGTAACCTCGGCAGTCCACAAGAGAGCGTCGCGCTGCTGGAGGCGGAGCTGACCCGCGACTCGGACGGGCTCGACGACGCGGTGCGGGCCGTGCTCGCGCTCGCCCTCACCGACCTCGGCCGCGAGCGGGAGGCGGTGTCGCTGCTGCTCGGCGCGCTCGCCCCGCACCTGCCCCGCTACCAGCGTTCGATGGCCAACTACGCCCGGCTGCTCGTCGCCAAGGAGTGACGCGCTAAGCAGTGACCTGCTTAGCAGTGACGCGCTAGGCAGTGACGCCGAGCCGCGCCGCCAGCACGCCGGGCGGGTCGTAGGCCGGGTCGCCGCGCAGCTGGCGGTAGGCGCGGTCGAGGGCCTGCCGGGCGAAGTCCTCCGGCAGCGGGGTGTCGCGCCACGCGTCGTCGACCGTGCGGCCCGCCGCGAACGCCGCCCGCGCCACCTCGGCCGTGCGGGCCAGCGTGGCGCCCTGCTCGCGCACGAACATCGCGTCGACAACCTTGCCGTGCCCCGGCACCACCGCGCCCGCGGCCAGCGCGGCTACGGCCTCCATCGTGAGCGGCCAGTCGAGCGGGAACGCGTCGCCGAACACCGGCGGGTAGCCCTCCTCGACGAGGTCGCCGGCGAAGAGCACCGCCGCGTCCGGGATCTCCACCACCACGTCGTTGTCGGTATGGCCCCGGCCCAGGTGTCGCAGGTGGACGGTGCGGCCGCCCAGGTCCAGGCGCGCCTCGGTGGCGAACGTGCGGTCCGGCGGGACGATCTCCACGGCGGCCAGCTCGGCGGCGAGCGGCGGCTCGGCGCCGGCCGCGAAGTACGCCCGCTTGACCGGGCCGTCGCGGCGCAGCATCTCCGCGCAGCGCTCGTGGCCCCAGATCTCCGCCGGCAGGAACGCGTGGTTGCCGAAGCAGTGGTCGTAGTGGCCGTGCGTGTTGACGACCGTCCACGGCAGCGCGGTCACCTGGCGGACGGCGTCGGCGATCGCCCGCCCCAGCGGGTGCGTCATGCGCGTGTCGACCACCACGCAGGCGGCCGCGCCGACGATCAGGCCGACGTTGGGGTTGACGCCGTCACCCGGGCTCACGAAGACCCGCTCACCAACTTCACTCCACACCCATAGGATCGTGCCATGGGGGACGCCGCGGCGCGGGTCCGCGCCCTGGTGGCGGCGCACCTGCCCGGCTACGAGGTGGAGTCGCTGACACGGCTCGGTGCCGGCTTGGACAACGTGGCGTACGAGGTCAACGGCGACCTCATCGTCCGCTTCGGCACCGGCGCCAACGCCGACCGCGAGGCCCGCCTGCTCACCGCCGTCGGCAACTTCTCGCCGCTGCCCGTGCCGGTGCCGCGCTTCACCGACGCGGGCTGCCTGGCGTACCCGAAGCTGCGCGGCGTGCCCCTCCTGTACGCCGCCGGTGTCGACGGCGTCCCGGTCGCGGCGGCGCTGGGTGGTTTCCTGGCCGCGCTGCACGCGGCGCCGGTCGACCGGATGGCCAAGCTCGTCGAGACCGACGACCTGCCGGTCGACGAGTGGCGGCGGGAGGCGCGGGAGACCTACTCGGCGGTCTCCGCGAACATTCCGGCCGCGTACCGGCGGCGCGTCGAGTCGTTCCTGGAGACGCCGCCGCCGGAAGACCCGCACACGCTCGCCTTCTCCCACAACGACCTGGGCATCGAGCACGTGCTCGTCGAGCCGCTCACCGGCACGGTCACCGGCGTCATCGACTGGTCCGACGCGGCGATCGTCGACCCGGCGTACGACTTCGGGCTCATCCACCGCGACCTCGGCCCCGCGGCGCTCGACGCGGCGCTGGCCGCCTACGGCGGCGCGCCGGCCGGCCTGCGCGAGCGCGCGGTCTTCTACGCGCGGTGCAGCCTCTTCGAGGACATGGCCTACGGCCTGGAGACGAGCCGCGAACGCTACGTGACAAAGTCCCTGGTCGCACTGGAGTGGCTCTTCGCCTAGCTTCGAGGGATGAAACCGGTCAACCTGAGCGCGGCGCTGGCCTCCTTCGACGAGGTGTACAGCCCGCGGATCGTCGCCCGCATGAACGACTACGACGTGCGCGTCGCCCACGCCCGCGGGGAGCACGTCTGGCACACCCACGAGGACACCGACGAGTTCTTCCTGGTGCTCGACGGCCAGTTCGACGTGGCCGTCCGCGCCGACGACGGCACCGAGACCACGATCGTGCTCCGCCAGGGCGACACGTTCGTGGTGCCGCGCGGCACGCCGCACAAGCCGTCGTCGCCGGGCGGCTCGATCCTGATGTTCGAACCGACGGGCACCCTCACCACGGGCGACCACCACGAGGGTGAGATCCCTGGTCACGTGGACAGCACCGCGGGCCACGCGCTCTAGCGAGGGGGATCACTGCGAGGGTGCCGTGTTGGGGTCCTAGGCTTGGGCGCCATGCGGTTGGTACTCATCCGTCACGGTGAATCCGAGCACGGGCGGCGCGGGCTCGTCGCGGGCCCGCGCGGGTGCCCGGGGCTCACGCAGCGCGGGCGGGAGCAGGCGCGGGCGCTGCGGCGGCGGTTCCAGGACGAGGAGTTCACGGCTGACGTGCTGCTGACCAGCGCCACCCCGCGGGCGCAGGAGACCGCGCGGATCCTGGCGCCGGCGGTGTCCCCGGCCGACGCGCTGGTCGACTGCGACCTCTGCGAGCTGCACCCCGGGCAGGGCGACGGGCTGCCGATCGCGGAGTTCGCGGCCCGCTACGGGTCCTTCGACGTGCAGGCCGAGCCCAACCGGGTGGTCGCGCCCGGCGGCGAGTGCTGGAACGACTTCGTCACCCGGGTGCGCCGCACCACCGACGCGCTGCCGCGGCGCTTCCCGGGGCGCCGGGTGGTCGTGGTGAGTCACGGCGGGTTCATCTCGTGGGCGTTCCTGACCCGCTTCGACGTGCCGCGGCCGGGCACCGGGGCCTACATCAACCCGTCGTACACCTCGATCACCGAGTGGGAGTACACCGAGCCGGGCGGGCCGTGGGTCCTGATGCGCTACAACGATGTCGCACACCTGGAGTAGTCAGAAGAGGGCGACCCCGTGCTGGGGGCAGTCCCGGATGTCCGGCACCGTCTCCGGCACGCAGTAGGCGGGCAGCCCCACGAGCAGGTCCTTGCCGTAGACGAGCACCACCGCGCCGTCGAACTCGTGGCGCTCGGCCGGCTGCCCGAACTGGGCCACCGCGACCGCCTCGGCCCGCGCGCCGGTCCCGCGGGTGTCCAGCACCAGGAACGTGGCGTCGTGCGCTGCCGCGTCGTACCAGTCCACCTTGGACTCCCACCGGTACGCGGCGACCCGGTCGGCGGCCACGACCGGCCGCACCGCCACGCGGCCGCTGGTGAGCAGGGTGATGTTGTTGGCGTTCCAGTACTCGCCGAGCCCGTACCGCAGGCCGCGCGCGTCGAGCCACCTCGCGACGTCCTCGGCGTGCCCCGGCCTACCGCGCGCGGCGGCGTGCCCGACGAGCTCGGCGGCGAGCAGCACACCGACCACGGCCGCGACCGGCACGGCGCGCGGCAGCGACGCGAGACGGGGGCCCCACACGCGGCCGGCGAGCACGGCGCCGAGCGGGAGCACCGCCACGACCTGGCGGGCGGAGAGCAGGTCGACCGGGAGGGCGGAGACCACGAACGCGCCGAGGTTGACCAGGATGCCGACCGCGACGAGCTCGGCGAGACGGTCGTCGGACGCGCCGCGCAGCGCCCGCGCGACGACCACGACCAGCGCGGCGGCCGCGGCGAGCAGCCCGACCAGGTGCACCGCGCTCATGAGCGTGTCGGCGGGGCCGTGCCGGTCCGGCGGGTACGCGCCGTAGTCGACCGCCACCACGCGCACGCCGAGCCAGAGGTGGCGGCCGAGGCTGGAGAACTCGGCCAGCTTCGCCTCGGCCGCGTGCGCGCCGAAGCCGCCGGCCGCGCGCATCAGCGTGAGCGCGAGCTGGGCGAGCACCACCGAACCCACCGCGGCGAGCACGAGGCGGGCGTCCAGGCCGCGCCACGACCGCTCCCGCGCGGCACGCCAGCCGCTCACCACGATCAAGGGCAGGACGCCGATGTACATGACCAGCGGGTCGGCCACCTGCGCCCAGGCGAGCAGCACGGCGACGGCGAGGGGGAGCCAGCGGCCGGGCCGCGCCCGCTCCAGCACCAGCCAGGTGGCCAGCAGCGGGATCGCGGTGCCGGTGTGGTCGGGCGAGGTGAGCAGGGTGATCGCGGCGTGTCCGAGCGGCGGCACCGCCACGATCGCGACGGCCACCGCGACCCGCGCGGCCGCCTCCCGGCCGGTGGTCCGCCCCTTCGCGGCCGCCGCCACGAGCAGCACCACCAGCGTGAACACGAGCGCGGCGGTGGCGTGGGTGGTGTCGCCGTGAAACCCGTACACGAGCTCGACGAGCATGAACAGCAGCAGCTCGTTGGTGTAGAACGACACGTCGGTGACGGTCCACCCGCTGAGCAGCAGGTTGCCTTCGAGCATCTCGCGCGCCTGGAGCGCGTTGCTCGCGCCGTCCGAGTTGACGCCCAGCTGGCGGGAGATCAACAGATACGCGGTGAAGAGCAGCGGCGCCGCCGCCACCGCCAGCAGCCAGGGCCGGCGCGGCCCCCGGCGCGGTTCGACACTTTTCGGCGGTACGTCCGTCACTGCCCGTTCCACCGGAGGCACCGTACCGCATCTGGCGAATGAACCCTGCGGGGGAACCGTCCGTACCAGTAGGTACTCGTCACCTGTGTGAGGGAGCCGTGCGTGAGGGAGCAGTCGGACCGCCACCAGGCCAGGCACGTCGACCGGCGTGACCAGGGCATGCGACGGCAACGCCTGGTCACCCAGGCGGCGGCGGGCGGGGCCACCGCGCTCGCGCTGCTCTTCGGGTGGGTGTTCGCCCAGCCCGCGCCGGCCCCGGCGGCCGAGCAGCCGGCCGCGCCGGTCAAGAAGCCGCCGGCGACGAAGAAACCCGCCGTGAAGAAGCCGGCCGCCGGCACCAACCAGGGCGCCGACCTCAAGGCGCCGGAGGAGGCCCCGGTCGAGGAGCCACCCCAGGAAGAGGAGGCGGCACCGCCGCCAGACACGCAGTCGGGCGGATCATGAGATCGCTCCGGGCGGCGCCACCTCGCGCCGCCTTTTCCGCGCTCGGGACCACGGCGGTCCTGCTCGTCACCGACGGCGAAGCGCTCGCCGACGGGGAGCGGCTGCTCCGCGCCGGCCTGGCCGAGGTCGACGCGGCGTACAGCCGGTTCCGGGACGACTCGGAGATCATGCGGCTCGGCGCGTACGAGGGGCGGGCCGCGCCGGTCAGCCCCCTGCTCGCCGAAGCGCTCGACGCGGCCCTGCGGGCGGCCGCCGCCACCGATGGCCTGGTCGACCCGACGGTCGGTCAGGCCATGATCGACCTCGGGTACGACCGTGACTTCGCGCTCGTGGATCCGGACGGCGCGGCGCCGGCGCCCCGCCCGGCTCCCGGCTACTGGCGGGTGCGGCTGGACACCGCGACCCGCCAGGTCGTCGTGCCCCGCGGCGTCCGCCTCGACCTGGGCTCCACCGGCAAGGCGTTCGCGGCGGACCGGGCCGCCGCCCGCATCGCGGCCCTCGGCTGCGGTGTGCTCGTCTCGCTCGGCGGCGACCTCGCCACCGCCGGCCCGCCGCCGGAGGGCGGTTGGCTCGTCGGTGTCGGCGACGACCACCGCGCGGCGGCGCCCGGCGACCCGGTGGTGACGATCCGCTCCGGCGCGCTCGCCACCTCCAGCGTCACCCAGCGCGCCTGGCGGCGGGGCGGGCGCGCGGTGCACCACATCGTCGACCCGCGTACCGGCGACCTGCCGGCGCCGGTGTGGCGTACCGTCACGGTCGCCGCCCGGTCCTGTGTGGACGCGAACGCCGCGGCCACCGCGGCGATCGTCCGCGGCGACGGCGCGGACGCCTGGCTCGACGGGGCCGGCCTGCCGGCCCGGCTGGTTGGTCACGACGGACGGGTCGTGACCGTCGGGGGGTGGAGATCTCATGCCTGACGTGTCCCTCTGGCACGTGGCGCGGGCGACCGGCTTCGTGTCGACGCTGCTGTTCACCGCCACGGTGCTGCTGGGCATCCTCGGGCCGATGCGGGTGGGCACGCCGAGCTGGCCGCGCTTCACGCTCGCCGGCCTGCACCGCAACATCTCGCTGCTCGCGATGGTGCTGCTCGGCGTGCACGTGGTCAGCGTCGCCGTCGACTCGTACGTGCCGATCACGTGGCTCGACCTGTTCGTGCCGTTCGTGTCCGCGTACCACCCGTTCTGGATGGCGCTCGGCACGCTGTCGTTCGACATCATCCTGGTGCTGCTGGTGACGAGCCTGCTGCGGCCACGGATCAACCCGCGCTTCTGGCGGGTGCTGCACTGGTCGGCCTACCTGTGCTGGCCGCTCGCGTTGGTGCACGGACTGGGGATCGGCACCGACGCGCTATCCAGCTGGCCGCTCGGCCTGTCGGTGCTCTGCACGCTGGCCGTCCTGGCCGGCGTGGGCTGGCGGGTGGCGGCCTCCGCGCGGCGGCGCACGCCGGGCGACGACACGCGGAACACGACCCTGGCGAGGCTCTCATGACGATCATGATGGAACGCGGCGCGCGGCAAGGCGGCCGCTCCGGCACGCTGCCCCGCCTGCTGGCCGGCGGCCGGCGGCTGGCCGAGCACCGCGCCACGTACGGGCAGATCCCGATGCGCCGCTTCACCGGCGAAGACGGGCGGCGGGTGCTGATCCGCGCGATCACCGACGCCGGCCTGCGCGGCCGCGGTGGCGCCGGCTTCCCGACCGGCCGCAAGATGACCAGCGTCGCCGCCGGCGCCAAGCGCCCGGTCGTGATCGCGAACGGCTGCGAGTCCGAGCCGGCCAGCCGCAAAGACAAGATGCTGATGGCCTGCGCGCCGCACCTCGTACTCGACGGCGCGGTGCTCGCCGCGCACGCGGTCGGCGCCGACCGCGTGTACCTCTGCGTCGAGCGCGGCACCAGCATCGCCGACCGTCTGGAGCGCGAGCTCGCCCAGCGCGACGACCCGGTGAAGATCAAGCTGGTCCGCGCCCCGCGCCGGTACGTGTCCAGCGAGGAGTCCGCCCTCGTCCACTTCATCAACGACGGCGACGGCCGGCCGCTGGCGGCGCCGCCCCGCCCGTTCGAGAAGGGGGTGGGCGGGCGCCCCACGCTCGTCGACAACGTCGAGACGCTCGCGCACGTGGCGCTGATCGCCGCGTACGGACCGGACTGGTTCCGGGAGGTGGGCACGCGCTCGGACCCCGGGTCCACGCTGGTCACCATCGGCGGCGCGGTCGCCCGCCCGAACGTGTACGAGATCGCGCCCGGCATGCGCCTCGGCGAGGTCGTCGACGCCGCGGGCGGCGCCGTCGAGCCGATCGGCGCGGTGCTCGTCGGCGGCTACTTCGGCACCTGGGTGCCGATGCCCGACGGCTGGGGCCTGCCGCTCAGCCACGACCGCACCGGCCCGCTCGGCACCAGCCTCGGCGCGGGCGGCATCATCGCGCTCCCCGCCGAGTCGTGCGGCCTCGCCGAGACCGCCCGGATCGTCCGCTACCTGGCCGAGGAGTCGGCGGGGCAGTGCGGGCCGTGCATGTTCGGCCTCCCAGCCATCGCCGGTGACCTGGCCGCGCTCGCGTACGGCCGCTGCGACCCCGCCACCCGCCAGCGCCTGAGCCGCCGCATGGCCCAGGTCAACGGCCGCGGCGCCTGCCGGCACCCGGACGCCGCCACCCGGCTCGCGACCAGCGCCCTGGCCACCTTCGCGGCCGACGTCGAGACCCACATGGACGGCTGGACCTGCACCGGGGTCAGCCGCGACCCGATCCTCCCGCTGCCCGACAAGCGACACCGCGACCGGAGCTGGAAATGACCGCCCCCAACGCGGAGGGCCTCCGCCTCCAGGTAGACATGATCAAATGCGTGGGCCACGCGTCGTGCCTCGAGCTCCTGCCCGAACGCGTCAAGCTCGACGAATGGGGCTACCCGATCATCGAGACCGACCCGCTCCCCACCAACCTCGTCGCACACGCCCGCCGCGCGGTGGCGGCCTGCCCCACGCTCGCCCTGCGCGTGGACGGCAAGGTCGCCCGCCAGCGCTAGCACGAAGCTGTCGAGCTGCTGGCAACAACGCGTCCAAGCCGTATCCATGCGCCTTTCGCCGCACCGGCCGTAACGCGGCGTCGCGGCCTGGGTGAGGGGCTTCCGGATCTAGAGGCTTCCAAGGCAATTTTTCCCGCGTCCGCGTCAGCTGCGGACCGTATGCTCCCGCGGGCACCGTTCCCGGCCGGCGGCTCGCCAGGCGAGCCGAGATCCCCGGCCGTCCACTGCCAGGTCCGCGGGACAAGCCCCGGAAGATCTCCACCGGCAGTCGCAGACCCCACCCTCCGCCGCCCTGACGCGGCGTAACCAGCCCGCGGGTCGGGACTTCGGGATCTAGCCCCGCTGACCGCCCGCGCACCGTCCCGGCAAGGGCCATTGTGGACAATGCGCACCCGTGGGGGGTGACCGCGACCAACCCGCGCAGGGCGAGGCTACGGGAGCGGCGGTCCGCGGCTCACTCTCGCGTTTGGTCGCGGTCATCCCTTTGCCTCGGCGGATGCGCGGCCCGCGGACGCAGGGGTGTTTGTCCACAATGCCTGTTGCCTACCAAACGGCGCACCCGCTCCAGCCATGCCGCCGACTAGCCGCGAGGTCTTAAGGTCTTCGGGTTTGTCTCGCGGACGTGGCAGCGCGGGTCGGGGGTTTCGGCGAGCGCTGCGAGCCGCCGACCCGCGCGGTCTCCGGCGGGAGCAGCGGTCCGCACCTGACGCGGACCCGGGAACAGCCCGACAAAGATCTTTAGTCCGGGGTGGCGGTCCAGCTGGCGAGCAGCATCAGGGCCTCGTGTGTCGGGGAGGCGGGCTCGGCGGTGTGGGCGGTCAGCGTCAGGCCGGTATCCGCCGGCAGGGGCAGGGCCTCGAAGCTGAGCGTCAGGTCGCCGACCACCGGGTGGTGGCGCGCGGGTCCAGAAACGCGAAGCGGGCCAGGTTGACCGGGCGCGCCGGGTGGCCAGAAACTGGCGCACGTCCTCCTTGCTGTGCAAGATCCCACGCTACGTCCGCGCGGCGCGAGCTGAGCGGTCCTGCCAGTACCTGCTTCTCCGGCCACGGGGGGCGCTTCCCGCCCGAGCCGATCGACCCTGGAAAGGTGTTCGGCCTGACACTTCCGTTGGAACGGGCCGCCGATGGGTACCGCGCCATGGAGGAGCGCTGCCGCACCGAGAGGGAGATGGACGATGGAGATCGTGAAGAAGGAGCCGACGGTGAAGGGGCCGGCCGAGCGCTTCACCGGCGACGTCTGGGTGGATGTGATCGCGCGGGGCGAGGGGGCGTCGCGGATCAGGGTGAACGCGGTGCGCTTCGCGCCCGGCGCCCGTAACGCCTGGCACCGCCACGCTGTGGGGCAGACGCTGCACGTCACCGAGGGTGTCGGACGGGTGCAGGCGCGGGGCGGCGAAATCCTCGAGATCCGCGCCGGCGACACGGTGCACACCCCGCCCGGTGAGTGGCACTGGCACGGCGCCGCGCCCGACCACTTCATGACCCACCTGGCCATGTGGGAGGCACCCGCCGGCGACGAGCCCGAGTCCGAGTGGGGCGACAAGATCAGCGACGAGGAGTACGGCGGCGGTCGGTGACCGGCGGCGGGCGGGCGCGCCGGCTCGTCCTGGTCACGATGTGCGCCGGGTACTTCCTGGTGCTGCTCGACGTGACCGTGGTCAACGTGGCGCTCCCGGCCGTCCAGGCCGGGACCGGCGCGGGTGTGGCCGGGCTCCAGTGGGTGGTTGACGGGTACGCCCTCGCGCTGGCCGCCCTGCTGCTCGCCGCGGGCGCGCTCGGCGACCTGCGCGGCCACCGACGGATCGTGCTGCTCGGCCTCGGCCTCTTCGGCGCGGCGTCGCTGGCCTGCGGGCTGGCCCCGGGCGTCGGCGTGCTCGTCGCCGCCCGGGTGGTGCAGGGTGCCGGCGCCGCGCTGCTGCTGCCCGGCACGCTCGCCATCATCGGCCGCGCGTTCCCGGAGCGGGGCGAACGGGCCCGCGCGATCGGTGTCTGGGCCGGCGTCGGCAGCCTGGCGCTGCCCGCCGGGCCGCTGGTCGGCGGCGCGCTCGTCGAGGCCTGGGGCTGGCGGTGGGTCTTCCTGCTGAACGTCCCGATCGTCCTGCTCGCCGCCGCCGTCACCGCGCGTGCGGTGACGGCCGAGGAGGGGCGGCCGGGCAAGCGCGTCGACTACGCGGGCACGGTGTTGGCGGCAGTGGCGCTGGCGGCGGCGACGTTCGCGACCGTGGCGGGTCAGCCGGCCGTGGTGGTCGTCGCAGTGGCCGCGGCGGTGGCGTTCGTGTGGACTGAGGCGCGTGCCGCCGAACCAATGCTGCCGCTGGGCTTGTTTCGCCGGCGGACGTTCGCCGTGGCCAACCTCGCCGCCGGTCTGATGAACTTCGGCACGCTCGGCCTGCTGTTCCTGCTCACGCTCTTCCTCCAGGTGGTGCAGCACCGCTCCGCGCTGGCCGCCGGCGCGGCGCTGCTGCCGCTCTTCCTGCCGCTGGCCGTGCTGGCGCCGCTGGCCGGGCGGCTCATCGCGCGTACCGGCCCCCGGCCCGCGATCGTCGCCGGGCTCGCGGTCGCGGCGCTCGGCGTCGCCCCGCTGGCCACCTGGGAGGCCGGCACACCGTACACGCGGCTCTTCCCGGCGCTGCTCGCCTGGGGCGTCGGGCTGGGGCTGCTCACGCCGGGCGTGGTCACGGCCGCGATCGGCGCCGCGCCGGCCGCACGTTCCGGGCTGGCCTCCGGCGTCAACAACACCGCCCGCCAGGCCGGGGGAGCCATGGGCATCGCCGTGTACGGGGCGGTGGCGGGCGCGCCCGGCACCCGGGTATTCCTCACCGGGCTGCACGCGACCGGCCTGGTCACCGCGGCCCTGTTCGCCGCGACGGCCGTCGCCGTGTGGGCGCTCAAGGCCGGATGAGCGCGCCCGGCCCCCAAGCGGAGGGCGCCGCGGGGCCGGATGAGCACCCGAGCCGGGGCGCCCGGCCCCCGAGCCGGGGGCGCGCTCAGGGCCGGATGAGCGCGCCCAGCGGCACGCCGGCCAGCGCGCGGGTGTCGCGGGAGAGGTGGGCCTGGTCGGCGTAGCCGGTCTCGGCGGCCACCGACGCGAGCGGCCTCCCGGCGCGGGCCAGGTCGAGCGCCCGCCCCAGGCGCAGGATGCGGGCGAGCGTCTTCGGCCCGTATCCGAACGCGGCCAGCGACCTGCGGTGCAGCTGCCGCTCGCTCATCCCCACCTCGTCGGCGACGGTGGCGACCGGCGCCCCGGACCGCAGCAGCGCCACGACGGCGGGCACCGCCGGGTCGGGGCCGTCGGCCGCCGCCAGCCGGCCTTCGGCCAGGTCTTCCAACGCGTGTGACGGATCGGCGGCCACCCGCTCGGCGGCCTCCCGGGCCGCGCGGGCCGGCCACAGCGCCGACAGCCGCACCCGCGTGTCGCGCAGCTCGTCGGCGGGCACGCCGAGCGCGGCCGGTGCCACGCCGGGCGCGAAGCGGAGGCCGACGATCGTCTCACCGGCCTCCAGCACCGACTCGTACGCCATGGTGTCGGGGCCGGCCACGATCAGGTCGCCCTGCCACCAGAGCAGGTCGATGCAGCCGTCGGGCAGCACCCGCCCGGCGCGGGGCGCGCGCTCGGCGCGCCGCCACACGAAAGCGCCGGGCAGCCGCGAGGGCCGCTCGTGGTACACAAGCCGAGGCTACCGGCGCCCCCCGACAACCGCGCGCCACGCCGGCGCCGGCGCCGCGCTAGGACAGCGCCGCCGCGCGCCAGGACGGGCGGCGCCGCGCTAGGACAGCGGGGCGAAGAGGTCCACGCCGTTGCCGTCCGGGTCGTGCAGCGTCGCGTACCGCTGGCCCCAGAAGGCGTCCCACGGCTCCTTGTGCCCCTCGAACCCGGCGCCCACCATGTCCGCGTACACCTTGTCGACCTCGGCGGGGCCGTCGCAGGCGAACGCCAAACCGACGCGCGGGCTGCCCGAGGGCGCGCGCCACTCCGGGTCGAACGAGTGGATCGTCGCCACCGTGTCGAGGAGCAGCCGCAGCCCGCCGGGCAGCTGGGCCTCCACGTGAGGTTCGGACTCCGCCCCGGCGGGAAACTCCAGACCGAGGCGGCGGTAGAAGGACAGGGACCGGCTCATGTCGGCCACGACGAGGCCGATCGCGTCTGCTCTGGGTGCCATGGCCCTCACGCTAGGACCCCGGCGGGTAGGGGTCTTGAAGGAATCGGACAAGCCTTAGTGACGCATTCCTCACCGGCAGATGCGCACAGGTCTATCAAGCCCGGAGGGATTACGGTTGAGTAAAAGCAATCTCGAAGAATCTGCGGGCGAAGCGAGGCACCCCATGACGGTTGTGAAGCTGGAGCACCACGGCGGACAGCTGCCGATGCCGGTGCACGAGGCGGTCGAGGGCGCCTCAGGCATTGACGTCGGCAAGCTTCTGAAGGAGACCGGGTACGTCACATTCGACCCGGGCTTCGTCAACACCGCCTCGACGACCTCGGCGATTACGTACATCGATGGTGACGCGGGCATCCTCCGTTACCGCGGGTACCCCATCGAGGAGCTGGCCAAGGGCGCCACCTTCCTCGAGACGTCCTACCTGTTGATCTACGGCGAGCTGCCGACCACGGAGCAGCTGGACGCGTTCAGCGACAAGGTCCGCCTGCACACGCTGCTCCACGAAGACCTGCGGCGCTTCTTCGACGGCTTTCCCCGCGACGCCCACCCGATGCCGGTGCTCTCCTCGGCGGTGAGCGCGCTTTCGACGTTCTACCAGGACCACCTCGACCCGTTCGACGCCGACCAGGTGGAGATCTCCACGATCCGGCTGCTGGCCAAGGTGCCGACCATCGCGTCGTACGCGTACAAGAAGTCGATCGGCCAGCCGTTCATGTACCCGGACAACGCGCTCGGCTACGTGGAGAACTTCCTGCGCATGACGTTCGCCGTGCCCGCGACGGCGTACGAGGTCGACCCGGTCGTGGCCAAGGTCCTCGACATGCTCTTCGTGCTGCACGCCGACCACGAGCAAAACTGCTCCACGTCGACGGTGCGGCTGGTCGGCTCGGCCCAGGCCAACCTCTTCGCCTCGGTCTCGGCGGGCGTGCACGCGCTCTCCGGCCCGCTGCACGGCGGCGCCAACCAGGCCGTGCTGGAGATGCTCGACAAGATCAAGGCGGACGGCGGCGACGTCAAGTCGTTCGTACGCCGGGTCAAGGACAAGGAGCCCGGCGTCAAGCTGATGGGCTTCGGCCACCGGGTGTACAAGAACTACGATCCCCGCGCCGCGATCGTCAAGCAGGCCGCCCGCGACGTGCTGGAGCGCATGCACCAGCCCGACGAGCTGCTCGACCTGGCGATGCAGCTGGAGGAGATCGCGCTCGCCGACGACTACTTCGTCTCCCGCAAGCTCTACCCGAACGTCGACTTCTACACCGGCCTCATCTACAAGGCGATGGGCTTCCCGCCGAAGATGTTCACGGTGCTCTTCGCGCTCGGCCGGCTGCCCGGCTGGATCGCCCAGTGGCGCGAGATGATGTCCGACCCGGCCAACAAGATCGGCCGCCCGCGGCAGGTCTACACCGGCGCCGCGGAGCGGAGCTACGTTCCCATCGACCAGCGGTAACTCGCGATACGATCCGCTCCGATCTAAGGAGCGGGGATGCAAGACACTGCGGTACGAAGACGGCGGGGCACCAGCGGACCCGCCGTCTTCGCCGTCGCGGCGGGTGCGCTCTTCGGGCTGCTGCTCCTGCGCAACCCGGTGACCTTCGGCCGCGTGGTGTACGAGCGCGGCGACTTCGCCGCCAACTCGATCATCACGGCCGACGCCAAGCACTTCGACCTGC
The DNA here is from genome assembly GCF_052068095.1 of Phytohabitans sp. LJ34. Classification (NCBI taxonomy): domain Bacteria; kingdom Bacillati; phylum Actinomycetota; class Actinomycetes; order Micromonosporales; family Micromonosporaceae; genus Phytohabitans; species Phytohabitans sp. LJ34. The sequence goes on along the minus strand of NZ_JBQHDG010000002.1, from coordinate 336,397 downwards.
TGGTCGGCAACTACTCGCGGCTCGGCTTCCACCACCCCGGCCCGGCGTTCTTCTACGTGCAGGCCTTCGGCGAGTGGCTGCTGTACGACCTGCTCGGCGCCGTACCCACCCCGTGGAACGGGCAGTGGGTGGCGTTGCTTGCCCTCAACTCGGTACTCCTCGGCCTCAGCCTGGCCATCGTGCACAGCTGGACCGGCTCGCGGGCGGTGACCGCCCTCTGCGGCGCGGCCGGGGTACTGTACTTCGCGGTGCAGCCGGCGATCCTGGCCTCGGCGTGGATGCCCGACCTCTACGTGGCGCCGTTCCTGCTGCTGCTCACCGCCGCCGCCTCGGTCGCCGCCGGCCGGGTCGGCCACCTGCCCGCGCTCGCGCTCGCCGCCGGCCTGCTGGTGCACGGCCACGTCAGCTTCCTGCTCTTCGCCCCGGCGATCGCCGGCGCGGCGGTGGCCACGTCACTCCTGACCGCCCGGCCGGCCTGGCGTGAGGCGCGGGTCGCGGTGCTCGGCGCGGCTGCGGTGCTCGCCGTCTTCGCGCTGCCGATCGCGCTCAACCTGCTGCTGCACTGGCCGGGGGAGTTCGCCCGCTACTTCGGGTACGGCGGCGGGCACGCGACACCCGCCGCGGGCGAGGTGGCCGGCTACGTGCTCCGCTACTACGCGCCGTGGACGCCGGCGGGCGCGGTGGTCGCCGCCGCGTTCTTCGGCGCCGCCGCGCTACTCACCCGCCGGCTGCCGCCCGGGCCGCCGCGCCGCTTCCTCGCCGCCGGCGTGTGCGCCGCCGCGCTGGCCACGATCCTGTTCGTCGGGTACGTGGCACGCGCCGTCGACGACCTGCGCTTCACGTACGTCGGGCAGTTCACCCGCGCGGTACCCCTGCTGCTGCTGTGGATCGCGGTGGCCGCCGCCGCGTCCCTCCCGTCCGCGCGGCGGGCGCCGGCGTGGCTGGTGACGGCGGTGGTGATCGGGGCGCTCGGCGTGGGCAGCCGCGCGCCGGCCTTGCACACGATGCCCGAGCACGTGCCGGACATGCCCGCGGTGATGGCCGCGCTCGACCGGTACACCGGCGGCCGCCCGGCGGTGATGGACGTGACGCAGGAGGCGTGGCCGGCCTTCACCGCGCTGGTCGCGCGGAGCGACCGGACCGGGCGGCGGGTGTGCGCGCGCGACCCGTGGTGGGAGTTCATTGTGACCGACCGCTACATCTGCACCGCCGACGACCTGGCCCGTGGCCGCGCCGTCCGCCTCACCCCGGTCGCACCGGACGGCGCGACGGTCATCGCACCGGTGGACGAGGCGGTGTTGACGGCGGGCACCTAGTCGAGGGGCCACTCGTGCACGGGCGTGTTTTCGTGCATCAGCGGGATGTAGCGCTGGAGCAGGGCCCGCAGCGCGTCCGGCCGCGCCAGGTGGTGGTCGTCTTCCAGCAGGTGGAGGGAGTCGGCCTGCCAGGTCGCGCCGTTGCGGCCGGTCAGGCAGCGCTGCTCGATGATGGTCAGCAGGCGGTCGCGCTCGGCCGGGTCGACCTCCCAGGCGTCCAGGCCCTCGCGGGCCAGCGGCAGCAGCCGCCGCAGCACCAGCTCGGTCACCGGCAGGTAGCCGAGGCCCGGCCAGAAGACCGTGGCGGTGATGCCGTGGCGGGCGCAGGCGTGGAAGTTTTCCTCCGCCGCGCTGAACGACATCTGCGACCACAGTGGACGGTCGGACTCGGCGAGCGCCCGCACGAGTCCGAAGTAGAACGCTCCGTTGGCCACCGTGTCGACCACCGTCGGGCCGGCCGGGAGCACGCGGTTTTCCACCCGGAGGTGGGGCCGGCCGCGGACCACGTCGTACACCGGGCGGTTCCATCGATAGATCGTGCCGTTGTGCAGCCGCAGCTCGGTCAGCTGCGGGATGTCGCCGCTGGCCAGGGTCCGGGCCGGGTCGTCGTCCTCGCAGACCGGCAGCAGCGCGGGGAAGTAGCGGACGTTTTCCTCGAACAGGTCGAAGACCGAGGTCACCCACCGCTCGCCGAACCACACCCGCGGCCGCACCCCCTGTGCCTTGATCTCCTCGGACCGGGTGTCGGTGGCCTGCTCGAACAGGGGGATGCGGGTCTCCCGCCACAGCTCCTTGCCGAAGAGGAAGGGCGCGTTGGCGCCGAGCGCGACCTGCACGCCGGCGACACACTGGGCCGCGTTCCAGTACGCCGCGAACTGGCTGGGGCTCACCTGGAGGTGAAACTGGGTGCTGGTGCACGCCGCCTCGGGCGCCACGGTGTCCGCGGTCACCGCCAGCCGGTCGATCCCGTCGATGCGGATGTCGAGATCCTCGCCGCGGGCCGCGAAGATCTGCTCGTTGAGCAGCGCGTAGCGCGGGTTGGCCGAGAGCGACTCCAGCGTGAGGTGCTCGCGGGCGAGCGTCGGCAGGATGCCGATCATCACCATGTGCGCGCCGACCGTGCGCGCCTTCTCCTCGGCCGCGTTGAGGCTGCCGCGCACGTGCCGCTCGAAGCCGGCCGTGCCGTCACCGGCCAGCCGGCGCGGCGCCACGTTGATCTCGACGTTGAACTGCCCCAGCTCGGTCTGGAAGTCCGGGTCGGCGATCGCGGCGAGCACCTCGGCGTTGCGCATCGCCGGCTCGGCCTGCTCGTCGACGAGGTTGAGCTCGATCTCCAGCCCGGTCATCGGCCGCTCGAACTCGAACCGCGACTCCCGCAACATCTCCGCGAACACGTCCAGGCACTGCCGCACCTTGCGCCGGTATCGCGCACGGTCCTCCCGGCTGAACTCGTGCCGCTCCACCTCCGTGCCCATGCAGTTACGTTGACACGCCGAGCCCCCCAGGGCTAGAGACTGTCCGGGTAGGGGGTGACCTCGGCCTCCGCGGCCGACCCCGAAGGCCCGAATCTTTTGTCCAAGGAGGATCCAGAGGCCGAAGCTAGACCAGGGCGGGCTCGCGGTCCGGCGTGGGATTGGGCGTAGGGGGAGTCGGGGGCGTCGACCGGTCGGGCTGGGCGAGGGCGACCACGCCGAGCGCGGCGACCGCGGCCGCGGCCAGAGCGGCGGCCGCGCCGGCGGTGCCGCCCACGAAGCGTTCGCCGAGCAGCACCATGCCGATCACCGCCGAGGCGATCGGGTTGGCCAAGGTGACGGTGGCGAGCGGCGCGCCGAGGCCGGAGTGGCGGTAGGCCATCTGGGAGAGCAGCAGGCCGCCGACCGCCATCGCGGCGAGCACGAGCGCGAGCGGGCTCAGCAGGGCGAGCGGGCCGTCTTCGCTGGTGCGCAGCGCGACGGTCTGGGTCAGCGCGGACGCGACCGCGAAGGCCACGCCGGACGCGGCGGCGTTGAGCAGGCTGCGGACGACCAGGGGGCGGGACAGGCGGGCGGCGGCCATCAGGACGGCCACGGTCACGGTGGCGGCGATGGCCAGCGTGGTGGCGTCGCGCCCGGTCAGCGCCTCGGCACCGGTCGCGGGGCTCACCAGCAACAGGAGCACCACGAGGCCGGCGACCGTGTATCCGGCGCCGCGCCAGTGGCGGGCCGAGACGCGCCGGCCGGCCAGTGCCGCGCCCATCGGCAAGGCCAGCACGAGCGTCAGCACGCCCAGCGGCTGCACGAGGGAGAGCGGGCCGAAGGCGAGCGCCGCGACGTGCAGCGCGCCGCCGGCCGCGTTGAGACCCACCGCGAACCACCACCGGCCCCGGCGCAGCAGCGCCAGGACGGGCATGCGCACAGCTTCGGCGGCCAGTCGCTCCTGCACCACTGCCCCCGCCGCGTACGCCGCTGCTGACGCGATCGCGAAGATCACGGCCAGCGCTACCGCACTCATGACAACGATGATCTCTCGCGAAACGTCGTTCGGCGTCCACCACCAGTTGGTTTGTGCGCTACGTCATGCGCGGTAGGACGTCCGTCACGCCTCATCCTCAAGAGGGATGTGGAACTCTGCCGGCTGGCTCGCTCCGCCGCTTCGGCCCCGGACGCCGGCTCAATCCGAGCCGGCCGCCGCGCGCCCAGCTTCGGGTTGTGCCAGCTCCGGGGCCGCCCGATCCTCCATCTCCCACACGTGGTCGAGCACGTGCCAGACGATGCGGCGCACCGCGTACCGGTGGGGCCACTTCGGCTCGTCGCCGGCCTTGGTCGGCTTGCCCAGCAGGGCCAGCAGGTCGGCCCGGAGGGCGCCGACCGCCTCCTCGTCGTCGAAGGTGGGCGTTTTGTGCTTGATGCCGACCTGCCGTGCATAGGCCTGCTCGGCGCCGACCACGTGGTCGAGCATCTTGTCCCGGTCGCGGCCGCCGCCGCGCGGGCCCTTGCGCAGCTCGGCCGGGGAAGCCGCCGCCACCTCGGCGAGCGTCTCCCAGGCGGCGGTCATCAGCTTGGCGGCGCGGGTGGCCTCGGCCGCCTTCACCGGCTCGCGGTCGCCCGCCGAGATCTTGCTGGGGATCCCGAACTCGGTGCCGCCGTCGCCCGGCAGCCGCTCCCGGATCTCGAACGTGTCGCCGATCGTCTTCGGGAAGGTCAGCCCTGCCTTTTCCGCCACCACCGCGTATCGCGGCACGTAGTCGGCGAGCGCGGCGAGGGCCGCCTCCTCCGTCTTGGCCGAACGGCACCACCCCGGCCAGTCGACCGCCCAGGCGAAGACCTTCTTCTGCCCGGTCTCGACGTCGACAACGGTCGGTTTCCGTGCCATCCCCCTAGCCTAGGGTGTCCCGCATGGACCTGCTGCCCGCGCTCACCGGGCGTTTCGGAGATCGTCCCGACGCCGTGCGGGTCGGTGACCGCGCGATGTCCTGGTCCGACCTGGCCGGTGCCGCGAGCGCCCTCGCCGCCCGCGTCGCCGGCGCGCCGGCCGTCGCGGTCACCGCCACCGCGTCGCTGGAGACGATCGTGGCGGTGGTGGGCGGTCTGGCCGCCGGCGTCCCCGTCGTGCCCATCCCGCCCGACTCGGGGCCGATGGAGCGCGCGCACATCCTCGGCGACGCGGGCGCTGAGCTCCTCGACGGCGTCGACGTCCACGCGCGCGGGTCGTTCGCCGCGCGGCCGGCGGGCGGCGCGACCGCGCTCGTCCTCTACACGAGCGGCACGACCGGCGCGCCCAAGGGCGTGCTCCTCAGCCGGGACGCCATCGCCGCCGGCCTGGACGGGCTCGCCGACGCCTGGGCCTGGACCGCCGGCGATACGCTCGTGCACGGCCTCCCGCTGTACCACGTGCACGGACTCGTCCTCGGCGTGCTCGGCGCCCTCCGCACCGGCTCCCGGCTGGTGCACACGGTCCGCCCCCGCCCCGAGGCGTACGCGGCGGCCGCCGGCACCCTCTACTTCGGGGTACCCACCGTCTGGCACCGCGTCGCGGCCGACCCGGCGGCGGCCCGCGCGCTGGTGCCGGCGCGGCTGCTGGTGTCGGGCAGCGCCGCCCTTGCCGTGCCGGTATTCACGGCGCTGCGCGAGCTGACCGGGCACGAGCTGGTCGAGCGGTACGGCATGACCGAAACCCTCATCACCGTCGCCACCCGCGCCGACGGCGAACGGCGGCCGGGCGCGGTAGGCCGGCCGATCGCCGGCGTCGAGACCCGCCTGGTCGGCGAGGACGGCGCGCCGGCACCGCACGACGGCGAGGCCGTGGGCGAGCTCCAGGTCCGCGGCGCCACGCTCTTCTCCGGCTACCTGAACCGGCCGGACGCGACCGCGGCCGCGTACACGGAGGACGGGTGGTTCCGCACCGGCGACGTGGCCACCGTCGGCCCGGACGGCTGGCACCGCGTCGTCGGCCGCTCGTCCACCGACCTCATCAAGAGCGGCGGCTACCGCGTCGGGGCCGGCGAGGTGGAAAACGCGCTGCTCGCCCACCCCGCGGTCCGCGAGGCCGCCGTCGTCGGCGCACCCCACGACGAGCTGGGGCAGGAGATCGTCGCGTACGTCGTGGCGGACGGCGTGGAGGCGGACGAGCTGATCGGCTTCGTCGCCAGCCAGCTGTCGGCGCACAAACGGCCGCGCCAAGTCCGCTTCCTGCCCGAACTGCCCCGCAACGACATGGGCAAGGTCCAGAAGCAACGTCTGTAGGAGGGGTAACGCGGTGCCTCAGGCTTGAATGGCCCCGGTTCGTGTCAGCTGCGGACCACTGCTCCCGCCGGAGAACGCGCGGGTCGGCGGGCCGTCTCCGGCTGGTTCGGTTTGTTGGTGGGTGGTTGCGGAGTCGGGGTGGCTTCGACCCCTATTTGGACAGAGATTTGAGCTACCGCGATGTCCGTCGTGGTCCAGACCGTTGCTCCCGCGGCCTCACCCGTCCGCCGTTGGTCGCGATCACCCTGCGCGCAACCGGCCGGGAGGAAAGGGGGCGTGGTGACGGAGCTCGCGCCAGGCGGTGGTCGACGTTTGTCCACAATGTCTGTTCCCGGATCGGCGATCCGGGAAGCGACGGGGAAGTCTGGTCCCTTTGGCTGGTTACGCTGCGTCAGGATGGCGCAGGTAGGCCCCCGCGCAGACCCGCTCGGGCTTGTCTCGCGGAGCTGGCAGTGGACGGCCGGGGGTTTCGGCGAGCGCTGCGAGCCGCCGGCCGGGAGCGGTGCCCGCGGGAGCATACGGTCCGCCGCTGACGCGGACGTGGGCAAATCTGCCTTGAAGCAACGCCGCGACGAGCGGCGACCCTGACCCCGAAAGGTCTCTAGATCCACTGGCTTATGGGTGGCGGCGAAGGGGCTCTGAGGGTGCGCACGGGTCGCATGGTTATGCACTGCGCGGCAACTCCGACGCCGAAAGCTAGTCGACGGCGGCCTTCACGGGTTCGGGGGTTCGTGTCGGGGTGCGGGGTGGGCGGAGAGCGGGCACCAGCGCTAGCGCGGGGAGGATCAGCAGGGGCACGACCAGCAGGGCGCGGAGCACGCCCACCCGGTCGCCGAGCAGGCCGACGAACGGTGGGCCGGCCAGGAACGCGGTGTAGCCGATCACCGCGACCACGCTCACCCGCGCCGGCGCCCGGTTCTCGTCGTCGGCGGCGGCGCTCATCCCGACCGGGAAGCCGAGGCAGGCGCCGAGGCCCCACAGGGCCACGCCGGCGAGCGCGAGGGGTACGGAGTCGGCGTACACCGCTACGGCGGCGCCGGCGGCGGCGAACGCCATTGTCGTCCACAGCACCCGGAGCCGGCCCCAGCGGTCCAGCGCCAGCGTGCCGGCGGTGCGGCCTACGGTCATCGCGGCCACGAAGATGCCGAAGCTCGCCGCGCCGGCCGCCTCGCTCACGCCGTGCCCGTCCACGAACGCGACCGCGAGCCAGTCGTTGGCGGTGCCCTCGGTGAACGCCATCACCAGCACCAGCAGTCCGATGAGGACGGTGCGCGGCTCGCGCCAGGCGGCGAGCAGGCCGCCACCCTTCGCGCCGCCCTCGGCGGCCGCCCGCTCGTCCGGTAGGAAGGAGCGGACCGCCACCAGCGTGCCGGCGCCGACTACCACCGCGATCACCGCCAGGTGGGCCGCGATCGGCACGCCGGCCCGCGCGGCGGCCGCGCCCAGGCCGGCGCCGGCGACGGTGCCCAGGCTCCAGGCGGCGTGGAAGCGCGGCATGATGGTGCGCTCCAGCTTGCGCTCGACGGCGGCCGCCTCGACGTTCATCGCGACCTCGCAGCTGCCCGCGCCGAAGCCGATCGCGAAGAGCCCCGCACCCACCGCCGGGGCCCAACCCCAGGCGTCCGCGGCCACGCCGGCCCCGACCAGACCGGCGGCCATCGCCAGGCCGGCGACGGCGACGGTACGGGCGGTGCCGAGCCGGTTCGCGATCAGGCCGGCCAGTGGCAGGGCCAGCAGCGAGCCGGCGGAGAGGCTCAGCATGAGCAGGCCGAGCTCGCCCGCGGTGAGGCCGAGCGCGTCACGGGCGGCCGGCACCCGCGCGAACCACGTCGCGACCGCCAGTCCGTTGAGGCCGAAGGCCGCGGCGACCCCGTTGCGGGCGGCGATGACGTAGCGAGGGTGCTGCGGGCGCATTGGTGAATCACAACGCTGAGAGCGTTCTCATCTCAAGCGGGTGCATGATTTCTCTCATGGCACCAACGTTGGACGACGTCGCCCGCGCCGCGGGTGTCTCCCGCTCGACCGCGTCCCGGGTCCTGGCCGGCTACGGCTTCGCGTCGCCCGCCGCCCGCGACCGGGTACGGGTCGCCGCCGACCGACTCGGGTACGCCCCCGACCAGGTCGCCCGCGCACTCAAGACCGGCGCCGGCTACCGCCTCGTGGTCGCGATCGCCGGCGCCACCCCCGCCGTGCTCGACGACCCGTACGTGGACCGCGTGCTCCGCTCCGCCGCGGAGACCGGCGCGCCCTACGACGTGGGCGTCTCGCTGGTGTGGCTGCCGGTGGACGACCCGGGCCCGGTGCTGCGCCGGCTCGCCGAGGACCGCGGCGTGCGCGGGCTGATCGTCGCGAACACCACGGACGCCGTGTTCGCCGCCATGCCACCCGCCCTCGCCGGCCGGGTGGCGTCGATCGGGGTGGGCTCGCGCGACGTCCCGTCGTTCGACGTCGACAACGGCGGCGCCACCACCGCGATGATCCACCACATGTACACCACCGGCCGCCGCCGCGTCGCCATGGTCACCGGCCCGCGGTGGATGCCGTGCACCCAGCGCCCGATCGACGCGTACCGCGCCGCCGCGGCCGAGGTGGGCCTGCCGGTGCGCCTGGTGCCGGGCGACTTCACGGCCGCCTCCGGCCGCGCGGCCGCGGAGCGGATCCTGGACCGCTGGCCGGACACCGACGCGGTCTTCGCCACCAGCGACGCGATGGCGCTGGGCGCGCTCGCCGCGCTCCGCACCCGAGGCCTCGACGTGCCCGGCGACATGGCGGTGGCCGGCTTCGACGACATCCCGTTCGCCGCGCTGAGCCTGCCGTCGCTGACGACCGCGACCCACCCGGTGGAGCACATCGCGGCGGGAGCGGCGTCGGCGGTGCTGACCGGCGCCCGCGTCCCACCGGTCACCGCCTACCCCTCACATGTGGTCACCCGCGAGACGGCGTAGCGGTCAGGTGATCACCGTGCAGGCGGCGACCGTGGCGAAGACGAGCAGGCCCAGCAGGGCCTGGGTCAGCAGAGCCGGGCCCAGGTGGGACCAGAGCGTCGGGGTGTGCGGGGTCAGCAGCTGAGCGGTCGTCAGGTTGACGATCTTTTCGACGCGGGGGGCGAGTTCCGGGTCTTTCTGGCGGCGGACCGTGACCTGTACGTGGTCGCGCGGTTCCAGTGCGCTTTGCGGCAGGTGGCCGTGGATTTCCATTTCGCAGAGGACGCCGTCGGTGGCGCGGACGCGCATCGGGGTGACCAGGTACTCGGGGCCCTTCTTGAGCTCTTTCCACTTGCGGCCGCCGCCGGAGCCGGCCCGCAGCAGCGAAAGGATCAGGCGGACCACGGCCGCGGCGGCCAGTACGCCGACCAGGACGGGCTGGCCGATTTTGATCTCGCGCGGATAGCCGGCCTCGAGCTTGACCACGTGGCCGTTGATGATGGGGCCCGGCCGGTGCGACACGGGTTCGGGGAAGAGCTCCCGGTCCCAGGTCATGGCAGTCCTACCGATTGTTTATCGCGCAAGTACTCAGCGTATCGATTGCCGCGCATTTCCACGAGGGGGCGGCGGGTGAGTGAATGCGTTGTCATCGGGTATGGCGACGTCATGGACCTCTCATTCCTGCGGTCGCTTTACGCCCACCCGGGGCCCTGGGCGTCGGCCTACCTGGATGCCACCCCGGACACCGAGGACGCCGCGCGGGCGGTGGCGCTGCGCTGGCGGGCGCTGCGCGAGAGCCTCGCCGGGCAGGGGGCCAGCGCCGGCCTGCTGAGCGCGATGGACCAGGCGCTCGACGCTGCGCCGGCCGAGCCGGACCGGCGGGGGGTCGCGCTGTTCGTGAGCGAGGCGGCGCCGGACGACGTGACCGTCGAGCGGCTGCCCACGCCACCGCGGGCGGACCTGGCCCGGTACGGCGCGCTGCCGCACACCATGCCCCTCGTCGCCCAGCGCGGTGAGGAGGTCGGCTGGCTGCGTGTCGTGGCGGACCGGACCGGCGGCGACCTGACCGCGTTCGACACCGGTGGGGTGCGGCCGGGTGCGGGCGTGGCGCCGCCCGCCGAGGCGGGCACGGTGCCGCCGACCGGGACGGTGCGGCACAGCGAGACCGTGCGGGGGCACGAGTCGTACCCGATCCGGAAGGTCAAGCCGGGCGGGTGGTCGCAGGCGCGGTACCAGCGGGAGGCGGAGACCACCTGGCAGCGCAACACCGGCGACGTGGCCGCCGCCACGACGGAGCTGGCCGACACGCTCGGGCCGGACGTGCTGGTCCTGGCCGGGGACGTGCGGGCCCGCCAGCTGCTCCTGGACCAGCTGCCCAAGCGGTGGCGGGAGCGGGCGGTGGTGACCGACGCGGGTTCGCGGGCGGCCGGCGCCGACCCGGAGCCGCTGGACGACGCGACGACCGTGGCGGTCGCCGACGTGGCCGACCGGCGTACCCGGGACGCGGTGGACCGGTTCGGCGCGCAGGCGGGGGTCGGCAACGGGCTCGCCGCCGTCGTCAACGCCCTCCAGCGCGAACAGGTCGAGGCGATGCTGATCGTGGACGACCCGTCGTCGACCGACGAGCTGTGGATCGGGCCGGAGCCGGCGCAGCTGGCGCTCGACCCGGCGCAGCTGACCGAGATGGGTGTCGAGGAGCCGGTGCGGGTGCGGGCGGACGCCGCGCTGGTCCGCGCCGTCGCCGGCACCGGGGCCGACCTGGTCCTGGTCGGCCCCGACGACGCCGACCTGCGCCACGGGGTGGGCGCGGTCCTGCGTTACACGGACGCGAGCACCGCCCGGTAGAGCTCCACGTAGCGGGCCGCCATCACGGCGGGGGTGAAGCGCCGCGCCGCCTCGCGCATCGCCTCGGCGGGGTCGAGCTTGGCGGCCGCCTCCACCAGGTCGGGCAGCTCGTCCTCGTGCGCGGTGAGGAAGCCGGTGCGGCCGTGGTCGACAAGCTCGGGCAGGCAGCCCATCGACAGGCCCACGACGGGCGTGCCCAGCGCGAGCGCCTCGACCACGAACGTCCCGCCCGGCTCGGCCCAGCGCAGCGGCGCGAGCACCGCGCGGGCGCCGGCGACCAGGTCGTCGCGGGCCGGTGGGCGTACGGTGCCGAGCCAGCGCACCCGCCGACCGTCCACATAGGGCTCGACCTTCTCGCGGAAGTAGGCCACGTCGGGATTGTCCGAAGTGGAGACCGCCGCGAGGTCCGAAGGGGAGTGGTACGGCCCCACCGGGCCGGCCAGGATCAGGTCGAAGCCGTGCTCGTGCGCCAGCCGCGCGCCCAGGTCCTGCCCTTTGCCGGGCGTGATCCGGCCCAGGATCACGACGTGGTCGCCCTTGTCCGGCGGCCGCCGCCGGTCGGCGCCGTCGGCCAGCGGCGTGGCCAGGTGTACGTGGCCGACCGCGTGCGCGCGCAACGCCTCGGGCGCCCGGGACAGCTGGTTCGCGGAGACGCCGTTGACCCACACCCGGCCCCCGCCCTCGAACGTGCCGTACAGCTCGGGGTGCTTGTGCAGGTCCCAGTGCAGCGTGTGCAGCACCGGCGGGTCGTCCCGGCCGAGCGCGGCCAGCGTGGACAGGCCGGCCGCCTCGACGTGGTCGTGCACGAGGTCGATGTCGCCGCGCTCGCGTACCGCCCGGACGACCGCGTGTTGGTGCGCCGGTACGACGCCGTTGACCTGGTTGTACGGGCGTTGAAGCTGGGGAAACTGGGGCGAGGGGAAGACCGACACGAGCTCGTCGACGTCCAAAGTGGAGCTGCCGACGCTGGCCAGCACCACCTCCACGCCCAGCTCGCGCAGCGGGGGGACGAGCGTGGCCACGATGTTCTCGATGCCGCCGTAGCCGTCCGGCGGGACGGGCAGCCACGGGCCCGCGTTCATGAGGACCTTCACGAGACGACCCGCAGCCGGGCCAGCGGGGGGCGTTCGCTCACCGACACGTCGTGCGTCACGACCTCGCGGCCGAGGCCGGGCAGCGCGTCCTCGCCGCCCCGCCGGAACTGGGTCAGCGCGCCGGCCACCGGCTGCGCCGTCGGCACGACGCCCTGGCGGTACAGGCGGGACCAGGCGGTGTACAGGATCTGCGCGGCCATTCGCCCCAGCGCCTCGGTGCTCTGGTGGCGGTGGTGGCGCTCGCCGAGGTCCACCTGGGCGAGCGCGTCGAGGCCCACCGTCTCCAGCAGGTCGATGAGCATGGCGAGCTCGACGCCGTACCCGGAGACGAAGGGCAGCTGTTCGAGGACCTCGCGGCGGCCCGCGTACTCGCCCGCGAGGGGCTGCACGAAACCGGCCAACTCGGGCCAGAAGAGGTTGAGCAGCGGGCGGGCCATGAGTTCGGTGACCCGGCCGCCGCCGTCGCGTTCGGTGTCGGCCGAGGCTTCGAGCGGCCGGTGGTAGAAGCCTTTGACGTACACGACCGAGGGGTCGGTGAGCAGGGGCCCGAGCAGCCCGGTCACGAAGTGTGGCCGGAACTCGCGCAGGTCGGCGTCGACGAACGCCACGACATCGCCGCGCGCGGCCGCGAGGCCGGCCCACAGCGCGTCGCCCTTCCCCTCCAGCCGGGGCAGGCCCCGGGTCATCTGGTCCTGGTCGACCACCCGCGCGCCGGCCTCGCCCGCGACGCGCGCGGTCTCGTCACCGGAACGGGAGTCGACGACGATGACCTCGTCCACGAGCGGAAGCCGCTCGACGAGGTGCCGGCGGATCGTACGGACGATCTCACCGACCGTGTCCTGCTCGTCGCGGGCGGGGAGCACGACGGACACCGTGCTGGATCCCTTCGCCCGGACCAGATCTCGGGGTTGCCACTGGCTGGCGGTGCCGGTCCGGTACGCGGACCAGGCCTCCACGACAGGGCTCACCGAAAGCGGATGCCACATGGGGGAGTGGTTTCCCAAAGATCGGGTATCCAACCGCCGCGACAGTCGGGCGTTGGGAGCGAGAACACATGGGTGGAACGTGCGCCGTCGCCATTGTCGGTGCGGGCAACGTGGCGCGGCGCCACGCCAGCGTGCTGTCCGGTTTCCCGGACGTGCGCGTCGTGGGCGTGACCGACGTGGTACCCGACGCGGCCGGCGCGCTCGCGGCCGAGCACGGCGCGCTGGCGTACCCGGACGTAGCGGCTCTCGTCGATGCCCAACCGGATGCTGTATACGTATGCGTGCCACCTTTCGCGCACGGGCCGGCCGAGGAGGCGGTGCTCGCCGCGGGGCTGCCGATGTTCGTGGAGAAGCCGCTCGCCGTCGACCTCGCCACCGCCGAACGCATCGCCCCGCTCGCCGAGCGCGTCGTCACCGCGGTCGGGCTGCACTGGCGGTACCTGGCGGTGGTCGAGCGCGCCCGCGACCTGCTCGCCGGCCGCGAGGTGCGGCTGGTCAACGGCGCCTGGCTCGACAAGGTGCCGCCGGTCGACTGGTGGGTGCGGCGCGAGTCCTCCGGCGGGCCGCTGATCGAGCAGGCTCCGCACGTGCTCGACGTCATGCGGCTGCTGGCCGGCGAGGTGGTGCGGGTGCACGCGGCCGGCGGCGGCCGCCCGGCGGTGCAAGGCGCCGACGTCGACGCGGCGACCGCCGCCATGGTGCACTTCGCGAGCGGCGCCCCCGGAACGCTCACCACCGCCTGTGTACTCGGCTGGAAACACCGCGCCGCGGTCGAGGTCATCGCGGACGGTCTGGCCATCGCGGTCGGCGAGGACGCCCTTCTGGTACGGGACGCGGGCGGCGAACACCGCTACCCCGGTGACCCGGTCGCGGCGCGGGTCGCGGTCGACCGGGCGTTCGTCGACGCGGTGCTGGGCGTGGCCGACGACGTGCGCGTGCCCTACGCCGAGGCGCTGCGCACCCACCGCCTCGCCGCCGCCGTGGCCCGCTCGGCCGCGACGGGGGAGGCGGTCGGTGTCTGAGCGGGTCATCGTCGTCACCGCGCCGCAGCACGTGGAGATCCGCGAGCAGGAGCCGGCGCCGCTGCGGGACGGCACCTTCCGGGTCGCCACGCTCTACAGTGGAGTGTCGGCGGGCACCGAGCTGAGCTACGTCAAGGGCACCAACCCGTTACTCTCCGCCCGCCTCGATCCCGAACTCGGCCTGTTCGTGCCCGGCGAACCGGCGCAGGCGTACCCGGTGGAGCGGCTCGGCTACATGGAGGTCGGGCAGGTCACCGAGTCGGCCACCCCGGCCGTCGCGGAGGGCACGGTCGTCGCGATGGCGTACGGGCACCGCACCGGCTACCTCGCCGACCCGCTGGTCGACCGGTGGGTGCCGCTGCCGGCCGACCTCGACCCGATGCTCGGCGTCTACGTGGCGCACGCCGGTCCCATCTGCGCCAACGGTCTGCTGCACGCGGCGGCGGACGTCTTCGGCGCGGGGGTGCGCGACCTCGGCGACGGCGTGCGGGGTCGGCGGGTAGCCGTCGTCGGCGCCGGGATGATCGGTCTTCTGACCGCGGCGTTCGCAATCCGTCACGGCGCGGACTCGGTGCTCGTACTCGACGAGACGTCGCGGCGCCGGGATGTCGCGGCGGCCCTCGGTTGCGCGGTGCTCGACCCGGCGGCCGGTGACCCGGCGGTCGCGGTCAAGAGCCGGTGGCGGCGGGGGCCGGGCGACCGCGGCGCCGACGTGGTCTTCCAGTGCCGGGGGCGGGCGTCGGCGCTGCACCTGGCGACGCGCCTGCTGCGGCCCCAGGGGACCGTCGTCGACCTGGCGTTCTACCAGGGCGGGGCGGGCGAGCTGCGGCTGGGGGAGGAGTTCCACCACAACGGGCTTTCGGTGCGCTGCGCGCAGATCGGGCGAGTGCCGCGCGGTCTCGCCGCCGCCTGGGACCGGGAACGGCTCTCCGCCGAGACGATATCGATGGTGCGCGAGTGCGCCGCGGGGATCCTGCGTCACGTGGTGACCGCGGTGGTGCCGTTCGACAAGGGCCCTGAGCTGCTACGCGACCTCGCGTCGCGAACGCGGCAGGAGGTGGCGACGATCTTGGAATGTTGAATAGTACCGTTGCCCACCATGGGTGTGTCGCAGCGGTTGAAAAGCAGGATGCAGCGCTTCCTCCAGCGCCCGGGTACCACGGTCGACCTCGGCCCGCTGGAGAAGCTGCTCCCCAAGATCAGTAGTCGGGCGGAGGAGCTTGCCGACCTCAGCGACTCCGAGCTGACCGAGAAGGCCGCCGAGGCGACCGACTACGTCGACATCTGCGCGTTCGGGCGGGAGGCGGCCCGGCGCGGGCTCGACCAGACGCCGTACGACGTGCAGCTCCTCGGCGCGATGGCGTTGCTCTCCGGCAAGGTCGCCGAGATGGCCACCGGTGAGGGCAAGACGCTGACCGCCGCGATCGCCGCGTACGGGCACGTGCGCCGCGGCAAGGGCCCGGTCCACGTGATCACGGTCAACGACTACCTCGCCCGCCGCGACGCGCTCTGGATGGCACCGGTCTACCGGCTGCTCGGGCTGACCGTCGGGTGGGTCACCGAGGCGTCCACCCCCGAGCAGCGCCGCGCGGCGTACGGCAACGACGTCACCTACGTCTCGGTCAGCGAGGGCGGCTTCGACTACCTGCGCGACCAGCTGGTCACCGACATCGACGACCGGGTGCAGCGCGAGCTGGCCTGCTGCATCGTCGACGAGGCCGACTCGATCCTCATCGACGAGGCCCGCGTGCCGATGGTGCTGGCCGGCACCGTGCCCGGCGAGCAGGACCCGGTGCACGCCGCGGCCGCCCTGGTCAAGGCCCTGGTCAACAAGCGCCACTACGAGATCGCCGACGACGGCCGGTCGGTCGCGCTCACCGACCGCGGTCTCCGGGCGGTCGAGAAGGCGCTGGGCGGCATCGACCTGTACGCGGACGAGAACGTCGAGCAGCTCTCCGCCGTCAACGTCGCCCTGCACGCCGAGGCGCTGCTGCACCGCGACGTCGACTACATCGTGCGCAACGGCGCGGTCGAGCTCGTCGACGAGATGCGCGGCCGGGTGGCCCAGCGCCGCCGCTGGCCGGACGGGCTCCAGGCGGCCGTCGAGGCCAAGGAGGGGCTGAGCGCCACCGCCGAGGGCGAGGTGCTCGACACGATCACCGTGCAGGCGTACATCGCGCTCTACAAGACGCTCTGCGGCATGACCGCCACCGCGGTGCTGGTCGGCAACGAGCTGCGCGAGTTCTTCAAGCTCGAGGTCGCGGTCATCCCGCCCAACACACCCTGCGTCCGCGTCGACGACGAAGACCGCATCTACGCCACCCGGGCCGAGAAGGAGGAGGCGCTGATCGAGGAGATCCGCCTCACCCACGAGGCGGGCCGCCCGGTGCTGATCGGCACGCTCGACGTCAAGGAGTCCGAGCAGCTCGCCGCCGGCCTCAACACCGCCGGCATCCCCTGCGTCGTGCTCAACGCGAAGAACGACGAGGAGGAGGCGGCGATCATCGCCGAGGCCGGCACGTACGGCGCGGTGACCGTCTCCACCCAGATGGCCGGCCGCGGCGTCGACATCCGCCTCGGCGGCAGCGACCAGGCCGACTACGACCGGATCGCCGAGCTGGGCGGGCTGTACATCATCGGCTCCGGCCGCCACGACAGCCGCCGCGTCGACGACCAGCTGCGCGGCCGCTCCGGCCGGCAGGGCGACCCCGGGCACTCGGTCTTCTTCGTCAGCCTGGAAGACGAGCTCGTCGTGCGCCACGCGCCCGAGCTGATCCCCGCCTCGCCGAAGATGCACGCCGACGGTCTGGTCGTGGACGAGCAGGTCACGTACGCGATCGAGCACGCCCAGCGCGTCGCCGAGGGCGTCAACCACGAGATCCACCGCAACACCTGGCGGTACAGCGTGGTGATCGAGCAGCAGCGCATCGCGCTCGCCGAGCGCCGCGAGCGGCTGCTCACCACCGACGTCGCCGCCGACCTGCTCCGCGACCGCTTCCCGGAGGAGACCGAGGAGATCGACGACGAGCTGCTCTCCCGCATCGGCCGCTCGATCGCGCTCTACCACCTCGACCGCCTGTGGGCCGAGCACCTGGCCGAGCTCAACGAGGTGCGCGAGGGCGTGCACCTGCGGGCGCTGGGGCGGCTCGACCCGCTCGACGAGTTCCACCGGTCGGCGGTGCCGGCGTTCAACGACCTCTTCCCGAAGATCGAGCAGCTCACGCTGGAGACCTTCGAGACGATCGAGGTCACCGAAGACTGGGAACCGGAGGAGGCCACGCTGGTCCGCCCGTCGGCCACCTGGACCTACCTGGTGCACGACAACCCGTTCGGCTCGGAGCTCGACCGGTTGATTTCGGCGGTCGGTCGGCGGTTGTCGTCGCGCTGACTAGGTTTCTTGTATGACTGACCACTTCAACGTCGTGGTGCTGGGCGCCGGACCGGGTGGGTACACCGCCGCGGTCCGGGCCGCCCAGCTCGGCTTGTCGGTTGCCGTCGTCGAGGAGCGGTTCTGGGGCGGGGTCTGCCTCAACATCGGCTGCATCCCCTCGAAGGCGCTGCTGCGCAACGCGGAGCTGGCGCACATCTTCACCCAGGAGGCGAAGACCTTCGGCATCCAGGGCGAGGTGACGTTCGACTACGGCGCCGCGTTCCAGCGCAGCCGCAAGGTCGCCGACGGCCGGGTCAAGGGCGTCAACTACCTGATGAAGAAGAACAAGATCAGGCAGTACGACGCGCGAGGTGTGTTCGTCGATCCTCATACGTTGCGGGTGGGGGATGCCACCGTGACGTTCGACCATTGCATCATCGCGACGGGGGCTACGACGCGGCTTCTGCCCGGGACGTCTTTGTCCCCACGTGTCGTGACTTATGAGGAGCAGATCCTTTCGGACTCGCTGCCGTCGAGCATCGTGATCGCCGGCGCCGGTGCGATCGGCGTCGAGTTCGCCTACGTGCTGGCGAACTACGGCGTGCGCGTGACGATCGTGGAGTTCCTCGACCGCCTCGTGCCGCTGGAGGACGAGGAGGTGTCGGCCGAGCTCGCCAAGCGCTACCGCCGCCTCGGCATCGACGTGCTCACCTCGACGCGCGTGGAGTCGATCTCGGAGTCTGACTCCGGTGTGCGCGTCACCGTGTCGCGCGACGGCCAGCAGCAGGTGCTCGAAGCGGACAAGGTGCTCCAGGCGATCGGCTTCCAGCCCCGCGTCGAGGGCTACGGCCTGGAGAACACCGGCGTCAAGCTCACCGACCGCGGCGCCATCGACGTCGACGGCCGCTGCCGCACCAGCGTGCCGCACATCTTCGCGATCGGCGACGTCACGGCCAAGCTGATGCTCGCGCACGCCGCCGAGTCGATGGGCATCGTGGCCGCCGAGACGATCGGCGACGCGGAGACCATGGAGCTCGACTACGTGATGATTCCGCGCGCCACATACTGCCAGCCGCAGATCGCCAGCTTCGGCTGGACCGAGGCGCAGGCCCGCGAGAAGGGCTTCGACGTGCGCGTCGCGAAGTTCCCCTTCACGGCGAACGGCAAGTCGAACGGCCTCGGCGACACCTCCGGCTTCGTCAAGGTGCTCAGCGACGCGAGGTACGGCGAGCTGCTCGGCGCCCACCTCATCGGCCCGGACGTGACCGAGCTGCTGCCCGAGCTGACCCTGGCCCAGCAATGGGACCTGACGGTGCACGAGGTCGCCCGCAACGTACACGCCCACCCCACCCTCGGCGAGGCCGTCAAGGAAGCCATCCACGGCCTGGCCGGCCACATGATCAACATGTGACACTGGCGGGCGTGGCTCCACCCGCGCACCCGGAGTCCGGCCTGCCCGCGGCCCGCTGGTGGCACCCGGCCGCGTGGACGCTCGACGACGCCCCCGTGCTGGCCTGGCAGGGCTGCCTGGTCCACGCCGTCGACGTCGGCAAGCTGGAGGGCGAGCCCGACGAGGACGACATCGTCGACGACACGATGCCCGTCGACTACCTGCGCGTCGACTTCGACTACATCGTCCGCCGCGTCGAGCCGCAAACCCCCGACGGCCAGCCGCTGTGGTGGGTCGCGCCCGCGACACTCGACTGCGACGCCGGCGGCATCACCGCGGCCATCGGCCACGACGCGCGGCCGGCCCGTCTGGGTCACGGCCGCGTCGAGACGGCAGCGGTGCTGCGCGAGGTGCGGCAGGAGACGCCCCGCACCGGCTGGATCGACCCCGACTGGCGGATCGCGGGCGACGGGCTCGACATCCGCGTCCAGGCCGCGTCGCTCCAGGTCTACATCAGGCAGCCGCCGCGCCTGGTGCCTCGCCCATTCCTAGACCCGGCCGAACGCGGCGGCGTGAGCTTCGCCCGAAGCGCTTTCGCCTAGCCACGCTCCGCGCGCGGGGGTCACGGTGTGGCTCTCGGCGAGCTGTCGACCTGCTCGCACGAATGCGTCCACCGATGATCGTTAGCCCAACACCCAGAGTCTCCCCGGCGTGTCGTCCGGTTTCCGGGCTAACGATCATGGCGCATCTCAGATGCGAGCCGCTTGTCCCGCCATGTGGACCTGGTGCTCGCCCGAAACCCGGGCCGAGTGCGGCGCGTGCGCGCGGCCTGATTCGAGGAGCGCGTGCGCAGCCTCAGCTAAGCGCAGCGCACGGGCGAGCGGTACCGGGCGGGAGTGGCGGCGGGTGACCAGACGCGGACGCGGGCAAAGATGCCTAGCCCTTGACCCCCGCCACCGCGGCATCCCGCGCGCCGCGCCACACGAGCCCGATCTCCGCGTACCCCGCCGCCCGTAGCGCCTCCAGGTGCCACGACACCGGTGGCGTCCACTCCGAGCTGTGGTGCTCGGTGAAGAGGCGCTTGCGTTCGATCACCAGCGGCCCCAGCGTCGGGTCGGCCGCCGCCCGATCCCACCAGTCGGCCCACGACAGGGCCGCGCCGGCCGCGTAGCGGGCGTGGCGGAGTGCGTCCGCGCGCTCGCCGAGGCGGGCTGACAAGCCGGGCAGGCCGTCGTCGGGCATGTGGTCGGCGTTGACGAAGACGCCGCCGGGGCGGAGGGCTTCGCGGATCTCGCCGTACAGCTCGGCCAGGCGCGACGGGTCCAGCCAGTGCAGCGCGGTCGCGGTCAGCACCGCGTCGAAGTCCTGGTGGGGGAGGGCCGACAGCCATTCCTTGGTGCGCAGGTCGGCCGTGACCACCGTGGCCCGCTCGCCGAGTGTTCCGGCGGCGATGTGGCGGAGCACCGGGTCGAGGTCGAGGAGGGTGGTGGTGGCCTCGGGGAAGCGCCGCAGCAGCCGCAGTGAGATCGAGCCGGTGCCGCCGGCCAGGTCGAGTACGCGGGGTGCGCGTCCGGCGGTGACCGCGTCGACCGTGTCCAGGAGGGCGGTGAAGCGCTCCTCGCGGTCCGGCATGTACGCCTCCTGCTGGCGGTCCCAGCTTTCCTGCCAGGCGGCCGCCTCCACGATGTAAGGACTCATGTGCCTCAGACTAGTTACCTGGCGGCAGAGCTGTCGAGGGCCGCGTGTGTGAGTAGGGTCGGTCCGGGGTAACTGAGATTTGATCACGGCTTAGGAGGCGACCGATGACACTCGCGCGGGACGAGGTAGCCGTGATCTACCTCGAGGGCGACCTGGACATGCAGGCCGAGGATCGCGTGGTCGCCGAGATCGAGGCGGCGCTCGCCCGCGCCCAGCGCGACGTGGTGGTGGACCTGTCGGCCGTGCCGTTCCTCGACTCCAGCGGCGTGCGCGCGCTGCTGCGTGGGCGCGAGGCGGCCCAGCGGAGCGGCGTGCGGCTGTGCGTCCGCAACCCCCGGCGCATCGTCGAGGAGGTTCTGCGGATCACCGGCGTGGCGCCGCTGTTCGGGCTATGAGCGTCCCGCGCCCCGCGGAATGGCACGGCATGCTCGCCGAGCTGATCGACGTGGCACACTTCGTCGGCCCGAGCGGGCTCGCCGAGATCGTGGAGGTGGCCGCCGCGCGGGTCGGCCTCGACGTCACCATCCACCTCGTCGACCACGAGCAGGAGCGGCTGCGCGTGCTGTCGCCCGACAAGGCCACCGACCCGATCCCGATACGGGGTTCGGTCGCGGGCCGGGCGTTCATGACGCTCACCCCGGTGCCGTCCGCCGGCGACCCGCCCCGCCTCTGGATGCCCATCGTCAACGGCACCGAGCGGATCGGCGTGCTGGAGGTCCGCGGCGCCGACCCGGCCGACCCGGCGATGATCTCCGGCACCCGCCTCCTCGCCGGCCTGGTCGGGCACATGATCACCTCGAAGACCGCGTACGGCGACGCGATCGTCGTGGCCCGCCGCTCCCGGCCCATGACCACGGCCGCCGAGGTGCTGTGGCAGCTGCTGCCGCCGCTCACGTTCGCCACCGACCACTTCGTCCTCGCCGCCGTGCTCGAACCCAGCTACGAGGTGGGCGGCGACGCGTTCGACTACACAGTGGACGACGGGGTGGCCCGCTTCGCCGTGTACGACGGAGTCGGCAAGGGCCTGCCCGCCGCCCTCACCACCGCCGTGGCCCTCGGCGCCAGCCGCGCCAGCCGCCGCGCCGGTGCCGGGCTGGCCGAGATGGCGGAGGAGGTCGACCGCGCGCTGAAGGGGGAGTTCACCGACTCGCGTTTCGTGACGGCGGTGCTGGCCGAGTTCGACCTGCACGCCGGCCACCTCCGCTACGTCGGTGCCGGCCACCCGCCGCCGGTCCTGCTGCGCCGCGGCAAGGCGGTGCGCGCGCTGGCCGGTGGCCGCCGCACCCCGCTCGGCGTGCCCGCGCCCACCGCCGTCGCCGAGGAGCGCCTGGAGCGTGGCGACCGCCTCCTCTTCTACACGGACGGGATCACCGAGGCCCGCGACGCCGACGGCACGCTCTTCGGCCTGGAGCGCCTCGTCGACCTGGTCGAACGCCACGCCGCGGTCGGTCTCCCGGTGGCCGAGACCGCCCGACGCATCTCCCACGCGGTCCGCGACCACCAGGGCGGGCCGCCGGCCGACGACGCCACCCTGCTCCTGCTGGAATGGTCGGAAGCGGCGGCGAAGCGGTCGGTACCCTAAGCACACATTCGCAGCAACTTCACGAATCGTTGCGCGATTTTGGGTGAGCGGGCCGCGCTAGGCGGAGTGTGGCACCGACGCGCGGTGGCTGGCGAGCACGTCGTCGCCGAAGTCGCCGTGCGGCCGGCGGAGCACCGTGTGCGCGTGGTTGCCGTCGTCGGTCGTGTTGTCGTACTCGATCAGCACGTCCTCGCCCTGCACCCGGTAGTAGTGCCGCCCACCCGGCCGGGTCGGCCCCTCCCACGCGAACCACTGCTCGCCGCTCTCGATCCGCGCGTACTCCAGCGCGGCCAGGCCGGGCGGCAGCCGGTCGAGGTAGAGGGCGACGAGGCGGTAGAGGGCCGCCCGCGCGCCGGGGCCGAGGCGGCTGGCCGGCACGCCCCGCGGCTCGAGGGGCCCGCCGACCGCGGGTCGGGTGGCGGTGCGGATGTCCGGCGGGGCTTCGTCGGAGACGATCGCCGCGCGGCGGTCGGCGCGGCCCATCGCGTCGAGCAGCGCGCGGGCCAGGTCTTCCTCGGCGGCGAGCGGGCGCAGCACGGTGCCGCCGGCGTACCCGACGCGGTGCGGGTTGGCGCCCAGGAAGATCGGCGCGGGGGAGACGACCCCGTCGGCGACCGTCATCGTGACCGAGAGGTGGTGGCCCTCGAAGCGCCACCCCCACGGCTCGTCCCGCCCCGGCTCGCCGAAGACCGCCACCCAGTAGTCGTTGCTGTGCCGCCCGCGCGCCCACCCCTCCTGGCGGTCGAGCACCTCCTCCAGGGCGACGATCGCCATCGCCTGCGCGTACGCGGGCGGACTCAGCGCCGTCGCGAGTAGCCGGTGGGCCGCCTTGCGCGCGGTGCGGTCCAGGTCCGCGAGGCACGCGCCGGGCCGGGGCCGCGGGCGGTACTCGATCCACCGCCGCGCGGCCTCGTCGGCGAAGGGCCGCGACGCGAGTGAGCGCTGCTCGCCGTCGAGCGCGGCGAGCAGCGCCGTCGCAGCCTCAGACATCTCACCGGGTACCGCGTCAGCCGCCATCTCCTCTGTATACCGCCCGGGCCTGTCTCCTGGGTCTCGACGGGCTGCGGCGGGCCCAGACGACGAGCGGCGGCACCGGGCGAAAAGGTCGCATACCGGTGTTGTATGCGGCCTTTCGCCCGGCACCCCCGGACGCCGCCTGGATCTCGCCTCGCTCCACCGAGACCCAGGAGACAGGCCCTAGGCCACCTCCCGGCGGAGGAGGCGCGCGAGGCCGGCGGCGAGTGGCACGGCGAGCCAGACGCCGACGGAGGCGGCGAGCTTGGGCCAGTCCGCGCCGGCCATGGTGTTGTCGACGAGCGGCTGGGAGGTCATGCCGAGGTCGAGCCACTCGGCCGGCGTCCGCAGCGCGTCGATCATGTTGGTGAGCATGCTCCACACGGTCGGCAGCAGGAAGTACATGACGATGGCGAGCGCGGAGTTCATCAGCAGCATGCCGAACGCCACGCCGACGGTCATGTTGATCAGCTGGAACAGCACCGCGCTGCCCAGCGCGCCGGCGGTCAGCCGCCAGCTGCCGTCGCCGTCGAAGAACGTCATCCCGATCGCGTTGCCGACCGCGGCGACGAGCAGCCCCGCGACGACCGAGGCGCCGGCCAGCACGAAGCCGGCGAGCACCTTGGCCGCGGCGACCCGCTCGCGCTCCGGCACCAGCGTGAACGTGGTCAGCGCGCCCCGCTGCGTCCACTCGCTGGTGACCGAGAGGATGCCGATGACCGGCAGCAGCACGCCGGCCGGCAGCAGCGTGGTCTGGAAGATGCCGTAGAACGTGAGGTCCGGCGGGTCGGCGACGATGAGCATGACCACGACCAGCGCCGCGTACGCGAGCCCGGTCACGGCCAGCAGCCAGAAGCCGGCCCGCGTGTCGGTCATCTTGCGCACCTCGACGAGCGTGAGGCGCCCGAGCGAGGGGCGGGGCGGCGCTTCCAGAGTGGTCATCGAGGCGCTCCGTTCGAGGTGAGTTGGAGGAAGAGCTGCTCCAGCCCGCCGCCGTCGGCGGGGCGGAGCTCCAGCAGCACGAGCCCGGCCGCGGTAGCGGCCCGCCCGACGGTCTCCGCGTCGGTCTGCGCGACGAGCGCGCCGTCCGGCGTGGGGGTCACGGCCACGCCGGCGGCGGTGAGCGCCCATTCGAGCTTGTCCGGCTCCAGGCCGCGCACCCGTACCCCGGAGCCGGCGAGCAACTCCTCTTTGCTGCCGTCGGCGACGACCCGGCCACCCCCGATGACCACCAGCCGGTCCGCCACCGCCTCGACCTCGCGCAGCAGGTGCGAGGAGAGCAGCACGGTGCCGCCCCGGTCGGCGAAGTCGCGCAGCACCGTACGCATCCAGAAGATCCCCTCCGGGTCCAGCCCGTTGGCCGGCTCGTCGAGGATGAGCACGCGCGGGTCGCCCAGCAGCGCGTGCGCCAGGCCGAGCCGCTGCCGCATGCCCAGCGAGTACTGGCGGACCCGCTTGCGGCCGGCCTTGGCGTCCAGCCCGACGAGGTCGAGCAGCTTGTCCACCCGGCCGCGGTCGACGCCCATGACGTGCGCGGCGAGGCTGAGCGTCTCCCGGCCGGTGCGGCCCGGGTGCTGCGCGGAGGCGTCCAGGAGCACACCCACGCGGCGGCCCGGGTTGGGCAGCCGCCGGTACGGCACGCCGTCCACCGTCGCCCCGCCCACCGTGGGTGGCGTGAGGCCGCAGATCATGCGCATGGTCGTGGACTTGCCGGCGCCGTTGGGCCCGAGGAACCCGGTCACTGTCCCGGCCTCGCAGCGGAACGACACGTCGTCGACGGCCGTGTGCTGGCCGTACCGCTTGGTCAGGTGCTCCACACTGATCATGCGTCCAGCCTGCGGCTCCGGCCGGTACCCCGGAATCGGCCCGAGGTCGGCGGCGGGTGACCGAGGGCTGTCCCCGCGCCGACCGAGGTCTATGGCCGGCATTCGACTTTGGTCGGATGCCCGGGCGCCTGCCGGGTCGTACCATTTGATCATGGTTGGTGGGGCAACGCCCGAATACCGCGCGCTGCTGCCCGGCGCGCTGCTGGCGAAACCCTACCCGGAGGACCGCCGGCGGGTGCGGCGCACGGCCCGCGACTGGGTCGTCGACGTGCTGCTGTTCCTCTTCGCGGTAGGGCTCGCGCTGATCCTGGCCGCGTACGGCTTCGAGCAGGGCATCGACGAGGGGCGGATGACCCTCGACTTCCTGCTCGGCCTGCTGTGCTGCCTCGGCCTGTGGGTGCGGCGGCGCTGGCCGGTCGGGCTCACTATCGCCGTGACGGTCGTCGGCCTCTGGTCGGTGACCAGCGTCGGTGCCGCGGTGGTCGCGTTCTTCACGGTCGTGGTGCACCGGCGCGTCGCGGTGGCGCTGGCACTCGCCGCGGTCGGCGTCGCCAGCGGCTTCGTCTTTCCGCTGCTGCGGCCGGAGTGGAGCAGCAGCCCCATGTGGGTCGACCTGGTCTGGACCCTGGTGTTCATGGCGCTGGTGCTCGCCTGGGGGCTGGTCGTCAAGGCCCGCCGCCAGCTGGTGCTCTCGCTCCGCGACCGGGCCCACCGCGCCGAGTCCGAGCAGCAGCTGCGGGTGGCGCAGGCCCGCCAGGCCGAGCGGGCCCGCATCGCGCGGGAGATGCACGACGTGCTGGCCCACCGGATCTCGCTGCTGAGCCTGCACGCGGGCGCGCTGGAGTTTCGCCCGGACGCGCCGCCGGAGGAGGTGGCCCGCGCGGCCGGCGTGATCCGCGACAGCGCCCACCAGGCGCTCCAGGAGCTGCGCGAGGTGATCGGCGTGCTCCGCGACGACCCGGCCGACGAGGCGCCCGACCGTCCCCAGCCCACGCTCGCCGACCTGCCCGGCCTCGTCGACGAGTCGCGGGCGGCCGGCATGCGGGTGCGCCTCGACCGGCGGGTGGCCGACCTCGGCGCGGTGCCTGTGGCGGTGGGGCGAAACGCGTACCGGATCGTGCAGGAAGGACTCACGAATGCCCGCAAGCACGCGTACGGTTCCACTGTGGACGTGATCGTGGCGGGGGCGGCCGGCGACGGCCTGTCGGTCGAGGTGCGCAACCCGTGGCCGGTGGGCGTGCCGGCCGGGCCGGAGATTCCCGGCACGGGCACCGGCATCGTGGGGCTCACCGAGCGGGCCACGCTCGCCGGCGGGCGGCTGGAGAGCGGCCGCACCGCGTCCGGCGACTTCCGGCTCTGGGCCTGGCTGCCGTGGCCGGCGTGAGCGCCTTCCCGGGCGGCCCGCCGCCCGGCGGCGACGGCGCCGCGGGCGCTTTTCCGGGTGGCGCGCGGGCCGGCGGCGTCGGCGCCGCGGGCGGCCAGGCGCCGATCAAGGTCCTGATCGTGGACGACGACGCGCTGGTCCGCGCCGGCCTCGCGATGATCCTCGGCGGCGCGGACGACATCGTGGTGGTCGGCGAGGCCTCCGACGGCGCCGAGGTGGCCGCCGCCGTCCGCTCGCACGCGCCCGACGTCGTGCTCATGGACATCCGCATGCCCCGCCTCGACGGTCTCGCCGCCACCGAGGCGCTGCGCCGCCGGCCCGAGCCGCCCGAGGTGATCGTGCTGACGACGTTCCACGCGGACGAGTACGTGCTGCGCGCGCTCCGGGCCGGCGCCAGCGGCTTCCTGCTCAAGGACACCCCGCCGGCCGAGATCCTGCGCGCGGTGCGCCGGGTCGCGCTCGGCGAGCCGATGCTCTCGCCCGCCGTGACCCGCCGCCTCATCGACCACGTCAGCGACACCGGCGCGGACGGGCGGCGGCGCCACGCGCTGGCGCTGCTCGGCCGGCTGAGCGAGCGGGAGCGGGAGGTCGCCGTCGCGGTCGGCCAGGGCAAGTCCAACGCGGAGATCAGCGGCGAGCTCTTCATGAGCGTGGCGACGGTCAAGGCGCACGTGTCCCGGGTGCTGACCAAGCTGGAGCTCAACAACCGGGTGCAGGTGGCGCTGCTCGCCCACGACGCCGGCCTCACGCTCCCCTGAGGCGTTCCTCGGCCAGGTCCTTCGCCGCGCGGTGCGGGCTCATGCCCGCGCCGAGTATCCGGGTGACCGTCGCGCCGATCCCGCGCACCTCCGCGAGCGCCGCCGCCGGGGTCAGGCCGCGCAGCTCCACGCCGGTGCCGTAGATCGCGCCACCCGCGCTCACCACCGGGTCGGGCACCCACAGCACGCCCCGCTCGTGCAGCATGTCGGCGACGCGTTCCTCGGCGAGCTGGTTGTTGGCCGGCCCGGCGATGGCGGCGCAGCGCAGGCGCGGTACAAGATCGGGTGTCAACAGCCCGCCCAGCGCGGCCGGCACGACCACGTCGGCCGGCGCGGTGGCCGCCTCCGCCGGAGCCACCCAGGCCGCGCCCATCGCGTCCGCGAGCGTGCGACGGCCGGGGTCGACGTCGGTGACCGTGAGGATCGCGCCGGCGCCGGCGAGCGCCTTCGCCAGGTGGGTGCCGACGTGGCCCAGCCCGATCAGCGTGACCCGCAGCCCGGCCATGTCCGCGCTGCCGAAGCGGTGCGCGCAGAGGGCGGCGAGCGCGGCGAGCACCCCTTCGGCGGTCGGGCCGGACGAGTCGCCGCTGCCGCCCCGCTCGGCCGGGCGGCAGAAGACCCACCGCGTGCGCTCGCCGATCGTCACCATGTCGGCCGGCCCGGTGCCGACGTCGGGCCCGGTGCCGTAGCGCCCGCCGAGCGACTCGACCGCGTCGCCCACGTCGAGCAGCACGTCGTGCCTCTCGTCGGTGGTCAACGGCGCCGCGGTCGGTAGCGCCACGACGGTCTTGCCGCCGCCGTGGTCGAGGCCGGCGACCGCGGTCTTGTACGTCATCGCCTCGGCCAGCCGCAGCGCGTCGGCCACCCCGTCGCGCCAGTCGGCGTAGTGCTTGAGCCGGCACCCGCCGATCGCCATGCCCCGTACGGTGGAGTGCACGGCGATCGCCACCGGCAGCCCGCTGCGTCGTCCCTTGTGGACGGTAAGCTGTTCATGATCGAACGTCATGGCCCGACGCTATTCGCTTTCAGCCGCATGACCAGCGCCGCCGAAGCAAATCCGGACGCCACCGGAAAATCCGCGCGGAACCGAACGACGTTCGACCGACACTCCATCGAGATATGTAAGAATATCGACATGATGACTCGCCTGGCGGCCGCCGCGGCCGGTGTACTCCTGCTCTTCGCCGCTCCCGCCGCCGCGCCGGCGCACTCCCGCGGCGGATGCTCCGACCGGCTGCTGTTCTGCGAGGACTTCGAGCGCATGCCGCTGGGCGGGGCCGCCAGCCTCAAGTGGGGCATCGACACCAAGCACGGCACCCTCACCGTCGAACGCCACCGCGGCGACCGCGTACTCCACGTGCACACCGAGGGCAACGGCCGCGCCTTCCTCAAGGTCGACGACTTCGCCGCGCCCGGCAACAGCTTCTTCGGCCGCCTCCGCCTACGCGTGGCGGCCTTCCCGACCGCGCCCGACTGGGCCCACTACACGCTCGTCGAGGCCACCGGCCAGGGCCCGGAGATCGTCCGCCCGCTGGGCGGCCAGTACGTCCCGACACTCGACCGCGCGCTGTGGGGCGTCGGCGCCGACGGCGGCCCGACCGGCGACTGGACGAACTGGCGCGAGTCCGCCCCCTCCGTGGCCGGCCGCTGGCAGTGCGTCGAGTGGCGCGCCGACGCCGCCGACAACCGCATCGACATCTGGATCGACGGCCGCCCCCAGCCCGACCTCACCGTCACCACCAAGGACCACGGCGGCAACCCGGTCGACTTCGTCTTCCCGCGCTTCGACACGGTGAAGATCGGCTGGCAGCTCTACCAGGGCGACCCCACCCCACCCGCCTACGACATCCTCATGGACGACATAGCCCTGAGCACCACCCGCGTCGGCTGCTGACCCGGGGTGGCGGCGGATCGATTGACAGATCTTGGTCGATCCGTTCCGTCCCGTCGATCCGTCTCTAGTCTGTTGACTCATGGCGGCCGGTTTCTACGTGCGAGTCCCCCCGGAGCTGGCCGGAGACCTGCACAGCGACGGGTTCCTCCGACGCGGCGACGACCGTGGCGCGGGAGAGGTGCTCGACGCCGCACAGGCGGCCGCGGCCGTGCTCGGCGCAGGGCTCGGCCTGGGTGCGGATGCGGTGTCCATCCTGGTCGGCCGGCATGAGGTCGCCCGGCTCGTCCGTCGGCTTTGGCGGTCGTCGCGACCCGACCCGGCGGGCCGGCGCCGCATCACGGTGGCGGTCGGGCACACGCCGGTGGGTGGTTCGGTGGTGTTCGAGACCGACGGATACGCCACGGACGACCTACCGGAGAAGCTCGTCGAGGCCGTCGCCACTTTACTGACCGCACTGGCCGACGAGCAGTCCGGCGGAGCGGGCGCCTGATGCCGGCGTTCAACCTCGAGCGGCTCTCGGTCCTCCTTGCCGATCGTGCCGCCATCTTCCAGCAGATCCGCGTGCTGCGGGATCGGCGCGACGACCTCACCGACGAATACAACGAGTTCATCGAGGAGATGCGCGGCAGCACCGGGTCGCGGCGGAGCCATCTGCACCGGAAGGCGCAGAACGCGCACGAGGCCAAGATGGCTATCCGGCCGCAGGAAAAGGCGCTGCAAGGGAGGCTCGAAGCAAAGGAGAAGGAGATCGTCGACTTCATCGCCGCGATGTGGGCCGCATCGGAGCTCCTCCTGGGCGCTGAGCGCCAGCACGACCTGTTGCGGAAGGGTGTGGACGACCTGGGCGCGCGGCTGTCCGCGCTGGAGACCCGGGTCGGCGCGCTGACGGACGCGATCGGCGCACTCCGGAGCGGCCAGGCCGGCCAGGCCGGTGCGGTCAAGGCCATCGGCACCCGGATCGATCGGCTGGCCGGCGAGGTCGCGAACGCGCGGGTGACGTTCCGCGCGGTGGAGGGCACGGTCGCCCAGATCACCAACGCCGTCGAGCCGACGGTCGAGCGGAGGGGCTGGAATCCGGACTTCCAGCCGGTGTCCGAGCCCTGTTCGCGCGCCATCCCCGAGGCGGAGCTCGACGCACTCCCGGAGCGCGTCACCGTCCTGCTCTTCGCGTCCCACGTGCCCAAGGAGACGACGGTCGACGTCGCCGAGGAGGCGCGTGAGATCGAAATGAAGATCAATGACGCCACGCTGGCGGCGTACGTCCGGCTCAAGGCATGGCAGGCGACGCGTCCGCTGGACCTGATGCCCATGTTCAACCGGCACAAGCCGTACATGGTCCACTTCAGCGGCCACGGCCAGCCGGGCGCACTGATCATGACCGGCGGTCCTGATCGGCCGGAGCCGGTGCCGACCGACCTGCTGGTCCGGATGTTCAAGGCGTCGGCCGATCACCTTCGGGTGGCGTTCTTCAACGTCTGCGACTCCGAGGAGCAGGCGGTCGCGGCGGCCCGCCTGCTGGATGTGGTGATCGGTATGCGCGGCCGGCTGCCGGACACGATGGCCCGCATGTTCGCGGCCCGCGTCTACTCGTCGCTCGCGTTCGGCGAGTCTATGCGCAAGGCGTTCGAACAGGGACTGCTGGAGGTCGAGAAGTTTCCGGAGGCCCGGGTCGTGCCGCAGCTCTACCACCGGCCGGGCGTCGACCCGCACAAGGTGGTGCTGGTGCGGCCCCGACAGCGCGACTGAGCGCGGGCGTTACAGGGGGATCTGGCGCATTCGGCCGATCTCGGCCTGCTGCTCGGCGGCGATGCCGGTGGCGAGCCGCTCCACCTCCTGGTCGCGGCCGGCGCGCAGTGCGTCCGTCGCCATCGCGACCGCGCCCTCGTGATGGGCGACCATCATGTCGACGAACATCTTGTCGAACGCGTCACCGCGCATGCCGGCCAGCGCCTTCAGGGCCTCCGGCGGCTGCATCCCCCACATGCCGGCGTGGCTGTGGCCGGCCTGGTCTTCGGGGAGGCCGCGCGCCTTCAGCCAGGCCTGGAACACCGCGATCTCCGGCTTCTGCGCCGCGGTGATGCGGGAGGCGAGGGCGCGGATCTGCTCGTGGCCGGCCCGGTCGGGGGCGAGGGCGGCCATCTCCAGGGCCTGGGCGTGGTGCGGGATCATCATGCGCATGAAGAAGGCGTCGGCCTGGTTGTAGAGGCTGCCGTCGGGCGCGGGGATCTTGTCGGAGGGGATGACCGACGCGGACTCGCCGGGGCGGCCGGGCACGATCACCGGGACCGGCGACGTGGTCGGTGTCGGGGAGGCGCTCGCCGCCGGGTCGTCGCCCGAGCCGGCCGCGCGGACGCCGAGGGCTATCGCGACGCCGGCTACCGCCACCACTACGGCGCCGATCACCGCGTACGTGCGACGGCTCATCAAGACTGACCTCCGTAATCGCAGGGTGCGCGCGATCGTATATCGCCGACCTGAGTATCCGAGTGACGGGTGTCACATCGACGGTTACGATGCCTCGGTAAGGTGTGCACCAATCTGGCGCCCTTTCGCCGTTGAAAGGGCCTGAAAGACGGGGTATGCCCATGTTCAGATCGGCCCCACAAGGGTTGCGGCGGCTCAGTGCCGTCGCGGCGGCCGCGTTCGCTCTCACGCTGGCTGTCGCGGCCTCCGCCTCCCCGACGAGTGCCCAGTCGCCGTCCACAAACGAGATCCCCGGCGTCGACGAGATCGTCAGCAGCAACAACATCCGCCTGTTGACGAACGTGCCCCTTTCGGGCCCGCTCGCCAACGGCATCAACTCCGACATCGCGTTCCAGGGCAAGTACGCGTTCGCCGGTAACTTCAACGGGTTCGCCATCTTCGACATCAGCCGGCCGTCGCAGCCGAGGCTGGTCTCCCAGGTGTCCTGCCCCGGCGGCCAGGGTGACGTCTCGGTCGACGGCAACCTGCTCATCATGTCGGTCGACTCGTCGCGCAGCGACGACTCGTGCCAGAGCACGAGCCTTTCCGCCACCAACAAGGCGGCCTGGGAAGGCATCCGCATCTTCGACATCAGCGACAAGGCCAGCCCGCGCTACGTGAAGTCCGTGGAGACCAACTGCGGCTCGCACACGCACACGCTGGTGCCGGGCAAGGACCGCCGTTCGCTCTACGTGTACGTGTCGTCGTACTTCCCGTCGGAGACGTTCCCGGACTGCAAGCCGCCGCACGACCTGATCTCGATCGTCAAGGTGCCGGTGCGCAACCCGACCTCCGCGGCGGTCGTGGCGACGCCCAACCTGTTCCCGGGCGACTCTGGCAACCCGCCGGGCACGCCGAGCACCGAGACCAGCGGCTGCCACGACATCACCGCGTACCCGAAGAAGGACATCGCCGCGGGCGCGTGCATGGGTGACGGCATCCTGCTCGACATCAGCCGTCCGGAGGCGCCGCGGGTGATCACCCGGGTGCGCGACACGGTCAACTTCGCCTTCTGGCACTCGGCCACGTTCAACAACGCCGGCACCAAGGTCGTCTTCACCGACGAGCTGGGCGGCGGCGTGGCGGCGGAGTGCCTCGCGAGCGTCCCGTCCACCAAGGGCGCGGACGCGATCTACGACATCCAGGGCTGGGGCAAGCACCGCCGGCTCGTGTTCAAGAGCTACTTCAAGATCCCCCGCTTGAACGCCGAGACCGAGAACTGCGTCGCGCACAATGGCTCGCTGATCCCGGTGCCCGGCCGCGACATCATGGTGCAGGCTTGGTACCAGGGCGGCATCTCCATCTGGGACTTCACCAACTCGTCCCGCCCGAAGGAGATCGCGTACTGGGAGCGGGGTCCGGTCTCCGCGACCGACCTGGTCCTGGCCGGATCGTGGTCGGCGTACTACTACAACGGCTACATCTACTCCAACGACATCACCAAGGGCCTCGACGTCCTCCAGGTGCGTGACTGGCGGCTCTTCGGCGCCGAGTTCAACAGGTTCCACCAGCTCAACGCGCAGACCCAGACGCGCTACTGAGCCTGTACCGGCGAACCAGGCCCGGCCTCCGCGGAGGCCGGGCCTGTTTGTTCGCTCATGTATTCGCATGATTCAATAGTCGGACGCGAGTGGCCTTTCTCGACCGCGAAGGGCGCGCCGGGCACGGGTGTCAACGGGCGGCACCCCCGGTGGGCGCCCTCGCCTGTCCGGGCGACCCTGTGCAGTCGCGACGAAAGGCAACGAAAGTG
The DNA here is from genome assembly GCF_052068095.1 of Phytohabitans sp. LJ34. NCBI lineage: Bacteria > Bacillati > Actinomycetota > Actinomycetes > Micromonosporales > Micromonosporaceae > Phytohabitans > Phytohabitans sp. LJ34. Next base: position 303,360 of record NZ_JBQHDG010000002.1, on the reverse strand, counting down.
AAAGCGAGACGCAGGTTGGCGGTGCTCGCCGCCGCCGCGCTACTGGGCAGCGGGATTCCGCTGCTCTTGAAACCCAGTCCGGTGGAGGCGCACGGCGCGTTCGTGTCTCCGGCCACCCGCACGTACGCGTGCTACAAGGACGGCCTGGCGGGCGGCGGTGGCGACATCAACCCCACCAACCCGGCCTGCGTGGCCGCCGTGGCCCAGGGCGGCAAGCAGCCGCTGTGGGACTGGTTCGGCGTGCTGCAAAGCAACGCCGCCGGCAACCACCGGACGATCATCGCCGACGGCCAGCTGTGCGGCGGTGGCACCACCAAGTACGCCGCCTACAACGCGGGCCGCCTCGACTGGCCGGTCACCCAGGTCCAGTCGGGCAGCACGATGCAGTTCCGGTACAACGCGTGGGCGCCGCACCCGGGCACCTGGACGCAGTACATCACCCGGGACGGGTTCGACCCGAACCAGCCGCTGAAGTGGTCGGACCTCGAGGCGACGCCGTTCGACCAGGTGACCAACCCGCCCACGCAAAACGGCTCGTCCGGCAACGAGTACTACTGGAACGCCCGCCTGCCGGTGAAGCAGGGCCGCCACATCATCTACTCGATCTGGCAGCGGTCGGACAGCCCCGAGGCGTTCTACAACTGCGTCGACGTGCAGTTCGGTGGCACCCCGCCCACCTCTCCGCCGCCGACCAGCCCGCCGCCCACGTCGGTGCCGCCGACCAGCCCGCCGCCGTCCACCAGCGGCCCGCAGACGTGCACCGCGACGACGCGGATCAGCAGCCAGTGGTCCGGTGGCTTCCAGGGTGAGGTGACGGTGCGCAACAACAGCACCGCCCCGCTCAGCCCGTGGACGGCCACCTGGACGATGCCGGCCGGTGCGACGGTCGCCAGCGGCTGGAACGCGACGGTGAGCCAGAGCGGCACCACGGTCACCGCCGCGGCACCGTCGTGGAACTCGACCCTCGCCGCGGGAGCGTCCGCGACGATCGGGTTCACCAGCAGCGGCTCGCCCGGCCCGACCGGGATCCGCCTGAACGACAACGTGTGCGGCGCGTAACCAACCGCACACAGGAGCGGGCCCCTCGCGGGGCCCGCTCTTTTTTCTTCGCCGCCACCGCAACCCCGCCGTGACCGCCGCCCGTCATCGTGGGTGAGGGTGGTCGGGGGAGGAGTGCACCGTATGCGGACGGACGACACGTCCGAGTACGTCGAGTTCGTCTCGGCGCGGCTGGCCCGGTGGCACCGCGCCGCCTACCTGCTGTGCGGCGACGAGCACCGCGCCGACGACCTGGTGCAGACCACCGTCACCAAGCTCTACGTGCACTGGGCGCGGGCCCGGGCCGCCGACAACCTCGACGGGTACGTGCACCGCATGCTCGTCCGCACGTACATCGACGAAAAGCGGCTGGCCTGGTCGAAGGTGTGGCTGATGTCGGCGACCCCGGAGCGGGGCGCGTCCGGCGACAGCGGCGTGGAGGAGCGCGACCTTGTGGTGCGGGCGCTCGCCGACCTGCCCAAGGGCCAGCGCACGGTGCTGGTGATGCGCTTCCTCTGCGACATGCCGGTGGAGAGCGTGGCGGCGGCGATGCGTTGCTCAACCGGCAATGTGAAGGCACAGACCGCGCGCGGCCTCGCCACGCTGCGCGCACGGCTCGGCCAGGAGGCACCGTTCGCCGGGGCGGGCACGGGCAAGGGTGGGGGCTTGTAAGCGTGAGTGATCCGTTCGAGGAGCGGGCCGACGACGTTCGCGTGCTGCTGGAGACCGCGCGGGTCCCGCCGGCCAACGCCGACCTGTCGCGGGCGATCGAGGCCGGGGGAGTGGTGCGGCGCCGCCGCCGGTACGCGGCCGTGGCCGCCGCGACCGTCTTCGCCCTCGCCGGCACCGCGGCGGTCGGGCAGGCGCTCGACCGCACCGAAGGCGCCGACCGGCTGGACGTGCCGATCGGCGAGACAGTGACCTCGACCCCGCCGCCGTTCAGCACCTGCACCGTGGCGGCGCTGCCCGCACCGGCCGGCAAGGGCAGGCTCACCGGGCAGGTCGTCGCCGACCCCACCGGCCGGTACGCGGCGGCCGGCCTGGTGCGGCCCGACGGCTCCGTGCGCCCGGTGCTCTGGACCGGCGGCGAGCCGAAGGTGCTGCCCGCCGTCGGCACGAACGCAGAGCCCCGCGCGGTCAACTCCTCCGGCGTCGTGGTCGGCACGTCCGCCACCGCCGACGGCGGCCCGCTGGCCTGGATCTACCACGACGGCTCGACCGTCAAGCTGGCCCCCGTCGACGGGTACGAATGGTGGACGCCGCTCGCCGTCGACGAGGGCGGCGACGTCACCGGCGAGGCGTGGCGCGGCGTGCGGTTCGCGGTCGTGTCGTGGCCGCACGCCGACCCGCTCCGCGGACCGGTGCTGCTCACCCGCCCCGGCGACGTGCGCGGCTCCGGCGTCGGCGGCGACGGCACGGTGGTCGGCACGCGCGGCGAGGGCGCCGCACCGTACGCCTGGCACCCCGACGGCACCGGTCGCGCCCTCGACCTCCCGCCGGGCGCGGCCGCCGGGCAGGTGCTCGCCGTCCGCGGGCACTGGGCCGCCGGCTGGGTGGGGCTCCCGGTCGAGGAAGGCCCCCCGCCAGCCCACCAGGTCGCCCCGCGCGTGCAGGGCAGCGAGCCCGACCGGCGCGTGCTCGACATGCTCGGCAAGGCGGTGGCCGGTGGCAACCTGGTGACCGCGCCCGCCCGCTGGGACCTGCGCACCGGCGAGGTCACCCACTGGCCCGACCTGGCCATGCCGGCCACGGCGGTCAACGCCACCGGCTGGGTCGCCATCCCCGGCGACGCCGGCCCGACGGTCATCTCACCCGCCGGCAAGCTGACCACCCTGCCCGGACCGGCCGACGGCTACCCGACCGCGCTGAGCGACGACAACCGCCGCCTGTACGGCGAACGCTTCCCGCAGCCCCCCGAGGCCGGGGCACTGTCCACGAAGGAGCGCGCCGCGACGGCCACCGGCACCGAGCTGCTGATGTGGAGCTGCTGACCCCGCCGCGCTCAGAGGTCGAAGAGGTTGCGCAGCGCGTCGTCGACGCGGGCGAGGCTGGCGCCGGTGATCATGCCGAGCCGCTCGGCCCCGGAGGTCACCGGGAGGCGGCGCATGCGGTTGACCACGACGACGCCCGACACCGGGTCGGTCTCCGACAGCGGCACCGCGAACGGCGGCAGGTCGGTGATGCTGCCGCGCTGCCGCACGACCGGCGCGCAGTAGGGCGCGGCGTTGGGGCGGTCGTTGTGCGTGTCGCCGGAGAGCACGACGACCCGGTACCGCAGGTCGGTGCGGTCTCCTATGGTCCACACCTCACCGCGGTTCACGGGCCGATGCTACGCCCGCCGCCGCGCGCTCACCGGCGCGGGACGCGCGAGATCCGTTCACGGATGTCGTTGAAATGGTCGGCCATGGCGGCGGCGAGCACCTGCCCGTCGCCGTCGCGCAACGCGTTGAGGATGTTGCGGTGGGCGGCCGCCGCCACCTGCGGGGTTTCGACCGTGCGCGGCAGCTCGGCGTTCACCTTGTCGAAGACGCTCCAGAAGACCCGCAGCAGGTCGCTGATCAGCTCGTTGCGCAGCGGCTCGTAGAGCGTCTTGTGGAAGAGCCAGTCGGCCTCGGGGGAGTAGCGCCCGTCGGCGGCCTCCCGCTCCATCGCGGCGACCGCGGTCTCGAGGGTGTCGAAGTCGGCGTCGTCGACGAGCGCGAGCACCTGGCGCACCAGCCCGGTCTCCAGCACCTCGCGGATCTGCACCAGGTCGCCGATGTCGCGCAGGTCGCCGCGGAGCGAGAGGTGCGAGTGGAACGTGAGGCCGGCCTCCAGCGGCGAGAACGACGGCGTGCCCACGTACGTGCCGAGGCCGTGGCGGATGTCGACGATGCCGAGCGCCTGGAGCGCCTTGATCGCCTCGCGCAGCGGGTGGCGGCTGACCGAGAGCTCGGCCATCAGCTCGGTCTCGGTCGGCAGCAGGGAGCCAGGGGCCAGTCCGCGCCGCACGATCAGCTCCTTGATCGCCTCTTGCAGCGCCCGCTGGTTTTCGCTGGCTCCCCGCCGCGGTGGGGTCATGGTCTTCCGTCTTTCGCGCGAGTCATAGGACGTCCGAGGTTACCCTATCGAAGCTGCTGGATCGGTATCCGCTGGAAGGCTATCCGCTCGTTGGCACCGAAGTCGCCGGTCTCGTACAACACACCCAGCGTGGTGCCGAGCTGCACCAGATCGGAGTACGCCGCGGGCAACCCGGAGAGCGGCAGCGCGGCCCGCCACGTGACGCCCCGGTCGGTGCTCACCCGCAACGTCAGCGCCGCGCGGGCGGCCGGGTCGGCGGGCCCGGCGAAGACCAGCGGCGCGCCCGGCCCGGACAGCTGGAGCACGCTGCCCTGCACGACCGGCCCGGTGAGCGTGGCCTGCGGCCGGTAGGGCTTCTCCAGGGTCACCCCGCCGTCCGCGCTGTACGCGTCCGCCCGGTTTCCCGGCCCGGTGCCGTTGTGCTCGCGGGTGTTGAGGTAGAGGCGCCCGTCGGGCAGCTCGGCGACGGTGGTCTCGTTCACGTTGAGGTACCCGTTGGGGTTGTCGTCGACCGCCCCGATCGCCCACGTCTCGCCGCCGTCGTCGCTGTAGAGCGTGTGCCCGCCGTAGTACTTCGCCTCGGTGCCGCTGTCGGGCGAGCCGGCCGGCGGGGCGATCGAGTGGTTGGCCGGGATGACCAGCCGCCCACTCCGGGCCAGCCGGATGCCGTGCACGGGCCCGGTCGCGTACCACCGCCAGTTGGCCGCCTTGGCCGCCGCGGTGATCTCGCGCGGCGCCGTCCAGCTCGCCCCGTCGTCGTCGCTCGTCTGGACGAACACCCGCCGGCTCTGGTCCGCGGGCACCTCACCCCGCATGATCGCGGCCTCGGTCGCCGTCCCGCCGTTGTACGTCGACAGCAACACCACCCGCCCACCGGCCGTCACGACGGGCGCCGGGTTGCCGGAGGTGTTGGCGCCGCTGTCCGCGACCACCTGGAGCGCCCCCCAGGTGCACCCGCCGTCGGTGGAGCGCCGCAGCACGAGGTCGATGTCGCCGGCGTCACCGAGCCCACCGACCCGCCCCTCGGCGAACGCCAGCAGCGCGCCCGACCGGGCGGCCACGACAGCTGGAATGCGGAAGGCGCTGTACCCGTCGGTGCCGGCGACGTACGGGACGGAGCTCGAACACCGCTCCCGGTCACCCCCGGCGGCGGTGGCCTCGGCGCACCCGGCGGTGGCCAGGAGGGCGGCGGTGAACAGGAGTACGGCAGGTCTCGGCAGGCGGGTCATGGGGTCCTCCACTCGCTGGTGGGCGATCAGACATAGGACGTCCGCTGTTCCTTTCGAGACGGTAAGTGGGCATGTCGATGTCGTCAAGACAAGGTTCGGGCGGCGGATCCGTGGGTATGGCGGCCGGGACCCTGCATGCAGAAAACCGGAGGGAGCTTCCGATGCTCACGCTGACCGACAACGCGGTGGCGGTGATCCGCAACCTCACCGAGCAGCCCCAGGTGCCCGAGGGCGCCGGCCTGCGCATCGCCACCGACGACGCCCAAGGCGCGCTCATGCTCACCCTCGCCGCCGAGCCCATGGACGGCGACGAGGTGCGCGACGAGGCCGGCGCCCGCGTCTTTTTGGAGACCGAGGCGGCCCGCATCCTCGACGACAAGAGCCTGGACGCCGCGGTCGACGCCAACGGCGCCGTCCAGTTCGCCGTGGGCGAGCAGCCTGGTTGAGTGAGGTCTGGCGTGTCGATCAGGGAGTCGGTGGGGCGCTCCACCAACTCCCTGATCACCGCTCTGGAGAGCTTTCGCGGTCGGGGGTCGCGAGACTGGCCACAACGCACGGTCAAATCCGGAACAGACTCTTTCCCAGGTCCGTGTCAGCGGTAGACCGTATGCTCCCGCGGGCACCGCTCCCGGCCGGCGGCTCGCAGGGCGAGCCGAAATCCCCGGCCGTCCACTGCCGGGTCCGCGGGACAAGCCCACCGCGCGACCGCTCCGCCCGATGATCGTTAGCCCGCAAACCGGACTCTCCCCGGCGTGTCGCACAGCTGGAGGGCTAACGATCATGGAGCCGCCCAGACACTGTGGCCCCGCCGGAGGCGCCGATCTAACCGCGACCACAAGCGAAGCTGAGGCCCGCGGGAGCATGCGGCGCGCAACCAAAAGCGGACGTGGGCAAACCTAAGGGTCGAGGAGTTCGAGGAGGCCGAGTGCGTGGGCGGTGGCCAGCGCGCCCGCCCGGTTCCGCGCCCCCAGCTTGCGGAACAGGCGCGCCTGCGTGTTCTCCACCGTCTTCTCCGCGATCCCGAGTGACCGGGCCGTCTGCCGCACGCTGTGGCCGGCCGCGATCGAGCGGAGGATGTCGCCCTCGCGGATGGTGAGCTCGGGCAGCCCGCCGTCCGCCTCGCCGGCGTGGGTGCCGGCGGCGGCGATGAGCCAGTTGGCGGCGGCGGGGTCGATGGTCAGGTGACCGGCCGCGGCGAGGGTGAGGGCGGGCACCAGGGCCTCGCCGATGCGTTCCGCGGCCACGATGGCCACCGCGCCGCGGCCGAGTACGTCCAGGGTCTCGCCGCGGCTCATGGGGCGGGTCGTGACCACCATGATGGGGACGCGGGCGTCGCCGAGTCGCTGCCACGCCTCCGCGTCCGGGTCGACAAGGATGACCGGGACCGTGCCCGAGCCGGCGTGGTCCCACAGGTCGAGGCCCTCGCCGCCGTTCCCGCCGTCGGTGACGAACGGGATGTGCTGGGCGAGCAGCGCCACCGCCACGTCGTAGCGGGCGGGCACGTCCGGTCCACAGAGGACGGCCAGGGTGAGGCCGCCGGCCGCGTAGACCCGCGGGCGCGGCAGTGGCGCGCGGTTGACCAGGCCGAGCGTGATGGCGCGGGCGATCGCGTGGCTCTGGCTGGTGACGGCGAGCTTCTGGTAGATCCGCCGCTTGCAGTTTTCCACCGCGAACGGGGTCGTGATGAGCAGCTCGGCGATGCGGCTGACCGGGTGCCCGGCGGCGGTGAGGGTGATGATCTCGCGTTCCTGGGTGGTCAGCCCGCCCGGCACCGGTACCGCCACGCCGGACCGCAGCGCGTCGACGTGCTGGTGCAGCAGCATGAGCAGCGCGTCGAGCCCGTGCGAGCAGGGGATCAGCGTGTCGACGCCGACCTGGCGGCTGCCGGACAGGTCGGCGGGCGTGAGCCGGTCGTAGATCACGATGAGCCGGAGGCGGACGAAGCGGGTGCGCAGCATCCGCAGGGCGCGCAGTGCCTCGCCCACGCCGGCGCCCGCGTCGTAGACGACCAGGTCAGGCCCGCACAGGTCGCAGAGGCCGAGCAGGGCCGCGTCGTCGGAGACGTGCCCGACGACCGTGAACTCGGGCTGCCCGGACAGGCAGACCGCCAGCGTGTCGCGGAACAGGCGCCGGGGCGAGCGGATGGCCACCCGCACCAGGTGCCCACTCGGTGCCGAAACCTGTCCCATACCGGCCTCCCCGGCGGTTAGGACTACGTTTCAATTTTGTTACATAGACTCAGATAAGTGTCAAGCGATGGGAGGCCGGTCCTAGGGGATTCTTGCGTCAAACTGTGATCAGGCGTGGGGTGTGAGGTACCCGCCCATGGTCGTGAAGTGGTCCGCCGCGGGCAGCTCAGTGCCGTCCTCGAGGCGTACCCGTTTGACGAGAAGTCCGTGGTTACGGCCATGCCGGGCGTCGGCGCCGGCCACGATGACCACGCCGTCGCCCTCCCGGATGAAGATCCGACCGGGCGTGCCGCCGTAGCGACCCGTGGACACGGCCGCGGCGAGGATCCGCAGGCGCTGCCCCCGGTGGTACGTGAACGCGTTCGGGTACGGGTCGGACTGCGCGCGCACGAGCCGCTCGATGTCTTCGGCGGGCCAGCTCCAGTCGATGCGACTGTCCTCAATCGATCGCTTGTGGAAGAAGCTGGCCTTGGAACGGTCCTGCTTCACCCAATCGGTGCGTCCGCTCGCGATCAGCCCGAGACCGTCCACTGTGATCGGTCCGAAGAGGTCGAGCGTGCGGTGGAACAGGTCGGTGGCGGTGTCGGTGGGGCCGACCGGCACCGCCCGCTGGAGCACGATGTCGCCGGCGTCGAGGTCGTCGTCCATTATGTGCGCGGTCACACCGACCTGCTCCTCGCCGTTGATCAGGGCCCAGATCAGGGGCGCGAAGCCGGCGTACGCGGGCAGCAGCGAGTCGTGCACGTTGAGCGTGCCGAGGCGGGGGAGCCGGAAGATCTCCGGCGGGATCCAGGTGCGCCAGTTGGTCGCGACGATGACGTCCGGCTCGACCTCGCGCAGCCGCTCGACGAGGCTCTCGTCGGGCCGGCTGCGGATCTCGACGGGCACCCCGTGCTTCTCGGCGAGCTCGGCGACCGAGTCGTCCCAGATCTTCTCGTACGCGTGGTCGCTCTTCGGGTGGGTGACCGCGAGGACTACCTCGTGACCGGACTCGAGCAGTGCCTGGAGGGTGCGATGCCCCCAGGTCTGATACCCGAACATAACGACCCGCATCAGTGCCCTCCACAAAATGTGATCAGTTAAGCAAGGCTTGCCTAACTCGATAACTTAAGCAAGGCTGTCCTAAGTCGCAACCGAGTGATGGGGCAGGCATGTCGCAGGCGGTACCCGTGTACGACCTCGTCGGTGTCGGCTTCGGGCCGTCGAACCTGGCACTGGCGATCGCGCTGGCCGAGCACAACGCGATCTCCGCGGACAAGACGACCGGCGTCTTCCTGGAGCGGCAGCCGCACTTCGGCTGGCACCGCGGCATGTTGATCGAGGACGCCACGATGCAGGTCTCGTTCCTCAAGGACCTGGTGACGCTCCGCAACCCGACCAGCGAGTTCTCCTTCCTCTGCTATCTGCACAGCAAGGACCGGTTGATCGACTTCATCAACCACAAGAACCTCTTCCCGCTTCGCGTGGAGTTCCACGACTACCTCGAGTGGGCGGCGGCCAAAGTGGACGACCTGGTCTGCTACGGCCACGAGGTGCTGAGCGTCGAGCCGGCCGACGGCTTCCTCGACGTCACCGTGCGCAGCCCCGACGGCGTGAGCGTCTACCGCGCGCGCAACGTGGTCTTCGCCACCGGCCTGCGCCCGCACCTGCCGGCCGGGGTGGTCCAGTCGCGCCGGATCTGGCACAACCGCGGTCTGCTCGAACGGGCCGGCGAGCTCACCGACGGCGGGCGCTTCGTGGTCGTGGGGGCGGGGCAGAGCGCGGCCGAGGTGGTGGCGTTCCTGCACGAGCGCTTTCCGGCGGCCGAGGTGTGCGCGGTCTTCTCCCGGTACGGGTACAGCCCGGCCGACGACAGCGCGTTCGCCAACCGCATCTTCGACCCCGCCGCGGTCGACGACTTCTACGACGCGCCCGCGGACGTCAAACAGTCCCTTGTGGACTACCACGCCAACACCAACTACTCCGTCGTCGACATCGACCTCATCGACGAGCTGTACCGGCGGGTCTACCGCGAGAAGGTGCTCGGCGCCCAGCGGCTGCGGCTGTTCAACGTCTCCCGCGTCACCGACGCGGTCGAGACGGCCTCGGGCGTCCGGACCACAGTGGAGTCCCTGGCCACCGGCGAGCGGACGGTGCTGGACGCCGACGCGGTGATCTACGCCACCGGCTACCGCCCCGCCGACCCGGGCCCGCTGCTGGCGTCCTGCCCCTGCGACCGCGACGAGGCGGGCCGGCTGCGGGTGGGGCGGGACTACCGGGTGGTGACCGATCCCGCGCTGGGACCGGGCATCTACCTACAGGGCGGCACCGAGCACACCCACGGCATCACGTCGTCGCTGCTCTCCAACACCGCGATCCGGGCCGCCGAGATCCTGGCCTCGATCGTCGGCGCGGGAGTGCCCGCCCCGCAGTTCACGACTGCCTGACCCTTCGACCAGTCCCAGGGGAGCGACATGTTGCGATCACGCATGCCCGTGGTGGCCGCGTTCGCGGCCGCACTGGCTCTGGGAGCCTGCGGTTCCGGCTCCGATCCGGAGGAACCCGCGGCGGCGTCCGGCCAGGGCTCTTTTCCCGTGACGGTGGCCCACAAGTACGGCAGCACCGAGATCAAGGCGGCGCCCGCCCGGGTGGTGACGCTGGGCCTCAGCGACCAGGACGCCGTGCTGGCGCTGGGCGTCAAGCCGGTCGGCGCGGTGGACTGGTTCGGCGAGAAGCCGTTCGGCAAGTGGCCGTGGGCCCAGCCGCTGTGGGGCTCCGCGCCGCCGGAGATCGTCGGCGAGCGCGACGAGTACAACTTCGAGAAGATCGCCGCGCTGAAGCCGAACCTCATCCTGGCCCAGTACAGCGGGATGACGAAGGAGAACTACGCGACGCTGTCCCAGATCGCCCCGACGGTGGGACAGCCGCCGAAGTTCGACGACTACGCGGCGCCGTGGCAGGACATGACGCTCGCGATCGGCAAGGCGCTGGGCAAGGAGGCGCGGGCGAAGGAGCTGATCGCCGGCATCGACAAGCGCTTCGCCGACGTGCGCGCGCAGCACCCGGAGTGGGCCGGCAAGACGGCCGCCGTCGTCGACCCGTTCGAGCCCGGCCAGTACGCGGTCTTCGCCGGCAGCGACCCGAAGGCGGTGTTCCTGACCGCGCTCGGCTTCACCATCCCGGACGAGATCACCAAGCTCGCCGGCAAGGAGAACGCCACGGTCGTCAGCTCCGAGCGGCTCGACCTCGTCGACGTCGACCGCCTGCTCTTCCTCAGCAGCGATCCCACGGCTGAGTCGCGGGTCAAGGCGGACAAGGTCTACGCCGGGCTCGCGGTGGCCAAGGAAGGGCGGGCCACGTTCCTGCCGTACGAGGAGCCGCCGCTGGGCGGGGCGCTCTCCTTCAACACCGTGCTGAGCATCCCGTACGCGATCGACCAGGTCGTACCGATCCTCGCCGGAGGCGGCAACAAGTGAGCAGTGGAACGACCTGGCCGGACCTGTTCGAGGCGCGGGTGCGCGCGACGCCGGACGCGGTGGCCCTCGTCTTCGAGGACACCGAGCTGACGTACGCGCAGCTCAACGCCCGCGCCAACCGGGTGGCCCACGCGCTCGTCGCGCGCGGCGTCGGCCCGGAGCAGGTCGTCGGGCTGTCCCTGCCCCGCTCGGTCGACATGATCGTCGCCGAGGTGGCGGTGCTCAAGGCGGGCGGGGCCTACCTGCCGCTCGACCCCGACTACCCGGCCGAGCGGATCGCCTTCATGGTGGCCGACGCGTCGCCGGTGTGCGTCCTGGACTCGCTGGACGGGCTCGCCGACGGCCAGCCGGACACCGACCCGGTCCGGTCGCTCCACGTCACCAACGCCGCCTACGTCATCTACACCTCCGGCTCCACCGGCCGCCCCAAGGGCGTCGTGCTGTCGCACACCGGCGTCGCGAAGCTCCTCGCCACGCAGGTCGAGCGGTTCGGCGTCGGGCCGCACAGCCGCGTGCTCCAGTTCGCGTCGCCGAGCTTCGACGTCGCGTTCTGGGACCTGTGCCTCGGCCTGCTCTCCGGCGGGCGGCTCGTCGTCGTGCCGGCCGAGCGGCGGGTGCCCGGACCGGCGCTCACCGACTACATCCACGCGCACGGCGCCAACTTCATGATCCTGCCGCCGGCGCTGCTGGCCGCGCTGCCCGCCGACTGCGTGCTGCCCGAGGGGGCCACGCTGCTGGCCGGCACAGAGCGGGTGGCGCCGGAGCTCGTCGCGCGGCACGCCCGCGGCCGGCGGATGTTCAACGCCTACGGCCCGACTGAGGCGACCGTCAACTCCACGCTGGGCCTGTGCGATCCATCCACCGCGTCCTCGTCCGTCCCCATCGGAGTGGCGGACCCCGGTACGGCGGTCCACGTTCTCGACTCCCGGTTGCGGCCGGCGGACTTCGGTGAGCTGTACCTCGGCGGCGCCGGGCTCGCCCGCGGTTACCTGGGGCGGACCGCGCTGACCGCGGAGCGGTTCGTCGCCAACCCCTTCGAGCCCGGCACCCGCCTCTACCGCACCGGCGACCTCGTGCGGGTGCTGGACGACGGGCGCCTGGACTTCGTCGGGCGGGCCGACGACCAGGTCAAGATCCGGGGGTACCGGATCGAGCCGGGCGAGGTCGAGGCGGTCCTCGGTGGACACCCGGCCGTCGCGCAGGTCGCCGTCGTCGCGCGGGACCAGCGGCTGGCGGCCTACGTGGTGCCGGCCGTCGGCGCCACGCCGGAGGTCGACGCGCACGTGCGCGGCTGGCGGGAAGCGCACGACGCGCTCTTCAAGACGGACGCGGTGGACAACCCGTTCGCCGGATGGAACAGCAGCTACGACGGCGAACCGCTGCCCGTCGACGAGATGCACGCCTGGCGGGACGCCACCGTGGAGAGCGTCCTCGCGCTGCGCCCGCGCCGGGTGCTGGAGATCGGTGTCGGCAGTGGACTGATCCTCACCGCGCTCGCCCCGCACACCGAGGCGTACTGGGCCACCGACCTGTCGGCGGAGGCGATCCGGCGGCTGCGTACCGGGATCCCGCCGCACGTGGAGCTGCGCTGCCAGCCGGCGCACGACTTCGACGGGCTGCCGCGCGGCTTCTTCGACACCATCGTGGTCAACTCGGTGGCGCAGTACTTCCCGAGCGCCGCCTACCTCACGTCGGTGCTGACCGCCGCGTTCGGCCTGCTCGCGCCCGGCGGGCGGGTCTTCGCCGGGGACATCCGCAACCACCGCCTGCTGCGCCACTTCCGCGCGGCGATCGAGTCGGTGCGCGGCGGCGGGCCGGCCGACGTCGACCGGGCCGTGGCCTGGGAGCGCGAGCTGCTGCTCGACCCGGACTACTTCACCACCCTGCCCGGTGTGGTGGCCGACGTGCGGGTCAAGCGGGGCCGCTACCACAACGAGCTGAGCCGGTACCGGTACGACGTGGTGCTCTCGCCGCCGGCCCCGGCGACGGCGGCTCCCGAGGCGCCGTGGCCGCAGGCCCTCGACCTGCTCCGGACGCGCCGGCTCGAGCGGCTGCGCGTCACCGGGATCCCCAACGCGCGCCTGGCCGTCGGCGGCGTCGAACCGGAGGACCTGCACGACCTCGCCGCCGAGCTCGGCTACGAGGTCGGTGTCACCTGGGCCGGCGACGGCCTTGTCGGCGAGCTGGACGCGGTGTTCGCCCGGCCGGGCACCGGGTTCGGCACGGTGTACCGCCCCGGCCAGCGGGTCCGGCCGGCGCTGGCGAATACCCCCGCCGCGTTCCTGGACGTCAACGCGTTCCTGCGGTCGGTCCGCTCGTACGCCCGGGAGCGGCTGCCGGAGTACATGGTGCCGTCGGCGATCGTGCCGCTGCACCGGCTGCCGGTCGCGGCCAGCGGCAAGCTGGACCGCAAGGCGCTGCCCACTCCCGACTTCGCCGCGCTCGCCACCGGCACGCCGCCCCGGGACGCCCGCGAAGGCGTGCTGTGCGCGCTGTTCGGCGAGGTGCTCGACCTGCCGGGCGTCGGCGTGGACGACGACTTCTTCGCGCTCGGCGGCGACAGCATCGTGGCGATCCAGCTGCTGATCCGGGCCCGCGAGGCCGGCCTCGCGCTGTCGCTGCGGGACGTCTTCCGGCACCGGACCGCCGCCGCGCTCGCCACGGCCGCGGGTGCCGGCGGGTCCACTGTGGAGCTGCCCGCCGTCGTCCTGGAGCCGCTGCCGGGCGAGGACGCGGCCGAGGTGCTGCCGCTGTCGCCGCTACAGGAGGGCTTCTTCTTCCACGCCCACCTCGATCCCGGCTCCGCGGTCTACGCGGTCCGGCTCACCGTCGACCTGACCGGGCCGCTCGACGTGCCGGCCCTGCGCCGCGCGGCACAGGCGCTCGTCGACCGGCACGCCCCGCTGCGCGCCACGTTCCGGCAGCGGCCGGACGGGCGGGTGGTGCAGCTGATCGCGCCGTCGGTCGAGCTGCCCTGGTCCGATGTGGACGCGCCGTTCGACCTCGGCGCCGGGCCCCTGGTGCGGGCGGCGCTGGTCCGGCGCGACGCCGAGCGGCACGAGCTCGTCCTGCGCTTCCACCACATCGTCGCCGACGGCTGGTCGGTCTCCGTCCTGCTCCGTGAGCTGCTCGCCCTCTACGGCGGCGCCGCACCGCCGCCGCCCGCGCCGTACCGCGACTACCTGGCCTGGCTCGGCGGGCGGGACCGGGCGGCCGCGACCGAGGCGTGGCGGGCCGCGCTCGCCGGGCTCGACGAGCCGACGATGCTCGCACCGGCCGCCGCCACCGCGCCGCCGCGCCACGAGGAGGTGCGCGTCGCGCTGCCCGAGGAGGTCACCGCCGGTCTCACCGCCCGGGCCCGGGAGCGCGGCCTCACCCTCGGCACCGTCGTCCAGGGCGCCTGGGGCCTGCTGCTCGGCCGCCTCACCGGCCGCACCGACGTCGTCTTCGGCACCACCGTCTCCGGCCGGGCCGCCGAGGTGGACGGCGTCGAGTCGCTGGTCGGCCTGCTCGTCAACACGCTGCCGGTACGCATGCGCTGGCGTCCCGGCCAGTCGCTGGCCACCGCGCTCGGCACCTTGCAGGCCGAGCGGTCCGCGCTCCTCGACCACCAGCACGTGGGGCTGGCCGAGCTCCAGCGGATGGCCGGGCTCGGCGACCTCTTCGACACGATCGTCGTGCTGGAGAACTACCCGGTCGACGGCGACCTCACCGACCCGGGCGGCACGCTCCGCGCCGGCGTACCGGACTACGTGGACACCGGCCACTACCCCCTCGCTCTCATCGTCATGCCGGGCGACCGTCTCGAGCTGCGGCTCAAGCATGACGCCGCACGGCTGGACGCGGCCACGGTGCGGGACGTCGCCGACCAGCTCGCCCGGCTGCTCACCGCGGTCGCCGCCGACCCGGACCAGCTGGCCGCCCGCGTCGACCTGATCCCGCCGGTGGAGCCGCTCGCCGGACCGGCCCGGGACGTACCGGGGACCACGCTCGTCGCCGCCTTCGCGGAGCAGGTCGCGCTCCGTCCACAGGCGACCGCACTCGTCGCCGGCGACCAGCGGGTGTCCTACGCCGACCTGGACGCGCGCGCCGGCACGCTCGCCGGGCGGCTGCGGGCGCGGGGCGTCCGGTCCGGACAGGTCGTCGCCGTCGCCATGCCCCGCTCGGTGGAGCAGATCGTCGCGCTGCTCGGCGTGCTCAGGGCCGGCGCCGCCTACCTGCCGGTCGACGTGGACTACCCGGAAGACCGGATCGCGTTCCTGCTCGCCGACTCCGGCGCCACGCTCGTCCTCCGCGACCTCGACATCGACGGCCCGGCCGTCGACGGACCGCCGCCGACCGCGAGCGACCCCGCTTACCTGCTCTACACCTCCGGCTCGACCGGCACACCCAAAGGTGTCCTCGTCACCCACCGGGCGATCGGCCACCAGCTCGCCTGGGCCCGCGACAGGTGGGGCCTCGGGCCCGACGACCGCGTCCTGCACCAGCTCTCCGCCAGCTTCGACCCGTCGATCCTGGAGATCTTCTGGCCGCTCACCGCCGGGGCCGCGGTGGTGCTCGCCAAGCCGGACGGGCTGCGCGACCCCCGGTACGTCGCCGAGCTGGTCCGCGAGCACGGCGTCACCACCGTCGTCACCGTCTCGTCGCTGCTCGGCCCGCTCGCCGACGCCGGCGCGGGCGCGTTCGCCGGGGTGCGGCGGGTGCTGGCCGGCGGTGACGCGCTGACCGCCGAGACCGCCCGCCACTGGCTGGCCACGGCCGGCGCGCCGCTGCACAACGTCTACGGCCCGACGGAGTCCGCCGTCCAGGTCACGTCCTGGGACGTGGACGGGGCGGAGGGCAGCACCGTCCCCATCGGACGTCCGGTGTGGAACACCCGCCTCTACGTGCTCGACCCGTTCCTGCGGCCGGCCACCACCGGTGAGCTGTACATCGCCGGCCCGCAGCTGGCGCTCGGGTACCACGACCGGCTCGGACTGACCGCGGGCCGCTTCGTCGCCGACCCGTACGGCGAGCCGGGGGAGCGCATGTACCGCACCGGCGACCGCGTGCGGCGACGGCCCGACGGGGCCCTCGAATACCTCGGCCGCGCCGACCAGCAGGTCAAGATCCGCGGCAACCGGGTGGAGCCGGGTGAGGTCGAGGCCAGGCTGCGCCGCGCCCCCGGGGTGACGGACGCCGCGGTGGTCGCCCGCGCGGACGGCCCGGGTGGCGTCCGGCTCGTCGCGTACGTCGCCGGCCCGGCCGATGTCGCGGTCCTGCGGGACGAGCTCGCGGCAGTCCTGCCCGAGCCGATGGTCCCCGGCGCCTTCGTCGCGCTCGACACGCTGCCGCGGACGCCGAACGGCAAGCTGGACCGCGCCGCGCTGCCCGCGCCCGACGCGACCCGGGCCGTCTCACGCGCGCCGAGGAACGACCGCGAACGGCTGCTCTGCGCCGCCGTCGCCGACGTGCTCGGCCTGCCCGAGGTGGGCCCGGACGACGACTTCTTCGCGCTCGGCGGCGACAGCATCCTCTCCATCGCGGTATCCAGCCGGGCCCGGACCGCCGGCCTGGAAGTCAGCCCGCGCGACGTCTTCGCCCACCGCACGCCGGCGGCCCTGGCCGAAGCGGCCGCGCCCGCGCCCCAAGAGGGCAGCCCTCTTGGCGTCCCGGCGGGCACAGGGCAGCCCTCTTGGGAAACGGGCGGGCCGCTCGTCACGCTCAGCGACGACGAGCTGGCCACCGTGCGCCGGGCCAGCCCGGTGCCGGTCGCCGACGTCTGGCCGCTCTCCCCGCTCCAGGAGGGGCTGTACTTCCACGCCAGCTACGACACCGGCGGCATCGACGTCTACACCGCGCAGGCGTCCTTCGGCTTCGTCCGCGGCGTCGACGCCGCCCGGCTGCGTGCCGCCTGCGCCGCCCTGCTCGACCGCAACCCCAGCGTGCGGGCCGGCTTCACCAGCGACGGCCTGCGCGCGCCGGTGCAGTTCGTCGGCGCGACCGTCGAGGTTCCACTGTCCGAGGTGGACCTCTCCACGCTGCCGGCGGCCGAGCGGGACACCCGCCTCGAAACGCTGCTGTCGCGGGACCGCACCCGCCGCTTCGACCTCGCCCACCCGCCGCTGTTCCGCCTTCTGCTGGTACGCCTCGGCGGTGGCCGGGACCGGCTCGTGCTCACCCACCACGTGCTGCTCTGGGACGGCTGGTCCGCGTCACTGTTCCTGGAGCAGCTGCTGAGCCTGTACGGCGGCGCCGCCTCCGCGGCACCGGCCGTCGCTGGCGCGGACGGTGCGGCCGACCTCCCGCCGGCCGGCTCCTACCGGGACTACCTCGCCTGGCTCGCCGCTCAGGACGCCGACCGGGCGACCAAGGCGTGGGGACAGGCGCTCGCCGGCCTCGCCGAGCCCACCCTCGTCGGACCGGCCGGCCGCACCGAACGCCCCACGCTGCCGGAGCGGCACCGCGCCGAGCTCACCGCCGCCCTCAGCGACCGGCTCCGCGCCGTCGCCCGGGAACGCGGCGTCACGCTCAACACCCTCCTCAACGCCGCCTGGGCGGTGGCGCTGTCCACCGTGTCCGGTCGCACCGACGTCGTCTTCGGGGCCACCGTCGCCGGCCGCACCGCCCCGATCCCGCACATCGAGCGGGCGATCGGCCTGTTCCTCAACACCGTGCCGGTGCGGGTCACCCTCGACCCGCGCGAGCCGGTCGCCGACCTGCTGACCCGCCTACAGGCTGAGCGGACCGCGCTGATGCCGTACGAACACGTGGGCCTCGGCGCGATCCAGCGGGAGACCGGCCACCCGCGGCTGTTCGACACGCTCTTCGCGCTCCAGAACGTGGGCGGCGATTCGGGCCTAGCGGCCGGGAGTGGCAAGGATGCGCTGGCCACATTGCTTGACCGCCACGGCGTCGAGCAGGTGGGCAGCGTGGACGCCACGCACTTCCCGCTCGCGCTCGTCGTCACGCCGGCCGAGGCGCTGCGGGTCATGCTCGCGTACCGCCCGGACGTGCTCTCCGGCCCGGTCGCCGCGGGCGTGCTCGACCGGTTCACCGCCGTGCTGGAGCGGATCGCCGCCGACGCCGGCACCCCCGTCGGCCGGCTCGACGCGCTGCCGGCGGGGGAGCGAGACCGCCTCGCCGCCGACTGGGACACCACCCGGCACGACCTGCCCGACGACACGGTCGCCGACCTGCTGGCCCACCAGGCCGCCCGGACACCGGACCAGACCGCGCTCGTCTTCGGCGACGAACGGGTCACCTACGCCGAGCTGGACGCCCGGATCAACCGCCTGGCCCGGCTGCTCGCCGCCCGCGGCGCGGCCCCGGAGAAGGTGGTGGCGCTCGCGCTGCCCCGCTCGACCGACATGGTCGTCGCGCTCTTCGCCGTGCTCCGCACGGGCGCGGCGTACCTGCCGCTGGAGCTGGACCACCCCGCCGAGCGGCTCGCGCTCATGCTCGACGACGCCCGCCCGGTCTGCGTGGTCTCGACCACCGCCGTCGCGGCGAACCTGCCGGCGGACTGCCTGGAGCTCGACGCCCCGACGGTGGCGGCCGAGCTGTCCACACAGGACTCCGGGCCGCTCGGGCTGCGGTTCGACCAGCGGCATCCCGCCTACGTCATCTACACATCCGGCTCCACCGGCCGCCCCAAGGGCGTCGTCACGCCGTACCGCGGCCTGACCAACATGCAGCTCAACCACCGCGAGGCCATCTTCGCCCCGACGATCGCGGCGGCCGGCGGGCGGCGGCTGCGGATCGCGCACACGGTGTCGTTCGCGTTCGACATGTCCTGGGAGGAGCTGCTCTGGCTAGTCGAGGGGCACGAGGTGCACGTCTGCGACGAGGACCTGCGCCGCGACGCCGAGGCGCTCGTCGCGTACTGCGCCCGGCACCGGATCGACGTCGTCAACGTCACCCCCACGTACGCGCAGCACCTCATCGAGGAGGGGCTGCTCGACGGGGAGCACGTGCCGCCGCTGGTGCTGCTCGGCGGCGAGGCCGTCTCCGAAGCGGTGTGGGGGCGGCTGCGCGACACCGAGGGCACGTTCGGCTACAACCTGTACGGTCCGACCGAGTACACCATCAACACGCTCGGCGGCGGCACGCACGAGAGCACCACGCCCACCGTCGGCCGTCCGATCTGGAACACCCGGGCGTACATCCTGGACGGTTGGCTCCGTCCCGTGCCGGACGGGACCGCCGGTGAGCTGTACATCGCCGGCGCCGGCCTGGCCCGCGGCTACCTCGACCGCCCCGGCCTGACCGCCGAGCGTTTCGTCGCGGACCCCGCGGTGCGCGGCGGGCGCATGTACCGCACCGGCGACCTGGTGCGCCGCCGCCCGGACGGCAACCTCGACTTCCTCGGCCGCACCGACGACCAGGTCAAGATCCGCGGGTACCGGGTGGAGCTCGGCGAGATCGAGTCCGCGCTCGCCGCGCACCCCGCCGTCGCGCAGGCCGCGGTGACCGTCCGGGACGGGCGCCTGAGCGGCTACGTCGTGCCCGCCGCGCCGGAAGGCGACGAGCGCGAGGCGGCGGAGCGCGCGCAGATCGGCGAGTGGCGGGAGATCTACGACGCCGAGTACACGCGGATCGGCACCGCCGTGTCCACCGAGGACTTCTCCGGTTGGGACAGCAGCTACGACGGCACCCCGATCCCGCTCGACGACATGCGGGAGTGGCGGGAGACCACGGTCGCCCGGATCCGCGAGCTGGCGCCCCGCCGGGTGCTGGAGATCGGCGTCGGCAGCGGGCTGCTGCTGAGCCGCCTGGCGCCGGAGTGCGAGGCGTACTGGGGCACCGACCTCGCCCCCTCGGTCATCGAGCGGCTGCGCGCCGACACCGCCCTCGTCCCCGAACTGTCCCATGTGGAGCTGCGCGGCCAGCCGGCACACGACCTCGACGGGCTGCCGCGCGGCTTCTTCGACACCGTCGTAGTCAACTCGGTGGTCCAGTACTTCCCCGGCGAGGAGTACCTGACCCGGGTACTCACCGGCGCCCTGGACCTCGTCGTGCCCGGCGGCCGGGTGTTCGTCGGCGACGTGCGCAACCTCCGCCTCGCCCGCCACTTCCACGAGGCGGTCGCGGCCGTCCGGGGCGGAAACGCCGACCGGGCCGCCGCGCTGGAGAAGGAGCTGCTCGTCGACCCGGACTACTTCGCCACGCTCGCCCCGGCGACGGTGCGGGTGCGGCGCGGCCGGGCGCACAACGAGCTGACCCGCTACCGGTACGACGCGGTGCTCCACCGCGGGCCGGTCGCGCCCCCGGTGGACGCCCCGCACACCACACTGGACGCTCTTGGCGGGCCGGCCGCCCGCGTCACGGGCATCCCCAACGGCCGCCTCTTCGACGGCGGGACGGAGCCGGAGGACCTGCACGCGCTCGGCGAGCGCCTCGGCTACCACGTCCACGTCACGTGGGCCGACGGGGACGACGGGAGCCTCGACGCGCTTTTCCTGCGGGACGGGACCCTTCCGGTGGTCCACCGGCCGGGGATCCGCAAAAGGCTGACCAACGACCCGGCGGCCGCCCGCGCTCACGGCGACCTCGTGCCCGCGCTCCGCGAGCACCTCAAGCGGCACCTGCCCGACTACATGGTGCCGTCCGCGATCGTCCCGCTGGACCGGCTGCCGCTCACCGTCAACGGCAAGCTCGACGTTCGGGCGCTGCCCGACGCGGAGCCGGCCGTGTCGCTGGCGCCGAGCCGGGAGCCGGCCACCGCGCAGGAAGAGGTCCTGTGTGGACTCTTCGCCGAGGTGCTCGGCCTAGCCCGGGTTGGCGTCGACGACAACTTCTTCGACCTCGGCGGCCACTCGCTGCTCGCCACCCGGCTGGTCAGCCGGGCCCGTACCGCCCTCGGCGCCGAGCTGGCCATCCGTGACCTCTTCGAGGCGCCGACCGTCGCAGAGCTGGCCAGCCGCGCCGGCGGCGGCGACCCGGCCCGCCCGAAGCTCGTGCCCGTCGCCCGCCCGGACGAGGTGCCCGCCTCCTACGCCCAGCAGCGGCTGTGGGTCCTCCACCAGATCGACGGCGCCGGCAGCGCGGCGTACAACTTCCCGATCGTCATGCGGGTCCGCGGCGCCCTCGACCTCGACGCGCTGCGCGCCGCGGTCGGCGACGTCGTGGCCCGGCACGAGGCGCTGCGCACGGTCTTCGCCGAGCGCGACGGGCGGCCGGTGCAGCGGGTCCTGCCGGTCGCCGCGGCGCGGCCGGTCGTGGAGGTGGTGCCGGACGCCGACCTCGACGCGGTCGTGCGGCGACCGTTCGACCTCGCGGAGGATCTGCCGCTGCGGGTCACGGTCGTACCGCGCGGGCCGGACGAGCACGTCGTCGCCGTGCTGCTGCACCACGTCACGACCGACGAGTGGTCGGACGGGCCGTTCCTGCGCGACCTCGCCACCGCGTACGCCGCCCGCCGGGCCGGTCACCGTCCGGAGTGGACCGCCCTGCCGGTGCAGTACGCCGACTACACGCTCTGGCAGCGGGCGCTGCTCGGCGACGAGTCCGACCCGGACAGTCTCGCGGCGAAGCAGCTCGCCTACTGGCGGGAGGCGCTGCGCGGCGCGCCGGAACGGATCGACCTGCCCACCGACCGCACCCCGCACGGGCCGGCGGCCGGCGCCGCGGGCGGGGCGTTGACCGTACCCCTGGACGACGCCGCGGCGCGCGGGCTGCGCGACCTGGCCCAGCGCGCGGGCGCCAGCATGTTCATGGCCGCGCACGCCGCGGTTGCCGCGCTGCTGCACCGCCTCGGCGCCGGCCCGGACATCCCGCTCGGCGCGCCGATCGCCGGCCGCACCGACGAGGCGCTCGACGACCTCGTCGGGTTCTTCGTCAACACGCTCGTACTCCGCACCGACCTCAGCGGCGACCCGAGCTTCGCCGAGCTGCTGCGCCGGGTGCGCCGCGCCGACCTGGCCGCGTTCTCGCACCAGGACGTGCCGTTCGAGGCGGTCGTGCGGGAGCTGAACCCGGACCGGTCGCTGGCCAGCAACCCGCTCTTCCAGGTGATGGTCGTGTACCGCAACCGGGCGGCCGGCGACGCCGTCCTGGACGGACTCGAGGTGACGCCCGAGCCGGTGGAAACCGGGACGGCCCGCTTCGACCTCGTGTTCGGGTTCGTCGAGGGCGCGGAAGGGCTCGACGTGCTGCTGGAGTACCGCACGGACCTCTTCGACCGCGCCACCGTCGAACGGCTCGGCGAGCGGCTCAACCGGCTCGTCGCCGCCGCGGTCGCGACACCTGACTCGCCGCTCAGCCGGATCGAGGTGCTCGGCGACGGCGAGCGGGAGCGGGTGCTGGTCGGCTTCAACGCGACCGACCGCGCCGTGCCGGAGGAGTCGCTGCCCGCGCTCTTCGCCCGCCAGGTGGCCGCGCGGCCGGAAGCGGTCGCGGTGGTCGACGGCGACCGGCACCTCACCTACCGCGAGCTGGACGCCCGCGCCGAGGAGATCGCCCGGCTGCTGCACGCCCGGGGCGTACGCCCGGAGAGCGTGGTCGGCATCGACATCCCCCGCACGGCCGACATGGTCGCCGCGATCCTGGCCACGCTCCGGCTCGGCGCCGCCTACCTGCCGCTCGACCCGGTGCACCCGCCCGAGCGGCTCGCGTACATGGTCGAGGACTCCGGCGCCCAGCTCGTGCTCACCCCGGCCGACCTCGCGGGGTCCACGGTGGACGGCCCCGCGGCGGCCCCGTACGTCCACCTCGACCAGGCCGCGTACGTCATCTACACCTCCGGCTCGACCGGCCGTCCCAAGGGCGTCGTCGTGCCGCACGAGGGCATCGCCAGCCTCGTCGCCACCGCGCAGGACCGGATGGGCGTCACCGAGGACAGCCACGTGCTGCACTTCGCCTCGGTCGGGTTCGACGTGGCCGTCTTCGAGCTCGCAATGGCGCTCTGCACCGGCGCCCGGCTCGTGCTCGTGCCCGACGAGGCCCGGGTCGCCGACAAGGTGCTCACCGACTTCCTCGACGAGCAGCGGATCACCCACATGATCCTGCCGCCGTCGCTGGTGTCCGCGCTCCCGCCGGAGTGCGAGCTGCCCGAGGGATCGGTCATCCTCGTCGGCACCGAGACCGTGCCGCCGGACCTCATCGCGCGGTGGGCCGGCCGGGTCCGCCTCATCGCCGCCTACGGGCTGACGGAGGCGACGGTCAACTCCACGCTCTGGCCCGCCGAGCCGGGCTGGAGCGGGTCCGTCCCCATCGGACGGCCGGACCCCAACACCCGCGCGTACGTGCTCGACGCCACCCTGCGCCCGGTGCCGCCCGGCGTGGTGGGCGAGCTGTACGTCGGCGGGCGCGGCCTGGCCCGGGGCTACCTCGGCCGGCCGGACCTGACCGCGACCCGGTTCGTGCCGGACCCGTTCACCGGGCCGGGCGGGCGCATGTACCGCACCGGCGACCGGGCCCGCTGGCGCGCGGACGGCACGCTCGACTTCCTCGGTCGGGTCGACGACCAGGTGAAGATCCGCGGCTTCCGGGTCGAGCTCGGCGAGGTGGAGGCCGCGCTCGCCGGCCACCCCGGCGTCGCGCAGGCCGCCGTCGTGCCGCACCGCACCGGCACGGTGACGCGGCTCGTCGGGTACGCGGTGCCCGCCGGCGAACCCCTCGACGGCGCCGCGCTGCGCACCCACGTCGCCACGTCGCTGCCCGACTACATGGTGCCGGCGACGGTGATGGTGCTCGACGGGCCGCTGCCGCTCACCCCGAACGGCAAGCTGGACCGCAAGGCGCTGCCCGCACCGGTCTTAACCACCGGCGGCACCGCGCCCCGCGACGCGCGCGAGGAGGCGCTCAGCCGGGTCGTCGCCGACCTGCTCGGCCTGCCCGCGGTCGGGGTCGACGACGACTTCTTCGCGCTCGGCGGCGACAGCATCGTGGCGATCCAGCTCGTCGGCCGGGCCCGCGCCGCCGGGCTCGCGATCCGGCCCCGGGACGTCTTCACCGGCCGCACGATCGCCGGCCTCGCCGCACTGGCCGGCGAGGTCGTCGATACCGGACCGGTGCCGTCCACATTGGTCGCCCTGGACGCGGCCGAACGCGCCGAGCTGACCGGCGCCGCCGAGGTGCTGCCGCTGTCGCCGCTCCAGGCCGGCCTGCTCTTCCACTCCACCCTGGACACCGAGGGGCCGGACGTCTACACCGTCCAGTCGTACTTCGCGCTGTCCGGGCCGGTCGACGCGGCGGCGCTGCGGGCGGCCGGGCAGGGCCTGCTCGACCGGCACGCGAACCTGCGCGCCGGCTTCCGCTACCTGCGCTCGGGCCGCGCCGTCGCCGTCGTACCGGCGAAGGCCACCCTGCCCTGGGCGGAGCTGGACCTGTCCGGTGTGGACGGCGCCGAGCGGGACGGGGCGTGGTCCCGTTGCCTTGCCGGGCAGCGGGGCCGCTTCGACCCCGCCGAGCCGCCCCTGCTGCGGCTCGCGCTGGTCCGCTTCGGCCCGGAGGAGCACCGGCTCGTCCTCACCCACCAGCACCTGCTGCTCGACGGCTGGTCGGGCGGGCCGCTGGTCCGCGAGCTGATGACCCTCTACAGCGGAGGGACCCTGCCGCCGGCCGTGCCGTACCGCGAGTACCTGGCCTGGCTGGCCCGCCGGGACCGGGTGGAGGCCGAGGCGGCCTGGCGCGCGGCGCTGGCCGGTCTCGCCGAGCCGACCCGGATCACGCCGGCCGACCCGGACCGGGTGCCGGCCGTGCCCCGCCGCCACACCACGGAACTCCCGGTGGACCTGACGGCGCGGATCGCCGCGGCCGCCCGGCAGCGCGGCATGACGGTCAGCACGCTCGTGCAGGCCGCCTGGGGCATCGTGCTCGGCCGGCTCGCCGGCCGCGACGACGTGGTCTTCGGCGCCACCGTCTCGGGCCGCCCCGCCGACCTGCCCGGCGTCGAGTCGATGATCGGCCTGTTCATCAACACCGTGCCGGTCCGCGTGCGCTGCGCCCCGTCCGACCCGGTCGGCACCGTGCTGGAACGCCTCTGGGAAGCGCAGTCCGGCCTCGTCGAGGCGCAGCACCTGGGCCTGGCCGACATCCAGCGGCTGGCCGGCCTGGGCGAGCTCTTCGACACCCTCGTCGTGTTCGAGAACTTCCCGGACGGCGCCGCCGAAGTGGTGGGCCTGCCCGGCGACGTGCGGGTCGTCGGCGGGGGCGGCGAGGACGCCACGCACTACCCGCTGACCTGGGCCGTGGACCCGGGCACGCGGCTGCGCCTGGTCGCCGAGTACCGGGCGGACCTCTTCGACGAGCCGGCCGTCGCCCGGCTGGGCGCGCGGTTCGCCACCGTGCTCGCCGCGCTCGCCGGCGACCCCGCTCTGCCGGTCGGCCGGATCGACCTGCTCGAGGCCGGCGAGCGGGAGCGGATCCTGGCGGCCGGGCGCGGCGCCGCACGGTCGAGCGAGCCGGCCACCGTGCCGGAGCTGTTCGCCGCACAGGTGGCCGCCGGGCCGGACCGCACCGCGGTGGTCAGCGGCGGCACCCGGTGGACGTTCGCCGAGCTGGACGCCCGCGCGAACGCGATCGCCGAACGGCTCGTCGCGCACGGAGCCGGCCCGGAACGGGTCGTCGCGCTCGCCCTGCCCCGCACGGCCGACATGGTCGCCGCGATCCTCGGCACCCACAAGGCCGGCGCCGCGTACCTGCCGCTCGACCCGGACTACCCGGCCGACCGCGTCGCGTTCATGCTCGCCGACGCGGCGCCGGTGTGCGTGGTGGCGGCTCCGGGCTTCCCGGCCGGCGACGTCCCTGTCGTGACGCTCGACGGGCTGAGCCCCGGGACAGCGCGTCCGCGC
The DNA here is from genome assembly GCF_052068095.1 of Phytohabitans sp. LJ34. Lineage (NCBI taxonomy): Bacteria > Bacillati > Actinomycetota > Actinomycetes > Micromonosporales > Micromonosporaceae > Phytohabitans > Phytohabitans sp. LJ34. The sequence continues at coordinate 277,615 of NZ_JBQHDG010000002.1, read as the reverse complement.
GCACACCCGGGAGACGCGGCGTACGTCATCTACACCTCCGGCTCGACCGGCCGCCCCAAGGGCGTCGTCGTCACCCACGACAACCTCGCCAACCTCTTCCACTCGCACCGCGAGACGCTGTACCGGCCGGCGGTCGCCGCCACCGGGCGGGAGCGCCTGCGCGTGGGGCACGCCTGGTCGTTCTCGTTCGACGCGTCGTGGCAGCCGCAGCTCTGGCTGCTCGACGGGCACGAGCTGCACGTCCTGGACGAGGAGACGCAGCGCGACCCCGAGCTGCTCGCGGCCGCCGCGCGGGAGCTGGACTTCCTGGAGGTGACCCCCTCGTACTTCGCCCAGATGGCGGCGCTCGGCCTGGTCCGGGACGGCCACTGCCCGCTCGCCGTCGTCGGCGTCGGCGGGGAGGCGGTCCCCGAGCCACTGTGGACGGCGCTGCGCATGCTGCCCGGCACCGAGGCCTACAACCTGTACGGGCCGACCGAGTGCACAGTGGACGCGCTCGTCGCCCGGGTGCGGGACACCGCGCGACCGGTCGTCGGCCGGCCGGTGGAGAACGCCCGCGCCTACGTCCTCGACTCGGCGCTCCGGCTGCTCCCGCCCGGCGCCGCCGGTGAGCTGTACCTCGCCGGCGCCGGCCTGGCCCGCGGCTACCTGGGCCGGCACGGGCTGACCGCCGAACGGTTCGTGGCCGACCCGTACGGCCCGGCGGGCGCGCGCATGTACCGCACCGGCGACCTCGCGCGCTGGACCGAGGACGGCCGCCTCGAGTATCTCGGGCGCGCCGACGACCAGGTGAAGATCCGCGGCTACCGGATCGAGCCGGCCGAGATCGAGGCCGTGCTGGCCGACCACCCCGCGGTGGCGGAGGCGGTCGTGGTGGTGCGCGACGACGCCCGGCGCTCCCGCCACCTCGTCGCGTACGCCGTCACCTCCGCCGCGGTGGACGACCTGCGCCGGCACGCCGCCCGGGCCCTGCCCGACCACATGGTGCCGGCCGCGATCGTGCCGCTGGAGCGCCTGCCGCTGCTGCCCAACGGCAAGCTCGACCGGGCCGCCCTGCCCGCGCCCGACTACGCCGCCGCCGGCACCGGGCGGGCACCGTCGACCGACCGCGAGCGGCTGCTGTGCCGGGTCTTCGCCGAGGTGCTGGGCGTGGCCGAGGTCGGCGTGGACGACGACTTCTTCGCGCTCGGCGGCGACAGCATAATCTCCATCCAGCTGGTCAGCCGGGCCCGCGCGGCCGGGCTGGCGATCCGCCCCCGCGACCTGTTCCGGCACCGCACGGTCGCCGCGCTGGCGCCGCTCGCCACCGCCACGGCCGTCGCGGCCGGCACCGGCGACGGGCCGGCCGAGCTGCCGCTCACCCCGGTCATGCACTGGCTGCGCGAGCTGGGCGGCCCGATCGACGGCTACAACCAGTCGGTCGTCCTCCAGGTGCCGGCCGACCTCGGCTGGGAGCGGCTCCTGCGCGCTCTCGACGCGGTGGTGGACCGGCACGACATGCTGCGCGCCCGCCTCGACCGGTCCACACCGGACTGGCGCCTGGCGGTCCGCGGCCGGGGCACCGCGCCGGCCGCCGGGTGGACGGTGCGGGTGGACGTGTCCGGTGTGGACCAGGCGGACCTGGCGGGCGTCGTGGCCCGCGCCGCCGAGGTGGCGCGGGACGCGCTCGACCCGGACGCCGGCACGATGGTGCGGGCGGTGTGGTTCGACGCCGGGCCGGGCCGCGCCGGCCGGCTGCTCCTGGTCGTCCACCACCTTGTCGTCGACGGCGTCTCGTGGCGGATCCTCATCCCCGACCTGGCCGCCGCGTGGCGGGACGGGCCGGCCGCGCTCACCCCGGTCGGCACGGCGTTCGCCAGCTGGGCCAACCGCCTCGCCGAGCGCGCCACCGACCCGGACCGCGCCGCGGAGCTGCCACTGTGGACGGAGATCCTGGACGGCGGCGGGTCGTTCGGCCCCGCACCGGACCGGTCCCGCGACGTCGTCGCGACGGCCCGGTCGCTGACGCTGACGCTGCCGGCCGAGGTGACCGCGGCGCTGCTCGGCCCGGTGCCGTCGGCGCTCGGCGCGAGCGTCAACGACGTGCTCCTGACCGGCCTCGCGATCGCGGCGGGCGGCCCCCTTCTCGTCGCCCTGGAGGGGCACGGCCGCGAGGAGCAGGTGGCCGGCGACCTCGTCGACCTGTCCCGCACCGTCGGCTGGTTCACCAGCGTGTACCCGGTGCGCCTGGACCTCGGCCCGGTCGACGCCGGGGCGGCGCTCGCCGGCGGCCCCGCCACCCGCGCCGCGGTGGCCCGCATCCGGTCGCACCTGGCCCGGATTCCGGACAGCGGCATCGGGTACGGCCTGCTGCGGCACCTCAACCCGGCCACCGCGGCCACTCTCGCCGCCCGGCCGGTGCCCGCGGTCCAGTTCAACTACCTGGGTCGCTTCGACTTCCCGGAGGCGGCAGACTGGGCGTACGCGCCGGAGATGGACGCGGTCGGCGGCGGCGCCGACGCGGGCATGACGATGGAGTACACGCTCTCCGTCGTCGCGCACGCCGAGGACCGTCCGGGCGGCCTCGTGCTGAGCGCCCGGTGGGAGTGGCCGGCGGCGCTGCTGACCGAGGAGACAGTCGAGGACCTGGCGCTGGCCTGGTTCCGGGCGCTCGAGGCGATCGCCCGCACCGCGAAGGAGGAAACCCCGTGACCAACCCGTTCGAGGACCCCGAGGGCCGCTACTACGTGCTCGTCAACTCCGAGGAGCAGCACTCGCTGTGGCCGTCCTTCGTGGACGTCCCGGAGGGCTGGACCGCCGTCTTCGGCGAAGACTCGCGGGACGCCTGCCTCGCGTACGTCGAGACACACTGGACCGACCTGCGCCCGCGCAGCCTGCGCGAGTCGATGGCCGACCGCGGCTAGCCGAGACCTTTCGGGGTCAGGGTCGCCGCCCGTCCGTTTCTCGGAGACATATTTGCCCGCGTCCGCGTCAGCCGCGGACCGTATGCTCCCGCGGGCACCGCTCCCGGCCGGCGGCTCGGAGGGCGAGCCGAGATCCCCGGCCGTCCGCTGCCGGGTCCGCGGGACAAGCCCCTCGGCGGTCTTCGCGAGTGAGCGCGACCAACGGCGGACGGGTGAGGCCGCGGGAAACGCACCCCCAGAAAACGCTCCGCCGCGCTCCACGTTTCCCCGGGGGCGTGCCAGGCCTAGCGGGTCGTGGACCAGGCCGCCCACAGGGCGGCGTACCGGCCGCCGGCCGCGACAAGGTCGTCGTGGGTGCCGGCCTCGACCACGCGGCCGGCCTCCAGCACGATCACCCGGTCGGCGGCCGCGGCCTGGGTGAGGCGGTGCGCGACCACCAGGCCGGTACGCCCGGCCAGCGCGGCGGCGGCCGACTCCTCCAGCACGCGGGCGCCCGCGCTGCCGGCGTCGGCGGTGGCCTCGTCGAGCACCGCGATCGGTGGGTCGGCGAGCACCAGGCGGGCGAGGGCGAGCTGCTGCGCCTGGGTGACCGTGAGCGGGTGCCCGCCCTCACCGACCACGGTGGACAGTCCGTCCGGCAGCGCCCGCGCCCAGGGGAGCGCGCCGACCCGTTCGAGCGCGGCGCGCAGCTCCGCGTCGCTGGCGCCGGGCCGGGCGAGGCGCAGGTCCTCGTCGAGCCGGCCGGCGAAGACGTGCACCTCCTGCGTGATCAGCGCGACGGTCCCGCCGGTCGCGGCCGGGCCGAGCTCGTCGAGGCGTACCCCGCCGAGGTGGACCGTGCCGCTCGACGGGCGGTGGATGCCCGCGATCAGCTTGGCCACCGTGGTCTTCCCGGCGCCGCTGGCGCCGACCAGCGCGACCCGTTCGCCGGGCTCGATGTGCAGGTCGACGTCGCGCAGCACGGGATGGCCGGGCACGTAGGAGTGGCCGAGCCCGGCCGCCTTGACCGACCCGCCGACCATCTCCGGCGCGGCGGTGTGCGGGGTCGCCGGCAGCGACGCCACCCCGACGAGCCGGGCGAGTCCGGCGGCGGCCACCTGCGCGTCGTCCACAAGGGAGAGCGCCACGTTGAAGGGCGTGAAGAGGTTGTGGAAGTACAGCGCGGCGGCGGTCGCGGTGCCGATCGTCGCGGCGTCCGCGCGCACCAGCACGAACCCGGTGACCAGCACCGCGCTCAGCCCGATGTACTCGGCCAGGTTGAGCCGACCGAAGAAGCTCGTCATCAGCCGCACCGCGCGCAGCGCGAGCCGGACCGTGGCGGACGAGCGCTCGTTCACCAGGTCGACGTGGCGGTCGGCGAGGCGGAAGGCGCGCACCGTGGCGGCGCCGCCCACCGTGTCGAGCAGCTGCTGCTGCTGGACGCCGACGCTGACCCGCTGCTCGGCGTAGAGCGGGATGGCCTTGCGCACGTACCACCGCACGGTGTGCGCCTGCACGGGCACGGCGAGCAGCGCGGCCAGCAGGAACCGCCAGTCGAGCACCGCCATGCCCACGAGCGTGAGCACGATCGCGAGCCCGGAGCGGGCGAGCTGGGGCAGCGCGCGCCGGACCGCCTCGGCCACGATGGCCACGTCGGCGGTGACCCGGGCGCTGAGGTCGCCGGAGCCGGCCCGTTCGAGGCGGTCGAGGGGGAGGCACAGCGCCCGCGCCACGAACCGTTCGCGGAGCTGGGCCAGCATCTCCTCGCCCACGCCGGCGACGAGCGTCACGCCGAGCGCGGTGAGGGCGCCCTGGACGACCGCGACGACCGCGAGCAACACGATCGGTGTGGTGAGCGCGCTCGCCGGGCGGCCGTCCGCGACGAGGTCGACGATCCGCCCGAGCAGCGGCGCGGTGAACAGGCTGGCCGACGTCGCCGCCACCAGCACGGCGAACGCGACGCCCGCCGTCAGCCGCCGGCCGCGCAGCAGCTCGCGTACGGCGGCCCACGTTTCGCGCCCGCTCGCGGTCGGGAGCAGGACCTCGGAGTTCACTGGAGCACCGCCGCACGGTAGGAGGGGTCGTTCGCGACGAGGTCGGCGTGGTGGCCGAGCGCGGTGACCGTGCCGCCGTCGAGGACCGCCACGCGGTCGGTCGCCGCCAGCAACGCGGGGCTCGTCGTCACCACGATGGTGGTGCGGCCGGCGCGGACCTCGCGGATGCCGGCCGCGATCCGCGCCTCGGTGACCGCGTCGACCGCGGTCGTCGGGTCGTGCAGCACGAGCACCGGGGGATCCGCGGCCAGCGCGCGGGCCAAAGCCACCCGCTGGCGCTGCCCGCCGGAGAGGGACTGCGCCCGCTCGCCCAGCACGGTATCCGCGCCGTCCGGGAGGCTGTGTGCGACCTCGTCGGCGGCCGCCGCGGCCATCGCCCGGCCGACCTCGCCGTCCCCGGTGGACGAGACGTTGGACGCCAGGGTGCCGGCGAAGAGGATCGCGTGGTGGGCGGAGACGAGGATGGCGCCGCGCAGCTCGGCCGGGTCCAGTGTGGACAGCGGAACGCCGTCCAGCGTCACCGTGCCCGCGTCGGGGTCGGTGTCGCGGGCGAGCGTGGCGAGCAGTGCCGTCGCGGCCGCGGGGTCGGGTGCCACCACGCCGAGCAGCTCGCCGGCCGCCACCTCCAGGTCCACACCGGACAGCGCGCCGTGGTGGACGCCGGACAGGGCGACGTGGCCGCGTACCGGATCGGGCATCCGCCCCTGGCCCGCGGCGACGGCCGGCGGCGCGGAGAGCACCGCGGCGATCCGGCCGGCCGAGGCGCGGCCCTGTGCCAGCTGGGCGTTGACCCAGGCGAGGAGCTGGAGCGGGGTGAGCAGGAAGAGCGCGAGGCCGACGGCCGCGACGAGGTCGCCGACGCTGATGTCGCCGTTCGCGGCCAGGCGGCCGCCGACCAGCGCGACGGCCGCGATGAACACCCCGGTCAGCGCGAGGATCGCGCCGTCGTGCGCGGCCTGCGCCCGGGCCGCCCGCAGCGTCGCGGACAGCGAGTCCTGGCTGGTACGCCGGTAGCGCGCGACCGCCGCCCCTTCGGCGCCGATGCCCTTCAGCACGCGGAGGCCGGCGACGAGGTCGGCGGCGACGCCCGAGGCGTGTGCGGCGCGCTCCTGCTCGACGGCGCTGCGGCGCTCCAGGGGGCGGCCGAGCAGGTGGCCGAGCCACAGCAGCGGCGGCGCGCCGAGCAGCACGACGAGGCCGAGCGGCACCGATATCCACAGCAGCGCGGCCGCGCTGACCAGCAGGCCGGTGAGCGCGGCGATGCCGGCGGGGAGCACCACGTTGACGCCGCCGACCCGGCGGGCGTCGCCGGTCGCGATGTTGGTCAGCTCGCCGGCCAGGCGCCCGGTCTCGGCGCCGCCGCGCGGGTCGAGGATGCGGCGGGTGAGCCCCACCCGCAGGTCGTGGCCGGCCCACTCGGAGGCCCGCTCGGCCGCGCGGGCGCCGAACCTGTAGCTGTACGACAGCACCGCGAAGACACCGCCCAGCACGGCGAGCCACAGCACCAGCCGGGTCACCGATCCGGTGGCCACCGCGGTGTCGATGACCACACCGATCAGCACGGGTACGAGCGCCTCGCCGGCCTGGTGTCCGGCCGCCAGGAGAGCCGCCACGGCCACGTGCCGCCGCTGGCCACCGATCGCCCGGCCCAGGACTGTCCCTCGATCACCTCGCATAGTAAGGCGAGGCTAATCTAACAACCGTGGATGTGGCGAGAGGGGTGGCCAAGGGCACTGGCCTACTCGTCGCCGCCGGTGCACTCCTCCTTGTCTTCCTGGTGAGCGTGTGGGTGGGGTCGAAGCAGATCCCTTTCACCGCCGTGTGGAGCGTGCTGTGGCACGACGACGGCTCCAGCGACGCGGCGATCATCCACGAACTGCGCATCCCGCGCGCGTTCCTCGCGGTGCTCGTCGGCGCCGCGCTCGGGCTCGCCGGCGCGCTGATGCAGGGGGTGACCCGCAACCCGCTGGCCGACCCGGGACTGCTCGGCGTCAACGTCGGCGCGGCCGCCGCCGTGGCCCTCGCGATCGCGTACGCCGGGGTGACCAGCGTCGTCGGGTACGTGTGGTTCGCGTTCCTCGGCGCGGCGGCCGTCTCCGTGCTCGTGTACCTGATCGGCTCGGCCGGCCGCGCCGCCACCCCCGAGCGCCTCGTCGTGGCCGGCGCGGCGGTGAGCGCGGCGCTCGGCGCGGTCACCTACGCGGTGCTGCTGCTCGACCCGGAGGCGTTCAACCAGTTCCGGTACTGGGTGGTCGGCTCGCTCGCCGGCCGCCGCGAGGACACGCTCGTGCGGGTGGCGCCGTTCATCGCGGTCGGCATCGTGCTCGCGCTGCTGCTCGCCCGCCCGCTCAACGCGCTCGCGCTCGGCGACGACGCCGGCCGGGCGCTCGGCGCGCACGTGGGCCGCACCCGCGTGCTCGGCGCGGTCGCGGTGACGCTGCTCTGCGGGGCGGCCACGGCGGCGGCCGGTCCGATCGGCTTCGTCGGCCTCGCCGTGCCGCACGTGGCCCGGATGATCGTGGGGCCGGACCAGCGGTGGGTGCTGCCGTACTCGATGGTGCTCGCCCCTGTGCTCCTGCTCGGCGCCGACGTCGTCGGCCGGGTGGTGATCGCGCCCGCCGAGCTCCAGGCCGGCGTGGTCACCGCCTTCGTGGGCGCGCCGGTCTTCATCGCCCTGTGCCGGCGACGGAAGCTGGCCCGGCTGTGAGCGGGAGTCGCGAGGCTACGGGCGGCGGAGCGTGGCGGACACAGACGGTGCTTCGCACGCCGCGGGACCGCGTCTCGGTCCGGATTCCCCAGCGCGCCCTCGCCGTCTGCGTCGCGCTCACGCTCGCGGCCGCCGGCGTCGGGGCGGTCACCATGACGACCGGCGACTACCCGGTGCCGCTGCTCGACGTGCTCAAGACGATCGCCGGCCAGGGCCCGCCGGGTACCGACTTCATCGTGCTGACGCTGCGGATGCCGCGCCTGCTCACCGGCGTCCTCGTCGGCTTCGCGCTCGGCGTCGGCGGCGCGGTCATGCAGCGCCTGTCCGGCAACCCGCTGGGCAGCCCGGACGTCATCGGCTTCACGAACGGGTCGGCCGCCGGCGCGGTCGTCGTGATCCTGCTCTTCGACGGCGGCATGTACCAGGTGGCGGCCGGTGCGGTCGCGGGCGGGCTGGGCACGCTCGCGCTGGTGTACGGGATCGCGTTTCGCCGCACGCTCTCCGGGATGCGGCTGATCCTGATCGGCATCGGGCTGTCCGCGATGTTCGTCGCGCTCAACAACTACCTCATCGCGCGGGCCAGCCTCGACGACGCGATCGCCGCGCAGGTGTGGCTGATCGGCAGCCTCAACGGCCGGCGGTGGGACCACGTGCGGCCGCTCGCGCTGGCACTGGCGGTGCTGCTGCCGCTCGTGCTCCACTATGGACGGAAGCTGGCCATGCTGGAGATGGGCGACGACACCGCTCGTGCGCTTGGGGTGCCCGTCGCGCGTACCAGAGGGATCTTGGTGTTGGCGGCTGTCGCGTTGAGCGCGGTCGCGACGGCGGCCGCGGGCCCGATCGCCTTCGTGGCGCTCGCGGCGCCGCAGGTGGCGCGGCGGCTGACCCGGTCGGCGGGCCCGGGCCTGATGGCGGCGGGGCTGATGGGGGCGCTGCTGCTGACCGGCGGCGACCTGGCCGTCCAGCGGGCGTTCGGGGCGGCGGCGCTGCCGGTCGGGCTCGCCACCTCGGCCATCGGCGGCGTTTACCTCGCGTGGCTCCTCGTGCATGAGTGGCGGCGCACCCGGGCATAGAACGGGCGAGAACTCCGCCCGCTCGGGCATCCCAATCCTGCGTTCATGTCCGATAAATCCTCAGGTAAGCGTTGCTCCCGCGGGTCCGAACGGGCAAAGTCAGGCGCAGGAACCCGCTCTGTGAACCGGCTCACACCGTTACGGCGGTGTTAGAACATGTTTACGCGCGGGCTCAGGACGGAGGTGCGGAGGATGAAGGCCGACGAGCGGCAGCACCGCATCCTCGTGCTGGCGCGCAGCAACGGCGACGTCGACGTGGCCAAGCTCGCCGCCGAGCTCGCCGTGGCGCCGGAGACCATCCGGCGCGACCTGCGCATGCTGGAGCAGCACGGGCTGGTCCGGCGCACGCACGGCGGGGCGCGCGCGGTGGAGACCGCCCGCTTCGAGACCACCCTCGCGATGCGCACCACCCGCCTGGTGCCGGAAAAGCGCCGGATCGCGGCCGCCTGCGCCGATCTCGTGGGCGACGCCGAGACGGTCTTCGTCGACGAGGGGTTCGGGCCCCAGCTCATCGCCGAGGCGCTGCCCGCCGACCGGAGCCTCACCGTGGTCACCGCGTCGCTGAGCACGGCCGCCATCCTCGCCGCCAACCCGGCCACCACCGTGCTGCTGCTCGGCGGGAGGGTGCGCGGGCGCACACTCGCCACGGTCGACCACTGGGCCACCGGGATGCTGGCCGGCTTCGTCATCGACCTCGCCTTCGTCGGCGCCAACGGCATCTCCCGCGAGCACGGGCTGACCACGCCCGACCCGGCGGTCGCCGACGTGAAGGCACAGGTCGTCCGCGTCTCCCGGCGGCGGGTGTTCGCCGGGGTGCACACGAAGTTCGGGGTGAGCAGCTTCTGCCGCTTCGCCGAGATCGCGGACTTCGAAACAATCGTCACGGACGCGGCGCTGCCCGCGTCCGAGGCACACCGTTACTCCCTGCTCGGCCCGCAGGTGCTGCGGGTCTGAGCCTTCGCTGAGTCGCTCTCCCGGGAGGTTTGTCGTGCCACGCCGCCCCTTATTTATTGCTATTTCGGCTCTTGTTATGACACTCACCGCCTGCTCGGGCGCCGGTGGCTCCGGCTCCAGCAGCGACGGAGACAGCAAGACCATCACCGCGCTCATGGTGGGCAACCCGCAGATGGAGGACATCGCCAAGCTCACCGCCGACACCTTCACCAAGGAAACCGGCATCACGGTCAAGTTCACGATCCTTCCCGAGAACGAGCTGCGCGACAAAGTCACGCAGGACGTGGCCACCCAGGGCGGGCAGTACGACGTGGCGACCATCGGGGCGTACGAGGCGCCCATCTGGGCCAAGAACGGCTGGCTGCACGAGCTTTCGTCGTACGCCGACGGGGACTCGGGCTACGACAAGGCCGACCTGCTCGAACCGATGGTGAAGTCACTGTCCGGTGAGGACGGCAAGCTCTACGCGGCGCCGTTCTACGGCGAGTCGTCGTTCCTGATGTGGAACAAGGAGCTCTTCGCGGCCAAGGGCATCACGATGCCGGAGCGCCCCACGTGGCAGCAGGTCGCCGACTTCGCCGCCCGGCTCAACGACAAGAAGGCCGGCGTCGCGGGCATCTGCCTGCGCGGTCTGCCCGGCTGGGGCGAGGTCTTCGCTCCACTCACGACGGTCGTGAACACGTTCGGCGGCACATGGTTCGAGAAGGACTGGACCCCCAAGGTGAACTCGCCGGAGTTCACCCAGGCCACCAAGTTCTATGTGGACCTCGTGCGGCGGTACGGCGAGGCGGGCGCGTCGCAGGCCGGCTTCACCGAGTGCCTCAACACGTTCGGGCAGGGCAAGGCGGCGATGTGGTACGACGCGACCTCCGCCGCGGGCACGCTCGAAGACGCGTCCGCGTCCAAGGTGGCCGGCAAGGTCGGCTACGCCTACGCGCCGGTGAACAAGACCAAGTCGTCCGGCTGGCTGTGGGCCTGGGCGTGGGCGATGCCGAAGACCACCAAGCAGGCCGACGCCGCGTGGAAGTTCATCTCGTGGGCCACCGGCAAGGAGTACGAGAAGCTGGTGGGGGAGAAGCTGGGCTGGTCGCGGCTGCCGGCGGGCAAGCGCACCTCGACCTACAACCTGCCCGAGTACAAGCAGTCGGCCACCGCGTTCGCGGACATCACGCTGAAGGCGATCGAGGAGGCCGACCCGACCAACCCGGGCCTCCAGCCGCGGCCCGCGCTGGGTGTGCAGTTCGTCGGCATCCCCGAGTTCGCCGACCTGGGCACGAAGGTCTCCCAGGAGGTGGCGTCGGCGATCGCCGGCAAGACCACAGTGGACAAGGCCCTCGCCGACGGCCAGAAGCTCGCCGAGGACGTCGCCGAGAAGTACCGCAAATGACCTCGACCACCTTGGCGAAAGCGCCCGCCCGGCCCGTCTCGCGCCGGGTCGGGCGGGCGCCCTCCCGGCGGGACCGGTGGTCCCGGCGGGCGCCGCTGCTCCCCGCGCTGATCTTCGCGATCGTCGTGACGCAGGTGCCCTTCCTCGTCACGCTGTACCTGTCCACATTGAGCTGGAACGCGCTGCGGCCCGGGTCGCGCTCCTTCGTCGGGCTCGACAACTACGGCACGGTGCTGTCGGACGGCCGGCTGCGCGCGGCGCTGCTCAACACCGTCGTGCTGACCGCCAGCTCGGTCATCGTGTCGGTGCTGCTCGGCCTGGGGCTGGCGATCCTGCTCGACCGGAAGTTTCCCGGCCGGGGCATCGTGCGCACGCTGCTCATCACGCCGTTCCTGGTGATGCCGATGGCCGCCGCGCTGCTGTGGAAGCACGCCATCTACAACCCGGCGTACGGCCTCGTCAACGGCGTGCTCGGCGGCGACACCGACTGGGTCTCCACGTACCCGATGGTCGCGGTCGTCGCCACGCTCGTGTGGCAGTGGACGCCGTTCATGATGCTGATCATCCTGGCCGGCCTGCAGGCGCAGTCGCTGGAGACACTCGAGGCGGCCCGCGTCGACGGCGCGACCGCGTGGCAGACCTTCCTGCACGTCACGCTCCCGTACCTGCGCCCCTACCTGGAACTGTCCGCACTGCTCGGCTCGATCTACCTGGTGCAGACGTTCGACGCGGTCTTCACCATCACCCAGGGCGGGCCGGGCACGGCGACCACCAACCTGCCGTACGAGATCTACCTGACCACGTTCCGCAAGTTCGAGTACGGCGAGGCGGCCGCCGCCGGCGTCGTCGTGGTGATCGGCACGATCGTGGTCGCCACCTTCGCGCTGCGGGTCATCTCCGGCCTCTTCCGGATGGAGGTGCAGCGATGAGGCGTTCACTGTGGACCGTGGTGGCCTGGGTGTGCGGGCTGGTCTTCTTCTTCCCGGTGCTGTGGATGGTGCTGACCGGCTTCAAGCGGGAGGCCGACGCCGCGTCCAACCCGCCCACGTGGGTCTTCACGCCCACATTGGACGGTTACCGGCAGGTGTTCGACCGCGACCTCACGCCCTACCTGCTGAACTCGCTGATGGCCAGCCTCTTCTCCACGCTGCTCGTGCTGGTGCTGGCCACCCCGGCCGCGTACGCGCTGTCGCTGCGGCCGGTCGCGAAGTGGCGGGACGCGCTGTTCTTCTTCATCTCCACCAAGATGCTGCCGGCCGTGGCCGCGCTCCTCCCCATCTACCTGGTGGTCAAGGAGCTCGGCATGCTCGACAACGTCTGGACCATGGTGATCCTCTACTCCGCCATGAACCTCCCGCTGGCCATCTGGATGATGCGCTCGTTCCTGCTGGAGGTGCCCACGTCGGTGCTGGAGGCCGCCGAGATGGACGGCGCCGGGCTGCTGATGTCGATCCGGCGGGTGCTGCTGCCGATCGTCTCGCCGGGCCTGGCCGCCACCGCGCTGATCTGTTTCATCTTCTCCTGGAACGAGTTCTTCTTCGCGGTCAACCTGACCGCGACCCGCGCCGGCACGGCGCCGATCTTCCTGGTCGGGTTCATCTCCTCGGAAGGGCTGTTCCTGGCCCGGCTGTGTGCCGCCGCCACGCTGGTGTCCCTGCCCGTCGTGCTGGCCGGTTGGCTGGCGCAGAAGCAGCTCGTGCGGGGCCTGTCGATGGGAGCTGTGAAGTGAAGGCCGCTGTTGTGGTGACACCCGGGCAGATCGCCATCGAGAAGGTGCCCGATCCCACCCCGGGCCCGCGGGACGTGGTCGTGGAGGTCGCCGGTTGCGGCATCTGCGGCACCGACCTGCACATCATGGACGGTGAGTTCGCCCCGGCGTACCCGATCATCCCCGGCCACGAGTTCGCCGGCCGCGTGGTAGAGGTGGGCAGCGCGGTGACCGAGATCGCGGTCGGGGAGCAGGTGGCCGTGGACCCGTCCCTGCACTGTGGAGAGTGCTACCAGTGCAAACGGGCCCGCGGCAACCTGTGCGAAAACTGGAACGCGATCGGCGTCACCAAGCCCGGCGGCGCGGCCGAGTTCGCGCTCGCGCCGGTCGCCAACTGCTTCCGCCTCCCTGCTTCCGTCAACGTGGCGGACGCCGCCCTGATCGAGCCGTTGTCCTGCGCGGTACGCGGCTTCGACGTGCTGCCGCGACGGCTGGCCGACCACTACCTCATCTACGGCGCCGGCACGATGGGCCTGATGATGATGGAGCTGGCCAAACGCGCCGGCGCCGCCACGGTGTCCATGGTGGACATCAACCCGACCCGCCTGGACACCGCCCGCCTGCTCGGCTGCTCGGCCGCGGCCGCCTCGGCCGACGAGCTGACCGCCCCCCGCGGCTGGGACGTGGTCGTCGACTGCACCGGCGCCGAGGCGGCCATCACCGACGGCCTGGCCCGGGTGGGCAAGGGCGGCACGTTCCTCCAGTTCGGCGTGGCGTCGTACGGCGCGCGGGCGGTCATCGAGCCCTACAAGATTTACAACCAGGAGATCACCATCACCGGCTCGATGGCGGTCCTGCACAGCTTCGACCGGGCGGGCGAGCTGTGGTCGACCGGCCTCCTCCCGGCCGACGTCTTCATCAGCCACCGCTACCCCCTGGACGACTACGCCAAGGCCATGACCCAGTTCCGCGACGGCGTAGGCCGCAAGATCCAGGTCGAACCCTGACCCGGCCGGCACGGCCCCGGGGCCGGCCGCGGCCGGTCGGCCCCGCGAGCCTGTCGACCTGCTAGCAGCAATGCGTCCATTGACCACCGCGCCGCCGTTTCTCGATGCCGCTGTACCCCGCGGCCTCACCCGTCCGTCGGTCGCGCTCGCCCCGCCGGCTGCGCCGGCCCGTGCGGGCCTGCTAGTGGGCGACGTCCTCGAACTACCTGACGGTAGGGCCGCTGATCCCTTGATCGGCGGGACACCTTGTAGATCGTGGTCGTCTGGACCCCCTCCAGGGGGACTAAACGACCACGATCACCAGGAGGGCCTCCACCCTCGTCGCCGATCAAGGCCCTTGCGGCAACTCGCTGGACGCCAAAGGCGAGCCCAACGATCTTCTTGAACCCATCGACTTTCGCGGTTCCGGCCGGCTTGCGGCCCGGCCAAGCAAGGCTCCGCAAGCCCCGGTGTCCACCGCTTCGGTGATCGTTAGCCCAAAACCCGCGTTCGTGCCGGCGTGTCACGCGGGTTTCGGGCTAACGATCACGACGCCTTCCAGATCCCGAGCCGATGGTCCCGTCATGTGGGAGATGCGGGGCTGCGGCGGCTGGCTGGCGTGATCGTTAGCCCGTTAGGGGCGTGGTCTTCGGCGTGTCGCGACCTTTTCGGGTTAACGATCTTGGCGCCGCCCACATGCTGAGCCACATCCCCAACCAGTGGGAAGGTGGGCCGGCGATCCGCCGGTCCTTGTGTTTCGCGGCCAGGCCAATCCCGAAGCCGCTGCCAGCGTGCGAAGCCCGAGGCGTGCCGTATGCCGTCGTCCACCCGCACGGGGAGCGGACCAGCGCCGGGGCCGCCACGACCCGCGGACGGTGAGGATCAGACGCAAGGCTGGCGGCCCCGGCCCCGGCGCTGGTCTGCTCGGCTCAGCGTGGACGACGGCATACGGCACGGCTCCCACCGCAACCACCCACCAAGAAGGGTGAACAAGCCGGGGACGGCCCGGCCGGAGCCCGAGGCCCCGCCGGAGGCGCACTAACCGTAACCACAAACCCGAAGGAAGTGGAGAAGCGGCAGAAAGACCAAACAGCAACGGAAACGCTTCGGCGGCCACCGAAGGATGGCGGGCATAGCGTCTGCGGTATGGAGATCTTCGTGGAGTGCCCCGACGACGTCCGAGCGGTGCTGGCGGACCCCCGCTTCATTCCCGTCCCACCGGACCGGAGTGGACCGCAGGGGTCGATGGCGTGGCTGAGGTCGGCGGTGGCCCGGTTCAGCCACGGCACCGACCACGTGCGCCGGCGCGCGATCGTCGAGGCCGACCTCGCCGCGATCGACCCCGCGGCCCTCGCCACCGCCGCCGCCCGGTCCTCCCGCCCCGCCGACGAGGTGGCCGTCGCCGTGCTGGCCGAGGCCCTGGGCATGCCGGACGTCGACACGGTGGTGGCGGAGGTCCCCGCGATCGCGGCCGGCTACCTCATGCCGGGCGGCGCGGCCGCCGAACACGCCGCCGACTGCGCGGTGGCGGCGCTGGTGAAGCTGCTCGGCGGCACGCCGGACGAGCGTGTCGCCAACCGGATCGGCCTGCTCGTCCAGGCCTACGCCGCTACCGCGGCCCTGGTGCGGGCCGCGGTCGAGCACGGCTCGATCGTGGACGCCGCGCCCGTGCGCACCACCCGGCGTGTGGCCACTGTGGACACCGAGTTGGCCGGAGCGGGGGACACGCTCGTGCTCGACCTCGCCGCGGCGGGCCTGCCGTTCGGCGGCGAGCCGCGGCTCTGCCCCGGCCGCGCGCACGCCGTCGCCATCGCGGAAGGAGTGGCGCGGTGACGGCCTTCCGGGACCTGCACCACCAGGAGCGCCCGCTGGTGCTCCCCAACGCCTGGGACTACGCCTCGGCCGCTGCCCTGGCGGCGCGTGGCTTCCCCGCCGTGGGCACCACGAGCCTGGGCGTCGCGGCCGCCGCGGGAAAGCCCGACGGCACCGGTGCCACGCGCGACGACACCGTCGACCTCGCCCGCCGGCTCCAGGGCCTGCCGTGCCTGGTCAGCGTCGACATCGAGGGCGGCTTCAGCGAGCGGCCCGGCGAGGTGGCCGACCTTGTCGCCCAGCTCGCCGACCTCGGCGTCGCGGGCGTGAACATCGAGGACGGGCGGCCGGACGGCACCCTCGCCCCGATCGACAAGCAGTGTTCGGTGATCGGGGAAGTGCACCTGCGGGTACCCGAAATGTTTGTGAATGCCCGCACGGACACGCACTGGCAGCGGCGGGCGACCCCCGCGGCGCTGGAGGAAGCGCTGCGGCGCGTGCGGGCGTACGCGGACGCCGGCGCCGACGGGGTCTTCGTGCCCGGGGTGACCGGCGACGCGGAGATCGGTGCGCTGGTGGAGGTGGCGGGCGTGCCGCTCAACGTGCTCTTCGCGCCGGGGGTCGACCTGGAGCGGCTGGCCGCGCTCGGGGTGCGTCGGGTGAGCACCGGCTCGCTGCTTTTCCGGGCGGCGCTGACGGCCGCGGTCGAGACGGCGGCCACCGTCGCCGCCGGTGGGCAGCCGGCGAAAGGCCTGCTCAGCTATGTGGACGTACAGGCGTTGAACGAACTCCCAGGCGCGTCGCGTACAACTGCCATGTGAGGACCACGTCCCGTCGCGGGTTGCTATCCATGGCCGCAGCGTTCGGTGTCGCGGGGTTGGCCACAGGTGGTGCTGGCATCGTGACACTGCGTTCAAATCGTCCCGCCGGTGCCAATGGGCCCGCCGCCGGGCCGGCGCGCACGAGACCGACGCCCTCGCCCTCGCCCGACCTGGTGGCGAAGACGAAGGCGCAGCTGGAGCGGTTTGTCCGGAGCAACGGCGGGCGGGTGGCCGTGGCGCTGCACGACGCGGTGAGCGGTGCGGGGTTGTCGGTGGGCACGCGGCGGTTTCGCACCGCGAGCATCGTGAAGGTCGACATCCTCGCCGCGCTGCTGCTCGACGACGACACGTTGACGACCACGCAGCGGGCGCTCGCCACCGACATGATCACGGTCAGCGACAACGACGCGGCCAGCCGGCTCTTCCGCACCGTGGGCGGGGTGTCCGGGCTCAACAAGGCAAACGCCGCCTTCGGCATGAAAGAGACGAAGGCCAACTCGGCCTGGGGCGTCACCACCACCACGGCGGCCGACCAGGTGCGGCTGCTGCGGTCGATCACCGCGGGCGACTCGCCGCTGTCGGGGGCGGCGACGAAGTTCGTGCTCGGGCTGATGGGCAAGGTGGTCGAAGAGCAGCGATGGGGCGTGCCCGCCGCCGCGCCCGCCGGCGCCTCCGGCGTGTGGGTCAAAAACGGCTGGGTCCAGGTCAGCGCCGACGGCGGCCGGTGGGCGGTCAACAGCATCGGCCGGATCACCGAAGACGGCCACGACTGGCTGATGGCCGTGCTCTCCGACCACCACGCCACCCAGGAGAAGGGCATCGAGATCGTGGAGCAGGCGGCCACGATGGCGTTGCGCTCGATGCGGGCCTAGGTAGACAACCACCACATCCGTCACAGAGAATTGATGCGCCTGGTAGTGAACCAGGCACGCAGCGTCGACGTATAGGTGAAAACATCCGCGGTTCTCTTTGGCGGGAGGAGCCGTGACACTAGCCATCGTTCCGTTGCCGAGGCGCGTGGTGGCCCGGCGCCGGCGTGCGTTCACGCTGCTGGCGTTCGTGCAGGCCACGCTCATCTTCACGATCACCGTGGTGTCGGTGCCACTGCCCGCGATCGGTCGTGAGCTGGGCCTGGAGCGGGCCCAGCTGATCCTGGTCAGCGCCGCGTACGCGCTGTCGTTCAGCGGCCTGCTGCTCTTCGGGGGCAGGCTGGCCGACCGCTACGGCGGGCGGCGGATGCTCCTCATCGGACTCTTCGTCTTCGCCGCCGCGTCGATCACCGCCGGATACGCGCAGAGCTATCCGATGCTGGTCGGTGCCCGCTTCGGCCAGGGGATCGGTGCCGCGGTCATCGCGCCCGCCCTGACCGCGGTGCTGCGCGGCGTCTTCGCCGACCCGGTCAGCTACCACCACGCGATGGCCAGGTGGGGCGGCATCTCCGTGCTCGGCGCCACCTCCGGCGTCGTGCTCGCCGGCATCGCCACGACCTGGGTGTCGTGGCGGTGGATGTTCGCGGCGCCGGCGCTCGTCGCGACGCTCGCCCTGCTGATCGCGCCCCGGCTGGTGCCCGCCGGCGCGCAGCCCCACCCCGGCCAGCGCCCCCGCCTCGACCTGATCGCGGCCGTGCTCGCCACCGGCGGCATCACGATGCTCAGCTACGGCTTCGTGATCACCGACGAGTACCCGTGGTCGTCACCGCAGGTCACCGGCCCGCTGGTGGGCGGCGCGGCGCTGGTATTGGCGTTCGTGCTGGTGGAGCTCCGCGGCAACACACCCCTGCTGCCACTGTCCTTCCTGGCCAACTCCCGCCGCGTCATCGCCCTCCTCGCGATCGCCCTCGCCGCGGCCGGCTCGTCGATCATCTGCCTGCTCCTCGGCCTGTACCTCCAGCAGGTCCGCGACTGGACCACACTGCACACGTCGCTCGCCTTCGTGCCGTACGCGGTGTCGCTCATCATCATGGGCCGCATCGGCCGCCGGCCGATCGAGCGCTACGGCGCGCCCGCCGTCGTCGCCACCGGCCTCGCGCTGTCGGCGGCCGGCTTCCTGCACCTGTCCGGCCTCGACCCGCAGACCACCTACCTGACCGGCCTGCTCCCCGGGCTGGTGCTGGTGCCCGCGGGCGTGGCGCTGGCGTTCGCCGGTGCGACGGTGCTGGCGATGGCCGACGTGCGACCGCGGCAGGCCGGCCTGGCCGGCGGCCTGATGAACACCTTCATGGAGATCGGCCCCACCCTCGGCGTCGCCCTGCTCATGGCCGTCGCCGCCGCCCGCAGCACCCACGTCGGCGGCGCCGACGCCGCCGCGGCCACGACCAGCGGATACGCGTGGGCGTTCGGCGCGGCGGGGCTCACGTTCGCGCTGCTGGCGGTGGTGGCGCTGGCGACCGAGCAGCCCGACCCCGCGACCGAGCCGGCCCGCGAGGAGCCCGACGCCGAGTACGCCTGGCGCGCCCGCGCCGCCGCCTAGCCCGCCGTCCTGGGGGTCCGGCCTCTGCGGCCTCCGCCGGGCCTCGCGGCCTTCAAACGGATTTCGAATATTTGAGCTACCGCGATGTCCGTCATGGTCCGGACCGCTGCGCGGGGCCCCCGGGGAAACGTGGAGCGCAGCGGAGCGTTTTCTTGGGGTGCATTTCCCGCGGCCTCACCCGTCCGCCGTTGGTCGTGCTCCCCCTGCGCGCAAGCGGCGGGGGAGAAGGGTGTGCTGGAGCTCGCGCCGCGGTGGTCGACGTTTGTCCACAATGCCCGTTCCCGGATCGGCGATCTGGGGAAGTAGCGGGGTTTGTCGCCGCCGGGAGCGGTGCCCGCGGGGGCATACGGTCCGCAGGTGACGCGGGCATGGGCAAATATGCCTGAAGCAACGCCACGACGGGGCGGCGACCCTCACCCAGACTTGAAGCTCAAAGGTGTCAGGGGCGCTCTTCGGGGTCGAGGCCGCGGGCGGCGCGGCCGCCGTCTACCGGGATCGTGGCGCCGGTGAGGAAGCTGGCCTCGTCCGACAGCAGGTGGGCGACGGTGGCGGCGACCTCCTCGGGGCGGCCGAGCCGGCCCAGTGGGTGGAGCCGGCGCATCTCCGCCTCGATCCGCACCGCGCCGGCCGGGCCGGCGTCGGCGAGGTAGGCGTCGTAGCGTTCGGTGGCGATCGAGCCGAGCGCGACCGCGTTGACGCGCACGCCGTGGCGGCCGTACTCCACGGCGAGCGCGCGGGTCAGCCCCTCGACCGCGGCCTTGGCGGTGGCGTAGGGGAGCGCGCCGGGCACCGGGCGGCGGGCCTGGTGGGAAGAGACGTTGACGATGGCGCCGCCGGTGCCCGCCGCGAGGAAGTGCTTGACCGCCGCGGCGCAGCCGGCGACCGCCAGGCCCAGGTTGAGGGCGATCAGGTCGATCACCTCGCGGGCCGGGCCGGCGTGCAGCGACGCGTCGCGGAAGACGGCGGCGTTGTTGACCCAGCCGGCGAGTGGCGCCTCGCCGGCGGCCAGGTGTGCGGCCCGGGCGGCGATCTCCTCGTCGGCGGCGTCGCCGGTGACGGTCATCAGGCGGTGCGGGCGCCGCTCGCCCGGCCAGCCGACCTCGACGTCGACGTCGGTGTGGCCGTGGGGGAGCGGCAGCGGCCAGTCGAGGTCGATGCCGACGACCGGGCCGTCGTGCAGCAGGCGTTCGACGATGGCCCTCCCGACGCCGCGGGCCGCGCCGGTGACCACATAGGACCCACTCATCGGAACGCGTCCGCGTGCGCGCGCACCCGCTGGCCGGCGCCGGCGAGGGCGCGCACGATCTCCCCGCCGACGTTTCCGGTCGCCCCCGTGACGACGATCATGGGTTGAGCTTACCGAGCAACCCGTTCAGCTCGCCGTAGTCCAGGTCGGACGAGAGCCCCTCGTACGTGCCGGTGGTGAGCACCTCGCGCATGCCGCGCCGGGCGTGCGCGTACGCGGACAGCGCGATCGACGCGCCGACACTCACCCGGGCCACGCCGAGCTTGGCCAGGTCGGCGACGGGCGGGGAGCCGGGGCCGGCCATGATGTTGAGCGGCGCGTCGATGCCCGCGGCGAGCGCGGCGATCGTCTCCGGGTCGGCCACGCCGGGGACGAAGATCCCGTCGGCGCCGGCCGCGAGGTACGCCGCGGCACGGTCGAGCGTCGCCGCCAGGCGCGTGCCGGGGTCGCCCACCGCGCGCAGGTAGGTGTCCGTGCGGGCGTTGACGAACAGGGGTACACCGGCGGCGGTGGCCGCCTCCCGCGCGGCCGCGAGGCGGTCCGCCTGCTCGCCCGTTGGCCGCAGGCCGTCGCCGCCGGCGTCCTCGATGTTGACGCCCGACGCGCCCGCCTCGACGATCGCCCGCACCGTCTCGGCGACCCCGGCCGGGTCGGCCGCGTAGCCACCCTCGATGTCCGCGCTGACCGGCACGCTCACGGCGGCCGCGATGCGGGCGACAAGGGCGGCGGCCAGCTCGCGGCCGAGGTGGTCACCGTCCGGCGCGCCGAGGCTCCACGCCACGCCCGCGCTGGTGGTCGCGACCGCGGCCGCACCGGCGTCCTCGGCGAGGCGGGCGGTGGCGACGTCCCACGCGTTCGGCAGGACGAGGACGGTGCCGGGCGCGTGGAGGGCGCGGAGGGCGTTGGTCTTGTCGAGAAGGCTCGTCATGCCCTCCACTCCACCAGCCGCGACGGCCGATGTCCGGCCATTTTCGGACATCAACGCGGCGGCTCGTCGACGACTGGAACACCAGTGCTGTCAACGCGGCCGGATAACAGCACTGGTGTTCCAGTCGTGGGTGTCGGGACGTCAGACGAGCCAGACGATCAGGATGATCAGCACCGCTACCACGAGCACGACCGGGATGAGGCGGATCAGCACGGGCGCGGCCGCGGCGCGCACGAGGTCGACCGGTGCCGGCTCGCCGCCCGCGGAGACGTCGCCGGCGCCGTCCTCCACCGCGGGCGACGTGGCCGGTGCGGTCGCGCCGCTGGGGGAGGTGAGCACCGTCTCCTTGAGCTGGGCGACGAACTGGTCGAGGAGCTTGCCGCTCACCTGGGCGATCGCACCCCGCCCGAACTGGGCCAGCGGACCGGCCACCGTCAGGTCCGTGACCACGGTGACGCGGGTGCTGTCGGCGCCCTCGCCGGTCAGGTCGGCGGTGACCACCGCGGAGGCGCGGCCCGGCCCGCCGCTCTGCTTGCCGGTCGCCTCCAGGACGGCGTGGTGCCGCGCGGCGTCGCGCTCGCGGAAGCGGGCTACGCCGGCGTACTGGGCCACCACCGGGCCGACCTTGACCTTGACGGTGCCGTGGTAGTCGTCGCCGTCCACCTCGGTCAGTTTGGCGCCGGGCATGCAGGGGGCGATGCGTTCGATGTCGGTGAGCACCGCCCACGCCTCGTCGACCGGGCGGGGGACGACGAACTCGTTGTCCAGGCGCACGACTACTCCAGAACGGGCAGCAGGGAAGCGGACGGTGGCACGACCGGCGGCGGGGGAGCGGCGCGAGGGCGGCTGGCGACGATCTCGGCGAGGATGGACAGGGCCACCTCGGGGGCGGTGCGGGCGCCGATGTCCAGGCCCGCCGGGGAGTGCACCGCGGAGGTGTCGACGTCCAAAGAGGACAGCACCGCGGCGCCGCGGCGGCGGCTGGCGACAAGGGCGACGTACGGCACACCGGCCCGGAGGGCGGCGGTGAGCACCGGCTCCTCGTCGTGGCCGTGCGAGGCGACGACCACCGCGACCGCGTCCGCCGGGATCGCCAGCGCCGGGTCCACAGTGGTGGCCACCTCGTAGCCCAGCGCGCCGCCGAGCGCCACCAGCGCGCGGGCCACCGGGGCGTCGCCGAGCACGTGCACCAGCGGCGGCGGGAGCATCGGCTCCAGGAAGATGTCCAGCGCGCCGCCGGAGTGGCACGGGTTGGCCACGGTGACCGCGCCTTCCTCGACGGGCACGTCACCGACCGAAGCGGGCACGTCACCGACCGAAGGCGTGATGCGTAGCAGCGTCGACTCGCCCGAGGCCAGCGAGCGGAGGCCGAACGAGAGCACCGTCGACTCGGCGCACGTGCCGCCCACGAAGCCGTCGAGCGTCCCGTCCGCCAGCACCAGCGCCGCGTCGCCCGCCTTCGCGCTGGTCGGGCGCTGCGCGCGGACCACCGTCGCCACCACGAACGGCTTCCGCTCCGCGCGCAGCACCGAGGCGCGGGACAGCAGGTCGGGTCTCATGTGATGGCCAGGTCGGTGCGGAGCGGCCGCCCCTGGATCGCCCGCCACACGTGCGCGGGCGTGAGCGGCATGTCGGCGTGCCGTACCCCATAGGGCCTGAGGGCGTCGAGGACCGCGTTGACGACGGCGGCCGGGCTGCCGACGGTGGCCGACTCGCCGACTCCCTTGGCACCGATGGGGTGATGTGGCGACGGGGTGACCGTCTCGCCGAGCTCCCACGAGGGACATTCGACCGCGGTGGGCAGCAGGTAGTCCATGAAGGACGCGCCCAGGCAGTTGCCGTCCTCGTCGAACGCGATCAGCTCCATCAGCGCCATCCCGATGCCGTCCGCCAGGCCGCCGTGCACCTGGCCCTCGACGATCATCGGGTTGATCCGCACGCCGCAGTCGTCGACCGCCACGAACCGGCGCACCTTGACCTGCCCGGTGCCCGGGTCGACGTCCACCACGCAGATGTACGCGCCGAAGGGGAATGTGAGGTTGGGCGGGTTGTACACGGTCGTCGCGTCCAGGTGGCCCTCGACGCCCTCGGGCAGTTCGAGGCTGGAGTGCGCGGCGAGCGCGATCTCCTGGATCGTGCGCCCCTGCGAGGCGTCGCCGCGCACGTACCAGCGGCCCTTCTCCCACTCCAGGTCGCCGGGGTCGACCTCGAGCATCGCGGAGGCGACCTGTTTGGCCCGCTCGCGCACCTTGCGGGCGACGACGGCGGTGGCCGCGCCGGAGACCGGGGTGGAGCGGGAGCCGTACGTGCCGAGGCCGAACGGGGTCTGGTCGGTGTCGCCGTGCACCACCTCGATGTCGTCCGGCGGGATGCCCAGCTCCTCGGCGACGATCTGCGCGTACGTGGTCTCGTGCCCCTGCCCCTGCGACTGCACCGAGATGCGCAGCACCGCCTTGCCGGTGGGGTGGACGCGAAGCTCGGCGCCGTCGGCCATGCCGAGCCCGAGGATGTCCATGTGCTTGCGCGGGCCCGCGCCGACCGCCTCGGTGAAGAAGCTGAGGCCGATGCCCATCAGCGGCCCGCTCCGGTCGCCGTCGGCCCAGCGTGAGCGCTGAAGGGCCTGCTGGGCACGGAGCTCGGAGTAGCCGGCCATGTCCAGGGCGAGCGACAGGGCTCGCGGGTAGTCGCCGGAGTCGTACTCCCAACCCGTCGGGCTGGAGTACGGGAACTGCTCGGGCTTGATCAGGTTCTTCATCCGCAGCTCGGCCGGATCCATGTCGAGCTCCAGCGCGAGCACGTCGATCATGCGCTCGATCAGGTACGCGGCCTCGGTGATCCGGAACGAGCAGGCGTACGCCACGCCGCCCGGCGCCTTGTTGGTGTACACGCCGGTGACCGCGCAGTGGGCGGCCTCCACGTCGTACGAGCCGGTGAAGACGTGGAAGAAGCCGGCCGGGTACTTGGTCGGCTGGGCGGTGCCGTTGAAGGCGCCGTGGTCCGCGATCACCTTCACCCGCAGCGCGCGGATGTCGCCGTCGCGGGTGGCGGCCACCTCGCCGCGCATGTGGTAGTCGCGGGCGAAGCCGGTGCTCATCAGGTTTTCCGAGCGGTCTTCCATCCACTTGACCGGCTTGCCGGTGACGATCGAGCCGACGATCGCGCATACGTACCCGGGGTAGATGGGCACCTTGTTGCCGAAGCCGCCGCCGACGTCCGGCGAGATGACCCGGATCTTGTGCTCGGGCAGGCCGGCGACCAGCGCGTACACGGTGCGGTGGGCGTGCGGTGCCTGGGTGTTGCACCACATGGTGAGCTTGCCGGTGACCGCGTCGAAGTCGGCGACCGCGCCGCACGTCTCCAGCGGGGCGGGGTGGACGCGCGGGTAGAGCACGTCCTGAGCGACCACCACCTCCGCCGACGCGAACACCGCGTCGGTGGCCGCCTCGTCGCCCGCGCCCCAGTCGAAGATGTGGTTGTTCGTCTGGCCCTCTTTGTCGTCCCGGATCACGGGGGCGTCCGGGTCGAGCGCGCGGCGGGCGTCCACCACGGCGGGCAGCGGCTCGTACTCCACGTCGATGAGCTCCAGCGCGTCGCGCGCGGAGTACTTGTCCTCCGCCACGACGAACGCCACCTCCTGCCCCTGGAAGCGGACCTTGTCGGTGGCGAGCACCGCCTGGGTGTCGTACGACAGCGTGGGCATCCAGGCGAGCTTGAGCCCTTCCAGCGTCTGGCCGGTGATGACGGCCTTGACCTTCGGGTGGGCCTGCGCGGCGGCGGTGTCGATCGACACGATCCGCGCGTGCGCGAACGGGCTGCGCAGCACCGCGCCGTACAGCATGCCGGGCAGGTTGACGTCGTCGACGTACGTGCCCCGCCCGCGCACGAACCGCGCGTCCTCCTTGCGGTGCATCCGGCCGAAGCCGATCGGCTTGTCCACAGTGGTCATGGAGTGGCCACCTCCCCGGCGGGGTGCTCGGCGGCCCAGCGGACCGCGCGGACGATGTTTTCGTAGCCGGTGCAGCGGCACGACTGGCCGGAGATCGCCTCGCGGATCTCGTCTTCCGACGGGTCGGGGTTGCGGTCGAGCAGCCAGCGGGCGGTCATCATCATGCCCGGCGTGCAGAAGCCGCACTGGAGGCCGTGGCAACGCACGAAGCCCTCCTGCACCGGGTCGAGCGCCGCGCCGGCGGCCAGCCCTTCGACGGTGCGGACCGTGCGGCCGTCGGCCATCACGGCGAGCACGGTGCACGACTTGACCGGCGTGCCGTCGAGCCAGACCACGCAGACGCCGCAGTTGGAGGTGTCGCAGCCCCAGTGGGTGCCGGTGAGGCCGAGCGTGTCGCGTAGGAAGTGCACGAGCAGCAGCCGCGGCTCGACGTCCGCGGTGTGCTCGTCGCCGTTGACGTTGACGGTGATCTGCATCAGGCCCTCCCCGAAGCCCGAGCCACGGCCCGGCGCAGCGCGCGGACGGTCAGCTCGCCGGCCAGGTGTCGCTTGTAGTCGGCCGGGCCGCGCTGGTCGACGACCGGCTCGCAGTGCTCGGCGGCGATCCGGCCGGCCTCGACCAGGCTCGTGTCGGTCGCCGGTGAGCCGCGCAGGTACTCCTCGGCCTCGGGCGCGTGGAAGTGGGCCGCGCCCACCGCGGTCAGGCCGATGCCGGCGTCGGTGATCGTGTCGCCGTCGAGCCACACGGCAGCGCCGGCGGCGGCCACCGCCCAGTCGCCGACCCGCCGCTCCACCTTCTCGTAGGCCGATCCGCCACCTGGTCGGATCGGTACCGCGATCTCGGTGAGCAGCTCGCCCGGCGCGACCACCGTCTCGTACGGCCCGGTGTGGAACTCGCGCACCGGCACCCGGCGCGTGCCGGCCGGCGTGCGGATCACCGCCACCGCGTCGACCGCGGCGAACGCGGCCGACAGGTCCTCCGACGGGTCGGCCTGGCAGAGCGAGCCGCCGACCGTGCCGCGGTTGCGCACGACCGGGTCGGCGATCACCTTCTCCGCGTCGTGGAATATCGGGTAGTGCTCGCCCACCAGCGGCGAGGCGAGCAGGTCCGCGTGGCGGGTCATCGCGCCGATGGCCAGCACGTCGCCGTCGAGCCGGACGTAGGCCAGCTCCCCCAGGTCGTTGATGTCGACGAGCGCCTCGGGCCGGGCGAGCCGCAGCTTCATCATCGGGATGAGGCTGTGCCCGCCGGCCACCACGCGCGCCTCGCTGCCCCACTTGGCCAGCAGCGCGAGGGCATGGTCCACACTGGTCGCGCGCTCGTACTCGAAATGCGCCGGCACCTGCATCGGCCCATCCTCGTGACCCGTGTGAGAGGCTGACAATGCCGCGATAACCAAATGGTTAAGGGGTGGCCTGTGACACTCACGCAGCTGGGCGTCTTCGTGCTCGTCGCGCGGCTGCGTTCGGTGCGGGCGGCGGCCGACGTGCTCGGCGTCAGCGAGCCGGCGGTGTCCCGCTCGCTCGCCGCGCTCCGCGTGCACCTCGGCGACCAGCTCGTCGTCCGCGAGGGCAACGAGATGACGCTGACCGAGGGCGGCAGCCGCCTGTTCGGCATCGCCTCGCAGATGGTCGCGCTCGGCGCGGAGGCCGAGGCGGCGGTGCGCGCGGCGCAGGGCGCGGCGGCCCAGCTGCGGCTGCTGGTCACGAGCACGATCGCGGAGTTCATCGCGACGCCGCTGGTGGAGGCGTTCGGCAAGCGGTGGAGCGGCCAGATCGAGACCTCCTCCGGGGTGGCGAGCGCCGCCGAGATGCGGGTGCTGCTGCCCAACCGCCTCGCCGACGTGGCGATCGGACCCGACCTGAGCGGCGACCCGTCGCTGTCCTCGGAGCCGGTGCTGCGCTACCGCCTCGTCGTGGTCGGCCCGCCGCGCCACCGGCCGACCGGGCCGCCGGGCCGCTGGCCGTGGCTCGTCGACCCGTCCGGCACCGACCCCGACAGCGACACCGGGCGGCTGCTGCGCGCGTTCCGGGTGCCCGAGGACCGGATCCGGGTCTTTCCCAACCAGACCGCGGCGTGGTCGGCGGCGGCCGACGGGGCGGGGGTGGCACCGGCCGTGTCCACATTGGTCAGCCGCGAGCTGCGGCGGGGTGAGCTGTCCATTGTGGAGACCGACCGCACGCCGGTGCAGGCGAGCTGGCACGTGACGACGCTCGCCCCCGACCGGCGGCCGGACGCGGCCCGCCGCCTGCGCAACTTCCTCGGCACCCCGGACGCGATGCAGCTGATGTGCGCCCCGGGCGCGGGCGTGCCGCCGTCCCGGTTTCGCCCGCCGGTCTACGTAACTATCTGGAGCTGATCGTCACCCGTACGGCGCCGGTGTCGTCGACGATCTCGAAGCGGTCGATCGCCGCCCGGTCCACGGTGGTGCTGCCCAGCCCCGTGAAGTCGTCCTGCCCCTCCGCCGTCCGCCAGCGCAGCGCGGTGTGCGTCGCGCCGTCCGTGGTGACCACGTGGAGCGCGCACTCGCACGGCCCGTCGAGCTTGGCTACGGTGAGCGACACGTCCAGGCCCGCCGCGGTGGCGCTGAGCCGCACCTCGGCCGCGGCGCCGGTCGCGGGGTCGCGGCCCGTGAGGCGCTCACCCTCCGCGCCATCTCCGGGGCCGGCCTTGATCGCGTCCGGCCTCGTCGCGTCGGGCGCGACCTTCGTCTCTTCCTTGGTACCCGCGGCGGGCGGAGTGGTCGGCGGACGAGTGGGCTCCCGCGCGGGCGGCTTCGGCGCGGTCGCCGGCGGCGCGACGGTGCGTGGCGGGGGAGGAGCGGCGGTGGTGGCCGTGGCCCGCGGTGCCGCCTCCGGCGGGCGCTCGGCCACGGTGGACGGGTCGGTCACGCTCGACCGGGCCGCGATCGTCACGAGGCTGACCATCGTCACGACGGTCAGGACGGCGGCGACGAGCACCAGGCGGCGTACCAGATCGCCGTTGGTCTTGTCCTTGCTCTTGCCCTTGCCGCCGCGGGCCCGGCGGGTGGCCGGCTCGGGTGGTGTGTGCGCGGCCTTTTGCTCTGCTTCCCTAAAGGAGGCATCCAGCCGGTCCGGCGCGCGGAAGCGGTCGTCGAGCTCGTCCCAGGCGCGCAGGTGCGGGCGGCGGATCCGGTCGTGCGTCGGCTCCCGCTGCCGCGGAAAGAGGGCCACGACGGCGCCGGGCGGGTGCGCCGGGGTCCGGCGCACCCGCCCGAGTTCGGTGTCGGCGAGCAGTGTCGCCGCGTCGACCTGGCCGAGCAGCTCGATCATGGGCGCCAGGCCCTCCAGCGTCCGCAGGCAGTGGGCGCACGTGATGAGGTGCCGTTCGTAGGCGGTGCGTTCGTCCGCCTCGAGCAGCCCCAGCGCGTACGCGCCCACGTCCGGGTGGACGCAGGGGCCTGGCCGGTCAGGCATCGTGGTTTCCGCTCCCCATCAGTACCTTCTGGAGTGCCCGGAGCGCGAAGAAGAGCCGCCACTTCACCGTCTCCGGCGGCAGCCCGAGCTCGTCGGCGACGTCGCGCACGCCGCGGCCCTGGAAGTAGGCCTCGACGAGGATCTCCCGATCCGGCTGGGGGAGCGAGCGGAGCCCGTCGAGCACCATCATCCGCTGGAGGGCCGGTGCGACGCCGGCCGCGTAGACGTCGGGTGGCTCGTCGTCGTAGTGCTTGTCCGGCTCGTGGCGTTGGTCGCGCTCGTAGCGCTGGTCCGGCTCGTAGCGCTGGTCCCGCTCGTACTGCTCGCCGCGCAGGTCGTCGACGATCCGGCGGGCGATGCCGATCAGCCACGGACGCAGGGACGACGCCGCCACGTCGATCTGGTCCACGTCGCGCCAGGCGGTGAGCAGCGTCTCGCGCACCACGTCTTCGGCCAGCCGCCGGTCGCCGTCGGTCATGCTCAGCGCGATCATGAGCAGCGGCTCGGCGTGCTGGTCGTACAGGCTGCGCAGCAACCCACCCTCGGCCCGGTGGATGCCGGTGCGGTGAACCGGGCGGCCGGCCGGCCCGGGCACCATGCGGGCGTGCCGTCCACGGCCCGCGACCGGCCGCGCCTCTAGGTGGCGCGGCGCGGGCATGAGTACTTCTCCACGTGGTCCCCCAACCGTCGTGATCGTTGTCGCACCCGGGTACGGGAGTGATCTGCCACTTGGATCGACGTCCCGCAGGAATTAAGGATCTCTTAAGGCAGATCGATGAACCTCACCGTTTCTTGACCCCTTCGTGGCGCCGGGGATACGGTGCGTTGACCCAGAAGCATCGGCTTTTCTGGATCTTCACGGTTTCGAGAGAGGGGAGGAGGCGGGTATGAGCGATACGTCCCGCGTCCGGGCGCGCGGGCGGACCAGCTGGCGCCGGTTCGCGGTGGCCGCCGGACTGATGACGGTCCTGTCCGGGGGCATCCTGGTGATGCTGTCGCAGGGTGTGATGGCGGCCAGCTTCATGGTGTCGGGGCAGCAGTTCAAGGTCTCGGCGGACACGCTCGACGCCACCGGCTTCGTCAACTACGGCTGGATCGACCAGCACGCCGACGGCTCGCCGCAGCCGGTGGCGGTCTCCGCGATGCGCCGCGCCGAGCTGCGCAACCTCTGTCAGTCGGTGCTCACCACGCTCCCGATCGTGGGCGACATCAGCCTCAAGCTGACGGCGGGGAAGGACTCGCCGGTGGTGGCGGAGAACATGTTCGTCGACATGGCGCAGCTCGACGGCAACGCCACGTTCACCAACATCCAGATCGGCCGGGACGCGTCCACGCTGGACAAGGGGCCGCCCGGGGCGAAGGGGCTACAGGGCCTGTTCAGCCAGCAGGCCGACACGGTGCACATCGACAACCTGCGGCAGGTGGCCTGGTCCACCAACGCCGGCTCGTTCAAGCTCACCGGGCTGCGCATGAAGATCTCGAGTGGCAAGGACGAGTGCTTCTAGCCGCTGGCGTGTTGCGGCGACCGGCTTGACGCGGATAGATGGCGGGGAATACCGTCGCTTCAATCCAGAAACGCTCCCTTTTCTGGACGACGGAGTCCCCGCCATCTCTCTAAGGAGATCGAGATGGGCAACCGATCCCCCTCCCTCCTCGCGGCCGCGTTCCTCGGCGCGGTCGCCGTCCTCGCGGTGCCCGCGGCGCCCGCTCTCGCCGCGTCCTCGACCACCGTCACGCCGGCCGGCCACGGCTTCACCGCCGCGCTGGCGCCGGGTACCACGGCCGACTTCCAGGTCGGCTCGGTGACGGTCACCTGCAACACGTCCTCGACCGACGGCGCGGTCCCGGCCGAGCCCGACAACCACAGCCCGGACGGCCCGGTCACGGTCGGGGTGACCGCGCCGGTGTTCAACAACGACGGCGGCGCCTGCCCGACCGGCATCTTCCTCACCACGGCCACGACCACGACCACCGGCGAATGGACGATCGGCCTCCAGTTCGACCCGGCCGGCTCCAGCGGCACCCTCACCATCCCGGCCGGCGGTGTGACGACCGAGATCTCCGGGCTCGCCACCTGCACGGTGCTCGTCGCGCCCGACGCACCCGCGACGGTGACCGGCCCGCTGGTCGACGGCACCGCCACCACCCTGCCGACGCTGGACTTCTCGGCCGGCATCGACGTGCCCATCCGCGTGACGGGCGGCTTCGGCTGCCCGACGGCGGCGACGAGCGCGGTCTTCCGCGCCACGTACCAGATCGCCGACACGACCGATCCGGCGCAGCTCCTTACCCTTACGGCCTAGCGCGGTTCGCGGTTCGCGGGTCCCGTTCGCTTCGCGGGCGGGACCCGCTTCGCTGCTGGTTGCCCGCTCCGCGCGCCGCCGGCCGGAGCGGTGCCCGGCGGGAGCATACGGCCCGCGACCGGCGCGGACCGGAGCAAACCGGGCGCGGCTAGGCGGTGACGGGGAGGCCGGCCGCGGCGGCGGCGGCTTTGGGGCCGATGAAGGGGGCCAGCACCACGTAGGTCAGCTCGGGCAGGTGGCCGGGCAGCTCGGCGGCGCGGCCGGTGGAGACGTGGTCGAAGATCACGCCGTAGATGCCGGCGATGATCGCCTCGACCGCCACCCGTGGCACCTCGGGCTGGCCGGCGCGGCGCGGGGCGGCGGCGAAGAAGTCCAGGTAGCTGGCGAGCAGCTGGCGGCGGCAGGCGAGGGCCTTGGGGCCGGCGGCCAGGACCTCGACCACGGCCAGCGACGCGAAGGCCGGCTCGGCGGCGAGGATGTGCAGCAGGGTGCCGAGGCCGCGGCGCATCCGCTCGGGCCAGCGGCCGGGCTGGCCGTAGGCGACCGCGACGCTCTTTTGCAGCAGCTCGACGCCCAGCTCGAACGCGGCCAGGAAGCACGTCTCCTTGTCCGGGAAGTGCTGGTAGTAGGCCCGGGTCGACACGCCGGCGGCCGCGCACACGTCGCCCAGCGAGGCGCCCACGTAGCCCTTCTCCGCGACGGTGCGGGCCATGGCGTCGATCAGGCGGTCGCGCTGGGTGCGGGCGACGAACTCGCGCGGGAGGTCGTGGCGGCCCCTCGGCAGGCGGCGGTCGGGCGAGTTGGCCGAACGGGAGCCGGGGATGCCGGTGCCGAGCGCGACGGTCCACTCCGACACCCCGCCGCTCGGTGCTGCTGCGCTCGACATTCCCTCATAGTGCCGCATCGCCGCAGCCCCCTCGCCCTCCGTCCGGTCCGACCGCGGTGTGCACCCCGGCGCGCCGGAATCCGACACACCGGGGATGGAGATCCACATATGGTGATGCCTTGACACCTCTGGGTGGCGTCGGCACGCTGGGTGGCGGCAATCGCTACGGGGGTGAGCGGTGTGGGCGCACCGGTTGTCGCGCGACCGCTGGCATTCTCCAATGTGGAGCGGCTGGTCGTCTCCTTCCTCGCCGCGCGGCCCGAGATGGCCGGCGTGCGGGTGGCCGTCCGGCTGCCCGACGACTACGACGGGTTGGCCCGGGCCGCGATCGTGACGCGGGTGGGTGGTGAGTTCTCCGCCGACGACCGCGTCGACCGGGCCGTGGTGCGCCTCGACACCTACGGGCCCGACAAGACCGCCGCCCTCGACCTGGCCGGCACCGTCCGCGGCCTGGTGTGGCTGGCGCCCGACGCGACGCACGCCGGCGGCGCCGTGGTCAGCGACGTCGCCGAAGACCGCGGGCCGAGCTGGCTGCGCGACCCCGCCTTTCCCACCGCCAACCGCTACACCACTCGATACCTGCTGCTGATCCGGGTCCCGAGCGGCCCGGCCTGACGGAAGTGAGCCGCAGATGCCCCTCAACGCCAGCGAGATACGCGTAGCCGGCACCGGCCGCGTGCTCGTCGCCCCGGCGCACACCGCGCCGCCGGCCAACTTCACCACCGACTGGGCCGCGCCGTGGGTCGACCTGGGCTACACGTCGGCCGACGGGGTCAAGTTCACGAAGAAGGACAAGCTCGACCCGATCGACACGTGGCAGACGGTGGCCGCGATCCGCTACGTCTACAGCGACCGCGACCTGTCCGTGAAGTTCGCGCTCCTCCAGGTCAACGCGGACACGCTGCCGTTCTTCTTCGGCGGCGGGTCGGTCACGTCGGGCGCGGCCGGGCTGAGCTACGAGATCGCCGCCGCGCCGCGGGTCGACGAGCGGGCGCTGGGCATCGAGTTTCGCGACGGGCCGAGCATTACCCACCGCTTCGTGGTGCCGCGCGGGGTGGTGACCGAGACCGACGAGACGTCGTTCACCCGCACGTCGGCGGTAAAGCTTGGCGTGACGTTCTCCGCGCTCACCCCGATCACCCGGCCCGACCAGCTCGCGGTCTGGACGATGAACGCGGCCGCGCCGGGCGCCGCCACCGCCACGGTGGCCGCCGCGTCCGAGGGCGCGCCGGCTGAGGACGGGAGGTAGCGGCCGTGGGGCGGTACAACGTCAACGCGGTGCGCGCGCAGCGGCTCGAGGCGCTGGGCGAGCGGTGGGAGTTCGAGCTCGACGGCGACGTCTTCGGCCTCCCCACCGAGCTGCCCCGCGACGCGGTGCGGGCGCTCGCCGGGCTCGACCCGTCCGACCTCGACGGGCTGCTCGGGCTGCTGCTGGGCGAGGAGCAGTTCAAGCGGTTCGCCGAGCACGCCACGAGCGTGCAGGACATCCAGGCGCTGCTGGAGGCCTACGGCCGCGACACCGGCATGTCCCTGGGGGAATCCTCGGCCTCGACGCGCTCCTGACCGAGCACGCCGAGGCCGTCGAAGCCGACCTGCTGCGCCACTACGGCGTCGACGTCCTCGACTACCACCGCGGCACCCTGTCGGCGCGGCGGCTGCGCGTGCTGGTGCAACACCTGCCCCGCGACGCGGCGCTGGTGCGGGCGCTGCGCGGCGAGGAGGCCGAGTGGGGGTTGGGCGAGCACCTGCTGGCCGCCGCCGTCGACCAGCTCGCCGCGGGCAACTGGATGTACGCGTCGACCCACACGGACGAGCACGCCGACCCGCCGGCGCGGCCCGAGCCGATACCCCGGCCGGGCCTCGACGAGGCGGAGCCGGCGGGGGTCGCCGCCACGACGGCGGCGACGCCGGAGCAGATCGCCACGTTCTTCGGAGGGAGGTGAGCGGTGACCCAGCCCGCGTCGTCGATCGGTCAGCAGCTCATCCAGCAGCTGACCGCGCCGTTGCAGGAGGCGGCCACCGCGTTCTCCACGAAGGTGGCCGAGAGCCTGGCGAAGCAGGTCGAGGGGATCACCACGTCGTTCCGCGAGGCCAACCCCGCGGTCACCGCGGTCACCGACGCCGTGGTCGGCTGGTCCGGCGCGGTCACGATGTCGGCCGGCTCGGTGGCCGGCGCGAGCGGCAGCGTGCGTGACATGATCCGCAACACCCGGGAGATGCGCCAGGAGATCACCAAGGTGCTCGACGGGATCCCCGCGCTCGACGGGCTGCGGCTGCGCTTCATGCAGGTCACCGACGCGGTGAAAAACCTCAACATGGAGACCGTGCGGGGCACCGCGATCAAGGTGCGGGACGCCGTCACCACCCGTGTCGTCGCGGCCGCCAAGGCGGTGTGGAACGCGATCACCAAGGTCGTCACCGTCGCCATGCGCGCGCTCAACCTCGTGATGCGGCTCAACCCGATCGGGCTCGTGGTCACCGCGATCATGCTGCTGATCGGCGGGCTCGTGCTCGCGTACCAGCGAAGTACCACGTTCCGAAATATCGTCAACGCGGCCTTCTCCGCGGTGCGCAACGTGGCGATCTCGGTCTTCAACGCGATCCGCAACGCGGTCGCGGCGGTGTGGCCGTTCGTCTCGCGGGTCATCCAGATCGCGGTCACGGTCATCCGCATGTACGTGACCACCTACTTCACCGTGGTCCGCACCGTGGTCACCACCGTCTTCAACGCGGTGCGGGCGATCGCCACCGCGGTGTGGGGTGCCGTGCGCGCGGTCGTCACCGGCGCCGTCAACACCGTCGTGAGCACGGTGCGGCGGGTCCAGCAGGTGTACACGGTCGTGCGCGACGCGTTCAACCGGGCCCGTTCCGCGGCCGGCGACGCGATCGGCGGCGTGGTGAGCTTCGTGCGCGGGCTGCCCGGCCGGATCGTGAGCGCGCTCGGCAACATCGGCCGCACCCTGTACCAGAGCGGTCGCGACCTCGTGCAGGGCTTCATCAACGGGCTGCGCGACATGGCCGGGCGGGTCGTGTCGGCGATCCGCGACTCGATCCTCGACCGCATCCCCGGGCCGATCAAGGGCTTCCTCGGCATCGGCTCGCCGTCCCGGCTGATGGCCGAGATCGGCCGCAACGTCGGCGAGGGGCTCGTCGTGGGCATCGACGACAGTCGCGACATGGTGGCGGAGGCGATGACCAACCTGGTGCCGACGCCGCGGGCCGCCACGATCCGGCCCGCGCTCGCCGGCCTCGCGCAGGCGACCGTAGCGCGTGCCGCACCCGGCGCGGGCCCGGTGACGGCCCGTGCGGGCACCGCCGAGGCCGCGCCGGTCACCGTCAATGTCTACCCGCGGGCCGGCCAGTCCGAGTACGAGATCGGCCAGGTCGCCGCCCGCGAGCTGGCCTGGGCGGCGAAGCACTGATGGCCGACACGCTCCTCCTCCCCGAGTACACAGTGGACGGCTGGACCGGCAACGCGGTCGACGCGGACGGCGTGGAGTGGTGGGTGACCGGGGAGAGTGGTTGGTCCGGCGGCCCGCCCGTGCGGCTGGAGCTGGCCAACCGGCCGCAGCGCGACGGCGCGTTCGACGCCCCTTCGTTCCGCGGCGCCCGCGTGATCACGCTCGAGGGCACCGCGGTCGCGCCCGACCGGGAGGCCAAGGAGCGGGCCAAGGACCGGATCGCGGCCGTGCTCGCCGACGGGTCGGCGCTGCGGCCGCTCGCCGTGCGCGAGCTGCTGACCACCCGCCAGGCCATGGTGCGGCTGTCCGCCGAGACGAAGGTCGCCGACCAGACCCCGTACTCGTTCACCTGGTCGCTCCAGATGACCGCCCCCGACCCGGTGCGCTACGGCACCGAGCAGCACACCGCCCTCTGTGGCCTGCCGCTGCCCGGCACCGGCGTGGCCTTCCCGATCACAAGCTGGCCGCTCGACTTCGGCGAGCCGGCCGGCGGGTCGATGGCCCTCGCCAACGCCGGCACCGTGACCACGTGGCCGGTGTGGACGATCAGCGGCGAGTGCGTGCAGCCGGTGATCCGCGACGCCGCCAGCGGCCAGACGCTCGGCTTCCGGCTGGCGATGACCGGCGGCGACGTGCTCGTGGTCGACGTCGCCGCGCGCACCGTGCGGCTCAACGGCGCGTCCCGCCGGGCCGCGCTGCTGCCCGGCTCGACCTGGTTCGGCCTGCCGGCGGGCACCACCGGCATCGAGTTCGACGCCCTGCGCACCGACGCCCCCGCCGTGCTGTCGGTGGCGTGGCGGGACGCCTGGATCTGAGAGGGAGCGAGATGCCCGAGAGCCATCCCGGGTGGGTCACCGGGATCAACGACTTCGAGGCCCGGCTGGCGACCGGCGCGCTGGTCACCACACACCAGTTCACCGACCAGCTCGACCCGCTGCGGGTGCGGTCCGGGCTGCGCGACTCGCCGAGCACCCCGGGCCGGCTCACCCTCGCCACCAACCGGGTCACGGTCCTCCCGTTCCAGGCGGTGATCCAGGATCCCGCGCGCCCGGCCCTCGGCGCCTACGTGGTGACCCTCGACGCGCCGAAGGAGCTGCCGCTCACCGCGTCCGACCCGTCGCTCAACCGCACCGACCTGGTGATCGCCGAGATCGTGACCGACGCGCCCGGCTTCCTCGTGCGGGTCGTGGAGGGGGAGCGCACCAGCAACACCACCCCGCAGCCGCCCACCGTGACCAACCCGCTGCACCTGCGGCTCGGGCAGATCTTCGTGCCGTCCGGCGGGGCCACACCGACGTACACGGACACGCGCCAGTTCACCGCGGCCCTCGGCGGGATCCTGCCGGTGCGCGGCAACACCGACCTGCCGTCGGCGGCGACCGGACCGCAGAGCCAGTTCATCTACCGGCTCGACACCCGCGAGCTCCAGGTCCGCAGCGGCAACAACTGGGTCACCTACCGGCCGCCGCGCGGCAGCGTCGACACCTGGCACGCGCTGTCCGCGTCCGGCTGGAGCAACTACGGCTCGCCGTACGCCCCCGGCGCGTACACGATCACGGAAGACGGCTGGGTGCGGCTGCGCGGGCTGGTCAAGACCTCCGCCGCGCGGGCCGCGGGCGCCGTCATCTACACGCTGCCGAGCCCCTACCAGCCCCGCCACAAGCACATCTTCACGGCGATGAGCTCCAACGGACCGATCCGGCTCGACGTCAACAGCGCCGGGCAGGTCCTGCTCGGCCCGGCGCTCCAGGCCGACGACTGGCTCTCCCTCGAGGGGGTCGCCTACGCCGCGCTCGCCACCTACACCACCTGATGTACACGTACCTCGTCGCGGACCTGCGCGCCGGCACGATCCTGGACGAGCTGCCGCTCACCGGGGTGACGTTCGAAAAGCGCCTCAACGACACCGGCACGCTTCGCGGCCAGCTGCGGGTCGACGACCCCGAGATCCGGGGGCGGGAGCCGCGGCTGCTCACCCAGCCCGGCCGGGCCGCCGTGTACGTCGACCGGGACGGCGACCTGCTCTGGGGCGGGATCGTGTGGACCAGCCGGTACATCGCGTCGTCGGCCACGCTGGAGATCGGGGCGGCCGACTTCCTGTCGTACTTCGAGCACCGGCGGGTCCTCGCCCACCCGGTGACCGAGACCGGCGTGGTCCCGTACTCCAATGTGGACCAGCTGGAGATCGCCGCCGGCCTGGTCGAGCTGGCCCAGTCGCACCCGGGCGGCGACCTGGGGGTGGAGGTGCGCGGCGCGACCAGCTCGGGAGTGCGCCGCACGGTCAGCTGGACCGCCGGCGAGCTCAAGCCGGTCGCCGACGCGCTGCGCGACCTGGCCAACGCCGACGGCGGCTTCGACTTCACGGTCGACGTGGAGTACGGGTCGGGCGGCCAACCGGTCCGCTACCTGCGCCTGGGCTACCCGCGGCTCGGCCAGCCCGGCGCCGCGCACGTGTGGGAGTACGGCGCCAACCTCGTCGACATCGTCTGGCCGGTCGACGCCGCGAGCATGGCGACCCGCGTCTTCGCGCAGGGCGGCACGCTGCTGCGGTTCGCCGAAGACACCGGCGCCTACGCCGGCGGCTGGCCGCTGCTGGAGGAGGCCGCCTCCCAGC
This sequence comes from Phytohabitans sp. LJ34, assembly GCF_052068095.1. Taxonomy (NCBI): domain Bacteria; kingdom Bacillati; phylum Actinomycetota; class Actinomycetes; order Micromonosporales; family Micromonosporaceae; genus Phytohabitans; species Phytohabitans sp. LJ34. The sequence continues at coordinate 239,941 of NZ_JBQHDG010000002.1, read as the reverse complement.
TCGACACCGCCGACGCCGCGCTGGTGCTGGCCCAGGCGAGGGGTGAGCTGGCCGCCCGGCGCCGCCCGGTCGTGCTGCCCGAGCTGACCGTGCGCGCCGACCTCGACCCGGTCGTCGGCACCTACACGGTCGGCGACGACGTCCGGCTGGTGGTCGACGACCCGTTCTTCGCCGGCGACCACGTCGACGTGACGGTGCGCCTGCTCGGCTACACGGTCACCCCCGGCGACGACGCGGGCGAGGAGCGGGTGACGCTCACGGTCACGCCCACGGCGGAGGTGCCATGACGAGGATCAACCGGCCCGACACCCTGCTCACCGAGCTACGCGACCTCAAGCGCCGCCTCAGGCTGCTGGAGGCCGCCCGGATGCGCGCCACCCCGGCCGCGGCCGCCGCCCTGGCCGCCGCCGGCGCCGAGTCCGCCGCTCCGGCCGCTTCCGCTGGCGCTGAGTCCGCCGCTCCAGCCGCCGCTGGCGCCGAGTCCACCGAGGGCCGTGCGGCCGGTGTGCCGCTCATGCCGGCGCGGCCGTCCGACTGGCCGGGCACGTCGCGGTCCTCATGGGAGCGGCTGGCCGTCACCTGGACCACCCGCGGCGGCCGGCTTGTCGTGCGCACGGCCGCCGACCCGGACACGGCAGGCGAGGCGCGCGTGCTCGTCGACGGCGAGCCGGTCGGCGAGGTGGCGCCCGTGTCACCCGACCCGGCCCGATCCACTGTGGACATCCCGCCGCCGGCCGGCGGCGAGGTCGAGGTGGCCGTCGAGGCGCGGCGCACGTCCGGCCCCGGCCTCGTGCGCGTCGCCGCCGCGCTCCAGCCGTCCTAGAGCCTTCCTTTCCCGGACCCGCGTCAGCGGCGGACCGTCGCTCCCGCCGGAGACCGCGGAGGTCGGCGGCTCGCCAGGGCTCGCCGAGATCCCCGACCTCCCCTGCCACCTCCGCGCCGCAAGCCCACCCGGCTGGTGCTCTGCGACCCCGAGGAGCCGGGTCGGCGGATGAGACCGCGAGCGGCGTGCGCGAGGCTGCCGAGCTGGACGCGCCAACGCGCTCAGTGTGCCCGTCGCCGCGATCCGGTCGACCCGGAGCCCGCCCTCGCCGGCCCAGGTCGGGACGCATCGGGCAGCTCCTCCGCCCACCCAGCTACCCGGGCGGTCTCACCCGCCGGTCGCCGGTCGGCGGCTTGGCGGCGCGGCGCGTGGCCACCCTGAATCAGCACCGATGGGAAAGCAGCGGCGGACCTCGCCATGGAACTGACGCCGCACCCTGGGGCGAACCCGCGGTCGCGGCGCGGCAAGGTCCGGTCACGCATTTTGGCGAGCGCGGCCGAGGTAAACAATTGCAGCTGCCGCATTCACCAAATTGTCCCGCAGTCGCCGCCAAATTTCTGTCCCGAGCCGTGATCGATCATGTGGGGATCTTTGTATGAATGGATCGCATGAGAAGTCACCGCATTCCGCTCACGTCGATCAAGTGCACACCCCGTCGCGGCCAGCCCGGACCGTGAGTCAGCAGAAACCTGGCTCCTTTGTGGCCTTGTCGCGCGGAATGGCAGCGCGGGTCGGGGTTTCGGCGAGCCCTGGCAAGCCGCCGACCCAAGCGGGCGGAGCTCGTCGCGCAGACCAACGGAGCGCGCGGGTGACAGCGGCCCGCGCGGTGCCCGCGGCAGCTACGTCCGGGTGTGGTGGCGCAGTTCGCGGCGGGTCAGGGCGGCGCGGTGTACCTCGTCGGGGCCGTCGGCCAGGCGGAGGGTGCGGGCGGCGGTCCACAGGCGGGCGAGCGGGAAGTCCTGGCTCACGCCGCCGCCGCCGTGGGCCTGGATGGCCTTGTCCAGCACCCATTCGGCCATCGCCGGCGTGACGATTTTGATGGCCTGGATCTCGGCGTGGGCGGCCTTGTTGCCCGCCGTGTCCATCAGCCACGCGGTCTTCAGCACCAGCAGGCGGGCCTGCTCGATGCGTACCCGCGACTCCGCGATCCAGTCGGCGACCACGCCGTGCTCCGCGATCGGGCGGCCGAACGCCACCCGCTGGCTCGCCCGCTCGCACATCAGCGCGAGGGCCCGCTCGGCCATGCCGATCAGGCGCATGCAGTGGTGGATGCGGCCGGGACCGAGCCGGGCCTGTGCGATCGCGAAGCCCTCGCCCTCGCCGGCGATCAGGTTTTCCGCGGGGACCCGCACGTCCTCGAAGGAGATCTCCGCGTGACCGCCGTGGGCGCCGTCGTCGTACCCGAAGACCTTCATAGCGCGCCGCACCGTGACGCCGGGCGTGTTCCGCGGTACCAGGATCATGCTCTGCTGGCGGTGACGCGGCGCGGAAGGGTCGGTGCGGCCCATGACCACGAAGATCTCGCAGCGGGGGTTCATCGCGCCGGTCGACCACCACTTGCGGCCGTTGACCACGTAGTCGCCGCCGTCGCGGGTGATGCTCGTGGCGATGTTGGTGGCGTCGGAGGAGGCCACGTCCGGCTCGGTCATGCAGAAGGCGGAGCGGATGCGCCCCGAAAGCAGCGGCTCCAGCCACCGCTCGCGCTGCGCCAGGCTGCCGAACTCGGCGAGCAGCTCCATGTTGCCGGTGTCCGGCGCGGCGCAGTTGAGCGCCTCGGGGGCGAGCATCGGGCTGTGGCCGGTGATCTCGGCGAGCGGGGCGTACTGGAGGTTGGTGAGCCCGATCGACGGGAGGAACAGGTTCCACAGGCCGCGCTCGCGGGCCCGCTCCTTCAGCTCCTCCACGATCGGCGGTGTCGTCCACTGTGGACCGGCCGCCTCCTGCTCGTCGAGGAGCGGCTCGGCCGGGTACACGAACTCGTCCATGAAGGACAGCAGCCGCGCGCGCATCTCCTCGGTCTTGTCGTCGTACCCGAAGTCCATCTAGGCCTCCTCCGACAGCGTGGCGTGCCCGTACGCGACCAGCGGTGGGACGATCTGGCCGATCTGCTCGAAGCCGGCGCCGACGGTCTTGCCCCGCGTGAAGCGGTAGTGGATGCCCTCGGCGATGACCGCGAGCTTGAAGAACCCGAACGCGGTGTACCACGGCAGGCGCGTGAGGTCGGCACCGCGCCGCTCGGCGTAGCGGGCGGCGAGCGCGGCCCCCGGCGGGAAGCCGGCGGCCGGGTTGACCGCGGTGGCGACCGCGTTGCCGCCGATGCGGGCCAGCCCGTCCCAGTAGACGAGGAGCAGCCCGAGGTCGGCGAGCGGATCGCCGAGCGTGGCCATCTCCCAGTCGAGCACGGCGGCGACCCGCCCGTCCGCGTCGACCACGACGTTGTCGAGGCGGTAGTCGCCGTGCACCACGCTCGCGCCGCTCTCCGCCGGCACGCTCTCCGCGAGGCGGGTGTGCAGCTCGTCGACGCCGGGCAGGTCGCGGCTGCGGGAGGCGTCGAGCTGGCCCTTCCACCGGCGCACCTGCCGCTCCAGGTAGCCGGCCGGATGCCCGAAGTCGCCGAGCCCCACGGCCTCCGCGTCGACCTCGTGCAGGTCGGCGAGGACGTCCACCAGGGTGAACGCGAGCGTGCCCGCCCGCTCCGCGCCCAGCGCCGCGGTCTGCTCGGCGGTGCGGTAGACGGTGCCGTCGACGAACTCCATCACGTAGAAGGGCGCGCCGATCACCTCCGCGTCCGGGCAGAGCAGGAGCGTGCGGGGGACCGGCACCGCGGTCGGGGCGAGGGCGCTGATCACGCGGTATTCGCGGGCCATGTCGTGCGCCGTCCGCAGTACGTGGCCGAGCGGCGGGCGGCGCAGCACCCAGGTGTGCGAGTCGTCCCGCAGCGTGTAGGTGAGGTTGGACTTGCCGCCGGGGATGAGGTCGGCGCGCAGCTCGCCGTCGCGCAGGCCGGCGTGCTCGGTGTCGAGGTAGGCCCGCAGGCGCGCGATGTCGAGGCCCGGCGTCACAGGCCCGTCACCAGCGTCCGGCCGCCGTCGATCACGAGCGTCTGCCCGGTGATCCACGCGGCGTCCGCCGAGGCCAGGAACGCCACCGCTCCCGCCACGTCGCCGGGCTGGCCCAGCCGCCCCAGCGGGTAGCCGGCCGACACCTCCTCCTCCCGGCCGGCGTAGAGCGCGGTCGCGAACTGCGTCTTCACGATGGCCGGCGCGACCGCGTTGACCCGCACGGCCGGCGCGAGCTCGACCGCGAGCTGTGCGGTGACCTGCATGAGGGTGGCCTTGCTGGCCGCGTACACGCCGAGGCCGGGCGCCGCGCCCAGCCCCGCGATCGACGACATGTTGACGACGGCGCCGCCGTTCTTGCCCAGCCACGCGTCGTACGCGTGCCGCACCCAGGCGACCGCCGAGAAGACGTTCACCTCGAAGACCTTGCGTACCGCGCCCGGGTCGGTCTCCAGCAGCGGCCCGAACGTCGGGTTGATGCCGGTGTTGTTGACCAGGATGTCGAGGCTGCCGAAGGACTCGACCGCCCGCACCACGGCCTCGGCCTGGTGTTCCGGGTCGTCCGCCTTGCCGGCGACCGCGATCGCCCGGTCGGGCCCGCCGAGCGCGGTGGCCGCCTCGAGCAGCGGCTCGGCCTTGCGCGCGGTCAGGCAGACCCGTGCGCCCTCCGCGACGAGCCGCTCCGCCACGGCGTACCCGATGCCCCGGCTCGCGCCGGTGACCAGCGCGACCTTCCCTTCCAGCCGCCGATCCACCCGGTCGCCTCCCGTTCGCACCCACGAAAACGCTACCCTGCGCTTCGCGCCGCTCCGCGTTTCTGCGGGGCCCCGCCGTCGCGTGCCCTCCGCCGTATGTTACTGCCCAGTTAACCGGGCGGGTCCGGTACTCTCGCCCAGGTTCATCGACGATCATCGGGGAGGTTTTCTGATGCGCGGGGGAATCAGCCGGCGGGCGGCGCTCGGGGCGACCGTGGCCGCGGGAGCGGCGGCGGTCGGGGCGACCGGCGGGCCGGCACAGGCCGCGGAGGCCGGCGGCACGCGTCGCGTCGCGAACGTCTACGAGCGGCAGAAGGTCAAGGCCGGCGGCACCTGGCACTCGCATGTGGCGGCCGTCGACGCGGCGGGCGCGCTCACCACGCTCGTCGAGGACGACGCCGACTACGTGCTCAACGGCTACAGCGTGCAGAAGCTCTTCGTGGCGACCGCGGTGCTCGACAAGGTCGACCGGGGGCAGCTCACGCTTGGGCAGAAGCTCGACCTGCCGGCCGACATCATCCTCGGCGGCAGCGGCATCTACCACCTGCACGGCGTGTGGGGCGACGACATCACGATCGCCAACTTCCTGACCGCGATGCTGCTGGTCTCGGACAACACGGCGGTGCGCATGTGCGGCCGCGTCGCGCCGGCGCTCGAGATCAACGACATCCTCGCGGCGAAGGGCTTCGTGAAGACGCGGGTCGAGCCCGTGGCCAACCCCAACCGGTTCTTCCTCGGCGTCACCACGCCCCGGGAGGCCCACGACCTGCTGTGGCGGCTGGCCAACAAGACGCTGCTCTCGCCCGCGTCGTGCGACTTCCTGCTCCGCGTCACCCGGTGGGTCAACGGCTACCACGACGGCGTCCGGCGCAACATGTCGTCGAACGAGCGGAGCCGGGTCGCCACCAAGTACGGTGCGGAGAACCCCACGCAGGGCGCGTCGCGGCACGAGGTCGGCATCATGTTCGGCACGGACGGCGCGCCGGTGCTCACGTACGCGTTCTTCGCCGAGAAGCTGGCCGAGCCGGAGAACTTCGGCGCCACCCACCCGGCCGTGCAGGCGCACGCGGTGCTGGGCCGGGCCATGTTCGACTCCATCGCCGCCGCCACCAACCCCACCGCGAAGGCCAAGCAGGTGCTCACGCCGTACCGGGCGCTGGGGTAGTCCACAGTAGAGCGGCCGGGATAGCATGCGCCCGATGCCTGACGACAACGGCACCGGGCGCGAGCCGCCGCTCCGCCCGCGCTACCGGCGCCCCGAGCCGGAGCGGCCGGCCCGCCGGCCCGCCTCGGTGTGGATCGTCTCGATCCTGCTCGTGCTGTTCGGGGCGCTGGGCGCGGTGGTCGCCGCCCTGCTGGTGGAAGACGCGGTTTCCCACGGCGAGGAGGACGAGGTCGTCGCGGCGGCGATCTTCGCCATCCTGCTCGCGGGCGCGCAGGTGGTCGCCGGCGTCGGCGTCTTCGTCGGCTGGGCACGGGGGCGCACGCTGGCGATGCTCGTGTGCGCCGCCAACGTCGTGCTCGTCGTCGTCGGCGCGGCGACCGACCGGGTGGGCTCGGGCCAGGCCTGGCTGTCGGTCGCGGTCTACGGCGCCCTGCTCTTCGGCCTGGCCGGCCCCAAGATCAGCGACTGGTGCCGGCCCGCGTCCAGAAGACCGGGTTCGAGATTTTGAGCTACCGCGACGCCCGTCGTGGTCCGGACCGTTGCTCCCGCGGCCTCACCCGTCCGCTGTTGGTCGCGGTCACCCCGTTGCCTCCGCGGATGCGCGGCCCACGCCGCGCGGTGCGGCGTTGTTTGTCCACAATGCCTGTTGCCGAACAGGCGGTGGGAGATCAAACAGGGCGTCGTCGCCCTGAGTAACCGCCACCGCCGTGCGCGCGGGCCACGATTCGAGATCTTGGAGAGTTAGGGCGCCATATCAACCCTAACTGTCCTAGATCTCAAAAGCTCTCGGTCCCGGCCGGTGACGCCGTGTAACTGATAGCCCGGTGACCGAAGCGGACCTTGCGAGCGGGGAGCATACGGTCTACCGCTGACGCGGACCCGGGGAAAGGATCTGCCTGCAAGTAGTCGGCTGAAACGGTCATGACGCGCCGCTGCGGCCGGCCCCGCCTCTTGCCGCAGCCAGCGTGCGAAGCCCGAGCCGTGCCGTATGCCGTCGTCCACCCGCCAGGGGAGCGGACCAGCGCCGGGGCTGCCACGACCCGCGAACGGTGAGGATCAGACAAAGGCTGGCGGTCCCGGCGCTGGTCTGCTCGGCTTAGCCTGGACGACGGCATACGGCACGGCGAACACCGCAACCACCCACCAAGAAGGGTGAGCAAGCCGGGGACGGCCCGGCCGGAGCCCGAGGCCCCGCCGGAGGCGCACTAACCGCAACCACAAGCGAAGCCGAAACCGCAGGGCAAGGGACAAGCGGCAAGTCGAGGGGCTGAGCCTGCTGACGCGGCGTCGCAGACGGTGGCCGGCGAGAGCCGGGCCACCCTGTGCGGGCGCGAAATCCATGTAGTGCCGGGGATCTTTGCCGGTCCTGTCACCCCGTGCGTCTCGGGATGTCCGGGTGAGTGGCAGCGACCGGACCGCGGCCTCTGTTGGGGCGTCGCTTCGCGGCGCCTGGGGGTCGGGCTTGTCCCGCGGACCTGGAGCCCGCCGGGAGCATACGGTCCGCAGGTGACGCGGACGGGGGCAAAAATAGGGTTCAGGAATCGCCGAGCCACTCCGGGGCCAGCAGTGACCAGACCTCGGTGTCGTAGCGGACGCCGTTGTAGAGGTACTCGCCGCGCAGCACGCCGTCGAGGCGCATGCCCAGCCGCTGGGCGACGGCTCGGCTGGCGGTGTTGTCCGGGCGGGCCTGCCAGATGATCCGGTGGATGCCGCGGACCCGCACGGCCCAGTCGACGAGGTGGCGCACGGCGCGGGTGATCAGGCCCTGGCCCTGCCCGGCCGGCTCCAGCCAGCAGCCGATCTCGCAGGTGCCGGCCGCCGCGTCGAAGTGGACGAACATCGTGCCGCCCACGAGCGTGCCGTCGAGCCAGATGCCGTAGAGGCGGCCGGCGTCGGCGGCCTGCTTGTCGGCGTAGCCCTGGAGGGTGGCGCGGGCCGAGTCGAGGTCGGTGCTGCGGCTGGCCCACGGGATCCACGGGTCGACCGCCTCCCGCGCGCGGTCGATGTGGGCGAGGAACTCCTCGGCCTGCCACGGCTCCAGCGGGCGCAGCTCGGCCCCGCCGCCGAGGTCGGTCGCGAACACGTCACATCGGGAAGCGGAGCGAGACCGCGCCGCGCAGGTCGAGCCAGGCCGCGTCGGGCGTGCGGACCATCCGCAGCACGACCTCCTCGCAGCCGGGGCAGCGGGCGACGAGGCCGGGCGCGTTGGGGTACACGTGCAGGTTGGCGACCGCGCCGGTCTGGCCGCAGGCGGCGCAGCGGCTCGTCGCCGAGGTGACGTCGACGGCGAAGATCTCCCGCAGCGGGCCGGCGAGCGCGTTGCCGTCGAGGTGGGGGTCGCTCATCTTTATCCTCCAGTCGGGCCGAAGCGCTCGGTGCGCACGCGGCGGGGGTCGTGGCCGAGCGCGACGAGGATGTCGGCGACCGTCTCGACGAATCCGGTCGGGCCGCACACGTAGCAGTCGGGCGTGAGCGCGGCCGGCCACCCGTTGGTGTTGACGTCCGCGACGCCGATCCGGCGCGGCGGGTGCGGCCAGCCGTCGGGGACCGCCCGGGTGTAGGCGAACGTCACGTCGAGGCCGGCGTCGTCGCGGGCGCGCCGGCGCAGCTCGTCGCCGTAGTAGACGTCGTCGGGGGTGCGCACCGAGTAGATGAGGCGGAACGGGACGCGGCTGCCCGCCGCCCGGCGCGCCCGGATCATCGCCATCAGCGGCACGATGCCGGAGCCGCCGCCGACCAGCAGCACCGGGTCGATGCTGGTGGTGCGCCACACGAACCAGCCGCCGACCGGGCCGCGCAGCTCCACCGGGTCGCCGGGGGAGAAGACCTCGGTCAGGTACGGGGAGACCTCACCGTCGGGCACCGCCTGGATGGTGAGCTCCACCCGGTCGCCGTCGGCGGGCGCGGCGATCGAGTAGCTGCGCTGGGTGCTGTATCCGTCGTCGGCGGTCAGGCGCACGTCGACGTGCTGGCCGGCGAGGTGGCCGGGCCAGCCGGGCACGTCGAGCACCAGCGTGCGCGCGGTCGGCGTCTCGGCGCGGGCCTCCGCCAGCTTGCCGACCCGCCAGGTCAGTCGCCCTGGTATCGCTGCTCGCGCCACGGGTCACCGTAGTCGTGGTAGCCGGCCGTCTCCCAGAAGCCCGGCTCGTCGTCGAAGCGCAGCTGGATGCCGCGCACCCATTTCGCCGACTTCCACAGGTACAGGTGCGGGACGAGCAGCCGGGCGGGGCCGCCGTGCTCGGGGGCGAGGTCTTCGCCGTCGTACTCGTACGCCACCCAGGCCTGGCCGTCGAGCAGGTCGGCGAGGGGGAGGTTGGTGGTGTAGCCGCCGTACGAGTGGACGAACGCGTAGTCGGCGGCGCTGTCCACATCGGACATCAGGGTGTCGAGGGAGACGCCGCGCCAGGTGGTGCCGAGCTTGGACCACTTCGTCACGCAGTGCAGGTCGACGGTCGGCGTATCGCTCGGCAGCGCCGTCAGGTCGGCCCACGTCCAGCGGTGCTCGCGGGACGTCTCCGTGGTGATCACGAACTCCCAGCGGTCCATCGGCACGCGCGGCGTGGGGCCGGCGGAGAGCACCGGGAAGTCTTCGGTCAGGTACTGCCCGGGCGGCAGCTCGGGCCTGGACGAACGCGGCCGGCCGCGAAAGCCGGGCGAGACGATTCCCACCCGAGCAGTCTAGGCGGCTGCGATGATCTCTTGGGCCGTTTGCGCGGCGCGCTCGATCGGGATCGCGAAGCCGATGCCGATGTTGCCGTTGCCGTCGATGGTGGCGATCGCGGTGTTCACGCCGACGACCTGGCCCTTCGCGTTGACCAGCGGGCCGCCGGAGTTACCGGGGTTGATGGAGGCGTCGGTCTGCACCGCGGACTGCCTCCCCGCGTCACCCATCCGCACCTGGCGGTCGACCGCGCTCACGATGCCGGCCGTGACGCTGCCGGAGAGGCCGAGCGGCGAACCGACCGCGAGCACCGGCTCGCCCACCTTGAGGTCGGTGCTGCGGCCCAGCGACAGCGGGCGCAGCGTTTCCGCGCCGTCGGTGACCCGCAGCACCGCGATGTCGGTGCGGGCGACCCGGCCGACGAGCCGCGCCGTGTGCTCCTCGCCGTCCTGCCCGACCACGGTGATCCGGCCGCCGGACTCCACGACGTGGTTGTTGGTCATGATGTGGCCCTGGTCGTCGATGACAAAACCGGAGCCGGACGACGCCTCGTCGTCGCCCACCACCTCGATCGACACGACGCCGGGCAGCGCCTCCTCGGCGGCGCCGACCAGCACCTCCGGCACCGCGGTGTCGGCGGTGAGGCGGGGCGTCTGCTGGACGTTGGCCCAGAGGGACGCGTACCAGCCGGCGGCTCCGCCCGAGGCGGCCGAGAACGCGGCGATCAGCAGGCCGGCGAGCAGCAGCCGGCCCGGCCCGCGACGGCGGGACCGCTCCTGCGGTGGCTCGTCCCAGACCGTGCCCGGTGGCAGGTCGGCGCGGTGCCGGGGGTACGTGCGCGGCCCCGGCCACGGCTCCTGGTGCGGGCCGGGCGAGTATCCCGGGCCGGGCGAGTATCCCGGGCCAGGCGCGTATCCCGGGCCGGGCGAGGACCCCGGGCCGGGCGGGTAGTAAGGGCCGCCGCGGGGGTCGTCGTAGCCCAGCATCGCCGTCATGTCCGGAAATACGGACGGCGGGCGCGAGCGGCTGAACGGAAACGAGAAATTTTCCTGACGCTGATCATCTGTATTGCCCCGCGGTACGTGTACACCGGCACAGCGTTTGAAGGTCGTTGGGGGACCGATGAACGAGCGTGGGCTCATCTACGTGTTCGATGGCTACTGTGCGTGGTCGTACGGCTTCGCCCAGACCATGGTGGACGTCGCCGCCGCCCATCCCGAAACCCGCGTGGAGGTCCTCTGCGGAGGGCTGTACGTGGGGTCGGCGCGGGTGCCGATCCGCCAGCTGGGCGACGTGCGCGCCACCAACCGGCGGATCGCGGAGCTGACCGGCGCCTGGTTCGGCGACGGGTACGAGCGGCTGACCGCGGACGGTTCGTTCGTGATGAACTCCACCGCGGCCGCGCGGGGCTTCGCGGCGCTGCGCCGGGCGGCGCCCGAGCGGGCGGTGGAGCTGGCCGCGGCGATGCAGGAGGCGTTCTTCGTCGACGGGCGCAGCCTCGCCGAGCCGGAGACGCACCGGCGGATCGCCCAGGAGTACGGGCTGGACGCGGCCGCGGTGGTGGCCGGCTTCGACCACCCGTGGTCGCTGCGGGCCGCGGAGGCCGACTTCGCCCGGGTACGTCGCCTGAACGTGGTCGCCTTTCCGACACTATTGGTCGACACCGGTGACTGCCCGGCGGCGATCATGACCGGTTCGGGCACCGCGCACCAGGTCGAAGACCGCCTATCTGTGCTGCTGGGAGGGGTCGGACGGCATGCCGCGCGGGAGTGAGTGGCGTTTGGTGCGCTTGTGACCGTTGGGACGCAAGTTGCAGGATAATTATGGACAGGTGCCGTCCAATAAACTAGCTTGCCCTGTGGACGGCGACGGTCACCGTGTGGGGACGGGGACGGCCGCGATCCGGCGAGGTGGTGTCCATGGGGAGGCACGCGCGGCTCGAGGTGGTGGTCGACACCGCCACGGTCGCCGCGGCGCGCGACGGTGACAAGAGGTCGCTCGACGACCTCGTCACCGAGCATCTGCCGTTGGTGTACAACATCGTCGGCCGGGCGCTCGACGGGCATGCCGACGTGGACGACGTCGTGCAGGAGACCATGCTGCGCGTCGTCCGCAAGCTCAAGGGCCTGCGCGACAGCAGCCGCTTCCGGGCCTGGCTCGTCGCGATCGCGATGCAGCAGGTACGGGCCCGGGCGCGGGCGCGCAAGGAGATGCTCGCCCGCGGCACCGACCTGGACGAGGCCGGCCAGCTCGCCGACCCCGCCGCCGACTTCGTCGACGCGACGATCACCGAGCTGGGGCTGACCGGGCAGCGCAAGGAGGTCGCCGAGGCCACCCGGTGGCTCGACGTGGGCGACCGGCGGCTGCTCGCGCTGTGGTGGCAGGAGGCCGCCGGCGAGCTGACCCGCGACCAGCTCGCCGCCGCGCTCGGCCTCACCGGCCCGCACGCGGCGGTGCGGGTGCAGCGGATGAAGACCCAGCTCCAGGGCGCCCGCGCGGTAGTCCGGGCGCTGTGGTCCGACCGCCACTGCACCGAGCTCATCGACATGCTCGAAGGCTGGGACGCCAAGCCCAGTCCACTGTGGCGCAAACGGCTGATCCGCCACACCAAGGGCTGCGCGGAGTGCGGGCGCCACTGGGCCGACCAGGTGCCGGCCGAGCGGCTGCTCGCCGGTGTGGCGCTGCTGCCGGTACCCCTGGAACTCGTGGCCCGGCTCGGCGGACCGCACGGTGTGGTGGTCACCCAGGCCACCGCGGACGTCTCGGCCCACACCGACCCGGACGCGCCCGGCGCCCTCGAGCGCTGGCTGGACCAGGCCCGGGAGACCATCTCCGCGCGCCCCGGCGTCCGCGGCGGGCTGCTGGCCGGCGCGGTGGTCCTGGCCGTCGGCATCGTGTACCTGATCGTGCCGCACGGACCCTCCGCGCCGGACGAGGTGGCCGCGCCGCCGCCCGCGACCGCCCCGGCGGTGGCACCGTCGCCGAGCCCGTGGGAGCTGAAGCCGGGGGAGCGGGGGAAGGTCGCCGAGGAGCGGGCGCCCGTGCCGGCGAAGATCGCGCCCAAGCCCGGATACGGGAGCAATGTGGACGCTCCCGACCCGGCGCCGCCGGCCGACCGCGCGCCCGGCCCGCTGCCGCGCCGCCCCGAGGGTGGCAAGGTGGCCCCGGTGGGCGGCACCTTCGACCGCTTCGACCGGAGTGACAAGGTGGCCCTGCGGCAGCGCGGGCACCGGGTCACGCTGGAGGGCGAGGGCTACTTCGCGGTGCGCTGGTCCGTGGCGTACTACAACTGCGGCGGCCAGATCGCGATGCCCACCTGGACCGGCCTGTCCGGCAAGCTCTTCCACGCCGGCTCCGGCGGCGGGCTGCGGCTCGACGACCGGATGCCGGGGCCGTACCCGGGCGCGACCTGGATGGGCCACCCCGACCGCAACCCCGCGCGGGTGCCGCCGGGCGCGCAGCAGATGTGGCTGGTCGAGTACTACTACCTCGACGGCGCGGTCACGCTGCACCACAACGAGGTCCCCCAGGCCTCGGCCGACTACGACCTCGCGGTCGGGCCGACCAGCTGGAACGACGTGAACGCCGACCTGTCCCGCGGACCGAGCCAGGGCGGGTGGGGCCCGCTGCGCTACGGCAAGGTGCGCGACACGGGCTCGGACCGGGCCCCCATCCCGCAGTACCTGACCAGGCGAAACCCGGCCGATCCAAGCGGCGTGGCCCAGCGGTCGGTGGTCTAGCGCATGGGTGGTCTAGCGAACGGTGGTCTGGTGGCCTGGGGTGTGGCCGCCGCGGAGGCCGACGAGCACCATGTCGACGAGGCGGTCGACGTACTCCTCGGTGCGGGCGGTCACGTCTTCGCCCGGGGCGGGCGGCGCCATCGAGACCTGCACGGTGGCGACGCCGAACATCGTGCCCAGCACCAGCGCGGGCTCGGTGCCCTCGGGCAGCTCGCCCCGGTCGACCGCCGCGGCGATCATCGCCTCCACCGTGCGCACGCTGCCGAACAGGTAGAAGTCGCGCAGGTCGGCGAAGAGGTCGGGGTAGGTGCGGGCGTCCAGCCAGAGCCGCATGATCGCCAGGCCGGCCCACCCCCAGTACATGTGGAACACGTACCGCGCCATGGTCTTGAGGTCGGCGCGCAGGTCGCCGGTGTGGGTCCAGCCCTGGAACGGCTCCAGCCGGGCGCGCATCGCCGCGAGCAGCAGCTCCCGCTTGTCGCGCCACCGCAGGTAGACCGAGGCCTTTCCGACGCCGGAACGGCGGGCCACCTCGTCCAGCGTGAAGCCCGCCCAGCCCTTTTCGGCGAACACCAGGACGACGACGCTGTAGACCCGCGTCTCCATATCGGGGTCCCGGGGACGGCCACGCCGCCGTAACGCACCCGAATCCTCCACCGCGCGAGCGTACCGGGCGGCCGTCACGCGTTCGTTACCGGCTCTGGGTCCGGAGTGCACTGTGGGTGCCAGGTCACCGCGGGTATCTGGTAGAACCTCGTCGATACGGGCCGCGATCATCCGTCGATGGGATCCCCTCCTAAGTGAAACCCATGATGCCTGTGTGACGTGAGCTGGGTAAAGTGCCGATTGAGGGTTACCGCGCGTGGTCCCTCCCGGGTGACGGGCGCGGCCCAGCGCGGTTGCGGAGCGTGGCGGCAACATGACGTTATGGCACAGATCGGTCTGAATAGGCTCAGTCTGGTGCAAGGGACGTTTTAACCTTCCTTTCCGGGGCGAACTCTCCCTACCGTGTCTGTGGGCGACACGGAGGGAGGACGGCCATGCGGCGCAACATCGACTGGGGCTGAGCCTCTCCCGGGGTGTCGATCTCACTCTCCGCTGCGGTAACCTGACCGGATGTCAATCGGTCGATGGAAACCCTCCACAGTGGAAGGGACAGGTCGGCGTGCGGAAGGGTGAGACCGGGCAGCTACGGCTGTTGACCGGTCTCGTCCTGTTTCTGGCCGCCGGCTGCGTGGCCTGGGCCATCGCCCATCTGACCGTCCCACCGCCGGCGGAGGTCATCTACCTCGTCGTCGCGGTGAGCCTCGCCGGTGTGGGCGTCGCCTGCTCGGCACCGGTCCGCATCCGCACGCAGATCCGGTTCAGCGCCTCCTCGGCGTTCCTGCTCGTGCTGGTGCTCGGGCTGCCGCCCGCGTGGGCGATCGTCTGCACGGCCGCCGGCGTCACCGCCGCCCGGCTCGTGGTCCGCCACAACGGCGCCTCCGCGCACAAGGCCCTGCACAACAGCGGCAAGGACATCCTCGCCGCCACCGCGGCGACATACGCGGTGTGGCTGGCCGGCGTCCGCCCCTCCCTGGAGGGCGACCTGCTCACCCAGCCGTGGAGCGTCTACCCGCCGGCCCTGCTGCTCGCCGCGGTCGCGCTGATCGCGGTCGAGGAGATCATCATGCTGGCCACGCTGGTGCTCGCCACCGGCCGGCCCTGGGCGCAGATCTTCCGCACCGACCTCGACGTGCGGCTCGCGCTCAACGTCGCCTCCGTCCTGCTGGCCGGCGCCGCCCTCGCGCTCGTCGGGCTCGACCCCGGGCTGCTGATCGCCATCCCGCCGGCCCAGCTCGTCGTCTACCTCGTCTACATGCACCGGCTGCACCTGCGCGCCGAGCGCACCACCTGGGAGCAGCTCGCCGCCGCCACCGACGCGCTCAACGGCGTCGACCTCGACGGGGTGCTGCGCACCGCGGCGCGCGGGGCGGTCGCGGTCTTCGGCGCCCGCCAGGCCCAGGTCGAGCTCTGGGACGTCGAGCCGTGCCGGCTGGTCCGCGCCGACGCCGACGGCGTGCTCTACGACGGGCCGTCCAGCGCGGCGCCCCCGCCGGCCACGCTGACCGCCAGCCGCCTCCTCGGCGGCCGCGACGGCAGCGCGATCGGCGTGCTGCGGCTCGCCCTGCCACCGACCACCGGTGGCATCCAGGGGCGGGAGGAGAGCACGCTGCGCGCGTTCGGCGCGTCGCTCACCACCGCGATCCTCAACGCCCGCGCCTACGCCGAGCTGCACCAGCAGTCCGAGCGGCACGCCGACGACGCGCGCCGCGACCCGCTCACCGGCCTCGCCAACAGGCGTGCCCTGCTCGACCTCCTCGGCACCGCGCAGGAGCGCCCGGGCAGCGGCACCCGCGCGCTGGCGCTCGTCGACCTCAACAGGTTCAAGGAGGTCAACGACACGCTCGGCCACGCCTTCGGCGACCAGCTGCTGGTCGACCTCGGCGGCCGGCTCGAGGCGGCCGCGAAAGACAACGGCGCGGTGGTGGCCCGGCTGGGCGGCGACGAGTTCGCGATCCTGCTCGACAACCTGCCCGCCCCGGCCACCGCGATCCACCGCGCCCGCCGCATCCTCGACTGCCTCCGCGAGCCGGTCGCGCTGGCCGGCATGCAGGTCACGGTGCAGGCCAGCGCGGGCATCGCGCTCGCCGGCCCCGGCGTGAGCGCGGGCGAGCTGCTGCGCCGCGCCGACGTCGCGATGTACCAGGCCAAGCGCGCCGGTGTGTCCATCGTGGACTACCAGCATGGCCGCGACACCGCCGACCACCGCCAGCTCTCGCTCGGCGGCGAGCTGGCCCGCGCGGTGGCCGAGGGCGAGTTCACCGTCCGCTTCCAGCCGATCGTCGACCTCGGCAGCGGCGAGGCGGTCGCGGCCGAGGCGCTCACCCGCTGGGCCCACCCCCGCCACGGCGTGCTGCTGCCCAAGCAGTGGCTGCCCATCGTCGAGCGCTCCGACCTGCTCGGCGCGTTCACCGCCCGGGTGCTGCGCCAGGCGCTCCTCGGCCTCCGCGAGTGGCGGTCCGCCGGCTTCGACCTGGCCGTCGCGCTCAACGTGTCGCCGCACAGCCTGCTCGACCCCGCGTTCCCCGGGCTTGTCCTCGACGAGCTGCGCGCCCACCACCTCGACCCCGGCTCGCTGGTGCTGGAGCTGGCCGAGACCGCCTCGGTGGGCCAGCTCCAGGCGGTCGAGCGCGTGCTGACCGGCCTGCGCAACGCGGGCGTGCGTCTCGCGCTCGACGACTTCGGCACCGGCCACTCGACGCTCTCCGTCGTCTCCGAGATCCCGGTGCACGAGCTGAAGATCGACCGCACCTTCGTCGCCGCGATGCGCACCTCCGCCCAGGCCGCCGCCGCGGTCCGCTCCACTGTGGAGCTGGGCCGCTCGCTCGGCCTGACCGTGGTCGCGGAGGGCGTCGAGACCGCCGACCAGCGCCAAGCCCTGTGGGAGCTGGGCTGCACGGCCGGCCAGGGCCACCTGTTCGGCCGCGCGATGAAGGCCGGCGAGCTTTTGGAGGCGCTGCGCGACGGCGTAGACGGCGCCCGCGGCTCCCTAGCCACAAGCCTCCACCAGGGCGCCACAGTCATCGCCCTCCGAAACCGCCCACCCGCCTGACCGACTTCTTGATCGTTAGCCCGGAAACCGGAGTCTTCCCGGCGTGTCGCACAGGTTGCGGGCTACCGATCATGCGGCGCCACGGCGGCGGTGAGGACGTCCAGGACCTCCCGCCGCACCACATCCGTCTCAAAGAACAATCGTCGGTGGGTAAAGCGGACCACCTGAATCCCGTGCGCTGCCAACTGGGCGTCTCGCCGCAGATCCGCCTCCCGCTGGTCGGGGGATCCGTGCGAAGCAACGCCATCCAACTCGAAGTCAACCCGCTCCTCGGGCGCCCACACGTCGAGGTAGAACGTCCGCCCACCGAGGCGCACCCGCACTTGACGCTCGAACGGCGGCATGCCGGGTCCCGCGAACACATGGTCGTGACCCCAGATTTCGAGGGCGCTGTGGCAACCCGCGGCGAGGCGGTCCAGCAATACGCGCATCGTGGCTCGGTCGGTGAGTCGGGGCGCGGTTTCCAGCGCCGCCAAGACTCGCTCCGGCGTGGTGAGGCGGCCACTGACGGCCGTGATCACGGGAGCCGGTCGCTGGTCGGGTGATAGGAGCGGCCACGCATCGACGAGCGTGGTCTCCAGACGGGTGACCGGCAGGCTGCGGCGGACGACCACGTCCGGTGCCTCGATCCGCAGGCCTCGGCGTTGGTGAACCACTACCAGCTGGCGAAAGCGCAGCCGCACCCCGAAAGGGACACTGACGTGGACCGGTTCGTCACGATCGGCGGGCCGCAGCCCCCACACGTCCAAGGCGGTCGTATGGCTGATCGCCGCGCGCCCGCCGGCATAGCGCACGGCTGCCTGCCGGAGCACCGCGGGCTCGCCGGCCACAGTGCCGTCCACGTAGACACCCGGAAGGAGCCGGCGCACGTCGCCGACCCGGCACGCCCACTCCAGCACCCAGGTCGGCACCACGCGGCACACCTCGTCGCGCGTCGCGACGCCGCCATTGCGGTCGAGCAGGGCCCGCAGTTCCGGGTTCATTCGGCGACTGTCGCCGACGAGGCTCGCCTGAGCAACCGGCCAGGATCGATCTGTGGATAACCTCAGTGGCCGCGGAAGGCCTCCTCCAGCCACCAGGACGGCTCGGTCGAGACGACTTTGGCGTCCACGACCATCGGGCGGGTGCGGTCGCCGGCCAGCCACGCGTGGACGCCGCGCAGGTCGGCCTCGGTGCGGACGGTCAGGGCCTCGCAGCCGAAGCCGCGCGCGGTCGCGGCCAGGTCCGTGTCCGGGAAGGTGACCGTGTCGAGCGGGTGGCGGTGCGGGCCGAAGTGGTGGACCTCGGCGCCGTACGCGGCGTCGTCGTAGACCACCGCCAGCAGTGGCAGGCCCAGGCGGACGGCGGTGGTGAGCTCGGCGACCGACATCAGGAAGCCGCCGTCGCCCAGCGCGGCCACCGTCAGGCGGTCGGGGCGGGCGACCGCGGCGCCCAGGGCAGAGGCGAGGCCCAGGCCGATCGACTGGAACGCCTGGGTGAAGCAGAAGCCGGCGGCGTCCGGCACCGACATGTACATCGCCGGGTAGCCCATGAAGTTGCCCGAGTCGACGACGACCGTCCGTTCGCGGGGGAGGAGGTCGTCCAGCGCGATGCTCAGCGTTCGCGGGTCGATACGGCCGTCCGCGGTGGTGTCTTCGAACGGCACGTCGCGCCAGCGGCCCTCGGCCGCGATCCTTGCTCGTAGCGCGGGCGTGCGCCAGCCGGCGTGGTGGCCGAGCGCGTCGGCGCAGGTACGGGCCACCTCGACCACGTCGCCGGTCACGGGCACGTCGACCGCGCGGTGCCGGCCGAGCGCGGCCGGGTCCGTGTCGACCTGGGCGACGGTGGCGCCGGGCGGGATCAGACGGCCGTGCCGGGTGGTCCACATGTTGAGGGTGCTGCCCCAGGCGACGACGAGGTCGGCGCCGGCGATGAGCTCGGCGGCGAGCGGGGTGGCGAAGCCGCCGGACACGTCGAGGTACCACGGGTCGCCGGCGAACAGGCCGCGGGCGGCGGCGGAGACGGCGAGAAGGGCGCCGCGGCGGGCGGCGAGCTCGGCGATCGCGGTGCGGGCGGCCGCGCCCCGGCGGGCGGCGCCGCGGCCGGCGATGAAGACCGGCCACCGGGCCGCCGCGAGAGCGTCCACAAGGGACCCGACACCCGGCGCGTCCGGCGAAACCGGCGGCACGCCAGCGGAAACGGTGCCGGCCGGAAGATTCCGCGCATCCGGCGGCACGCCGGCGGAAACGGTGCCGGCCGGTAGATCCCGCGAAACCGGTGGCACGCCGGCGGAAACGGGGCCGGCCGGTAGGCCCTGCACGTCCAGCGGCAACCCCAACACCACCGTCTGACCGGCCGCACAGGCCCACGCCACATCTGTGTACACAGTGGATGGTGTCACCCGCCGGAAGGTGGCGCCCACCGACGCGGCCAGGGACGGCAGGTCGATGTGGAAGTTGGAGTGTGGGTTCGTCGCCTCCGGGGCGAGCACGACCAGCGGGGTGCGGCTCTTGGCCGCCTCGGCGACGCCGGTCAGCGCGTTGGTCACGCCGGGGCCCTGGTGCACGGACAGCACGGCGAGGCGGCCGGAGACGCGGGCGTACCCGTCGGCCATGCTCGCCGCGCCGCCCTCGTGGGCCGCGGGGTGGAAGCGGGCTCCGGCCGCGACGAGCGCGTTCGTCACGTGGAAGTTGCCGCTGCCCACCACGCCGAACACGTCCCGCACGCCCCGCTCGGCCAGGGCGTGGCCGACCGCCTCCGCTACGTTCACCGCTCGACGAGCGCGAGCACGCGGCAGGGGCTGCCGGAGCCGTCCACGATCGGCAGCGGGCCGGTCACCAGCACCGCGCCGGTGGGTGGCAGCTGGGCGAGGTTGCGCAGCTGGGTGAGGCCGTACTTGCCGGCGCCCAGCAGGTACGAGTGGCAGGGGAACGGCGGGTCGAACGAGTGGGACGCGCCCGCGTCCGTGCCGACCGTCTCCACGCCCACACCCCGCACCGGCGCCTCCTCGGCCAGCCACTTCGCGCAGGCCACCGACATGCCGGGGGTGCGGCCGGCGTTGAGGTACGCCGCGTCGTCGTCGGCGCGGGCGTCCCACCCGGTGCGGACGAGCAGCCACCCGCCGGCCGGGAGCGGGCCGTGCTCCTCCTGCCACGCCTCGATGTCGGCGACCTCCAGCAGCGCGTCGGGGTTGCCGGCGACCCGGGCGGTGAAGTCGAGCACCACGGCCGGCGCCACGAGGTCGCCGGCCGGCACGCGGGAGACGTCGGGCAGGTCGCGGCCGGTCACCCAGTGGATCGGCGCGTCGAAGTGGGTGCCGGTGTGCTCACCGCTGGTGAAGTTGTTCCAGTACCAGGCGGGGCCGGCGTCGTCGTACCGGCTGATCTGGGCGAGCCCGAAGCGGCTGGTCTGCCCGAACTGCTCGGGCAGCGCGATGATCGGGGTCCGCGAGGACAGGGGAGCGGTGAGGTCGACCACCTCGATCGTGCCGGAGTCGAGGGCGGCCACGAGGTCCGCGAGCAGCGTCATGGGAGGACGGTAGAGTCACCGGCCCGCCCGGACAAGTTGTGCGCAATTGAATTGCGCGCTACGGTGAGGGACGTGGACGAGGAGTTGTTGCTGCGGCACCAGGTGTGCTTCGCGCTGCACAACGCGGCCCGCGCGGCCAACGCGCTCTACCGTCCGCTGCTCGACCCGCTCGGCCTCACATACCCGCAATATCTGGTCCTGTTGCTGCTCTGGGAGCGCGACGGGCGCACGGTGGGTGAGCTGGGCGCGGCCCTCGACCTCGACAGCGGCACGCTGTCGCCGCTGCTGAAGCGCCTCGAAGGCGCGGGCCTGGTCACCCGCGAGCGGTCCGCCGGCGACGAGCGCGTCGTCGAGGTCCACCTGACCCCGGGTGGTACGGCGCTGCGGCGCCGCGCCCGGAAGATACCCGCGACGCTGGCGGCGGCCACCGGGCTGTCCGTGGCCGAGCTGTCCACATTGCACAGCACGCTGACCCGGCTGGCCGGGTCACTGCGCGAAAGCGCGACACCGACGAAGGGATGATGCCGCATGCGCGTGCTCTACACCGCCGAGGCCCTCGCGACGGGCGATGGACGCAGCGGACATGTCCGAGCCTCCGACGGCCTGTTCGAGGCGGATCTGGCCGTGCCCAAGGCGATGGGCGGCCCGGGCGGGGCGACCAACCCGGAGCAGCTGTTCGCGGCGGGCTACGCGGCCTGCTTCCACTCCGCGCTCAAGGGCGTCGCCAAGCGCGCCAAGGTGGACGCCACCGGCTCGGCGGTGACCGCCCGCGTGGGCATCGGCCCCAACGACGCCGGCGGGTTCGGCCTCGCGGTCACGCTCGAGGTCACGCTGCCCGGCGTCGCCCGCGAGCTGGCCGAAGACCTCGTCGGCAAGGCACACCAGGTCTGCCCGTACTCCAACGCCACCCGCGGCAACGTCGACGTCGACCTGGTGGTGGCCGAGTGAAGGCGCGCGAGATCCACCTCGCCTCCCGCCCGAGCGGCTGGCCCGAGCCGGACAACTTCCGTCTCGTCGAGGTGCCCGTGCCGGCGCTGGAGCCCGGCCAGGTGCTGGTGCGCAACGAGGTGATGTCCGTCGACCCCTACATGCGCGGCCGGATGAACGACGTGAAGTCCTACGTCCCGCCCTTCCAGCTCGACGCCCCGCTCGACGGCGCCGCGGTCGGCGAGGTGATCGCCTCCGAGTCACCCGACCGCGCGGTCGGCGACGTCGTGGTGCACAACTCCGGCTGGCGCGACCTCGCCGTCCTCCCCGCCGCCCGCACGCGCGTGCTCGACACGAAGGCCGCGCCGGCGACCGCGTACCTGGGGCCGCTGGGTGGGCCGGGCCTCACCGCGTACGTCGGGCTGGTCGAGATCGCGCCGATGAAGGAGGGCGAGACCGTCTTCGTCTCCGGCGCGGCCGGCGCGGTCGGCAGCCTCGCCGGCCAGATCGCCAAGCTCCGCGGCGCCGCCCGCGTGGTCGGCAGCGCCGGCTCACCGTCCAAAGTAGAGTACGTGCGCGGGCTCGGCTTCGACGCCGCCTTCGACTACCACGACAGCCCGGTCCGCGAGCGGCTGCGCGAGGCCGCGCCCGACGGCATCGACGTCTACTTCGACAACGTGGGCGGCGAGCACCTGGAGGCCGCGATCAGTGCGCTGCACACCCACGGCCGGGTGGCGCTGTGCGGGGCGATCGCCCAGTACAACGCGACCGAGCCGACACCCGCGCCGCGCAACCTCGCGCTCGCGATCGGCAAGCAGCTGACACTGCGCGGCTTCATCGTCACGTCGTACGGCCACCTGGCGCCCGCCTTCTACGCCGAGATGGCGCAGTGGCTGCGCGAGGGCCGCATCCGCTACGACGAGACCATAGTGGACGGTCTGGAAAACGCGCCGGACGCCTTCCTCGGCCTGCTGCGCGGCACCAACCTCGGCAAGATGCTCGTCCGCGTCTAGAGCCCTTTCGGGGTGAGGTTCGCCGCTCGTCGTGGCGTTTCTTCGAGGCATATTTCGCCCATGTCCGCGTCAGTGGCGGACCGTATGCACGGGGTCCCCGGGGAAACGTGGAGCGCGGCGGAGCGTTTTCTTGGGGTGCTTTCCCGCGGGCACCGTTCCCGGCCGGCGGCTCGCGCGAGCTCAATCCGCTCCCGCCGGTTGCGTGGGTGAGTGCGACCAGCGGCGGACGGGTGAGGCCGCGGGAGCAACGGTGCGGCTGTCGGGGCACCGGTCACCCGGCCACGGTTGATCGCGCTCACCACGCGTGGCGGTAGGCCTCGCGAGGTCCACAGCGGACATGTCGCGCGGGTGTATCACTTCTTGTGACCATGCGACCGCGTAGCGACAATGGCGGGATGGTGCTGCTGGATCTGCAAGGCATGGCTACCGGGCGCGTCGCGGTGCGGTTCGAGAGCAATCTCAGCATGTCGTGCACGCCGGAGAGCAATGTCAGCCAGGTGATGTGCGACGACGATCCCGACTACAGCGGCGTCAGCGTCGCGCTCTGCGTGCGCTGACGCGCCGCCGCCGGCGGCCGTGGGTCGGTGTCACCGCCTCCGGCGCGGCGCCATCCCGTCGCCGGCGCCGCCCGGCCGCGGGTCGGGTCAGTCGCAGGCCTTGCCGTTGACGGCGCACGCCGTCGGGTGGCGGTCGCGGCCCCACTGGTCGAAGTGCATCCGCAGCGCGAGCTTGCCCTGGGCCGCCACCGGGACGCTGCCGGTGAAGATGTACGCCTCGCCGAGGCGGCTGAGCGCGGGCTGGGGCACGCCGTCGACCCAGAAGGTGTTGAGCCGGCCGACGCCGGGCGGAAACTGCACGCGCACCGTCCAGTCGCGCGGGTTGCCTGACGGGTTGGTGACCATGACCTCGCCGATGAAGCCGCCCTGCCACGCGTCGACGACCGCGTAGCGGCCGGTCACCGGTGGCGGCGGCGGGGGAGCGGGCGGCGTGGTGCGGGGGCTGGCCGTGGTGCGCTTGGGCGTCGGCGAGAGGCGCGGCAACGGCGAGGCGGTGCGCGTCGGTGACGAGGCGCGGGTGGCGACGCCGGGCGTGTAGTCGGCGACCGGCGGCGTCCAGGCGTAGTCGATGGAGGCGCGTGGTGCCGGCCCGGCGCCGGTGCCGCGGGTGACCGCCACCGCCGCGATGATGATCAGCGCCACCGAGACGCCGAGCGCGGTCGGTGCCCAGAGCAGCAGCACCTCGGACGGGGTGGGACGGCGCAGGCGCCGGCCGGTGGTGGTCGCGGCGCGGCGGCGGCCGGGTGCGCCCGCTGGGCTCGCGGAGCGAGGGCCGGGGGGATCCGGGCGGCTGCGCACTCACTCTCCCTGCGTGGGCGGCACGGCGGTGGTCGCCCGAGTGGGGGCCGGGCGGGTGGTCCGGCGGTGCCGCCGGCGCGCCACAGCGTATCCCGATCATCCGCGAGCGGAAATCCCCCTCGGTTGACATGATTCATGGACATCGATACGCTCGTACCTGGAAAGCGTTTTCCTGTCCTCCGGGCTACCGCTTCGCCGCGCCCGCCGGTGCCGATCTGCCTCGCGCCGGCCGTGCACGGCGCACCGTCCCATGGGAGGTTTCCTCATGACGCTCCACCGCACCGACCACACCGAACGCCCGCGCTCGCGCCGCTGGCGCGGACCGGCGATCGGCGCCGCCGCACTGGCACTCGCCGCGGCCGGCGCCCTGGTCGCGATGCCGGAGGCGTCCGCCGCCACGTTCAACATGCAGGGCTGGGCCACGCAGGGCGGCGGCACGAGCGGCGGCGGCAGCGCCTCGCCGGTGACCGTCACCACCTCGTCCGACCTGATCAGCAACATGCAGGCCAGCGGCGCCCGGGTCATCCGGGTCTCCGGCACGATCTCGATCAGCGGCATGCAGAAGGTGGCGGCGAACAAGACCATCATCGGCGTGGGCAGCGGCGCCACCATCACCGGCGGCGGGCTCAACGTGGCCAGCGTCAGCAACGTCATCATCCGGAACATCAACTTCCGGAACTGGGGTGACGACGCGATCAACGTGCAGTACTCCACCCGCGTGTGGATCGACCACAACAGCTTCAGCAACGGCAGCGACGGCGCCGTCGACATCAAGCGCGCGTCCGACTACGTCACGGTGTCGTGGAACCGCTTCTTCAGCCACGACAAGTCGATGCTGCTCGGCCACTCCGACAGCAACGGCGGCGAGGACCGGGGCAAGCTGCGGGTGACGTACAACAACAACTACTTCGACGGCAGCAACCAGCGCCACCCCCGGGTCCGCTTCGGCAACCCGGTGCACGTGTTCAACAACTACTACCGCAACGTCGGCAGCTACGGCGTCGCCTCCACCTGCGAGGCCGGCGTCCTCGTCGAGGGCAACTACTTCGAGAACGTCGAGGACCCGTTCCACCGCGGTGAGGGCAGCTCGCCGGCCGGCTCGCTGGTCGCGCGCAACAACCACTTCGTCAACTCGGGCTCGGGTGACCAGGGCGGCAGCGTCCGGAGCATCCCGTACTCGTACCAGATGGACAGCGCGAGCAGCGTCAAGGCGTCGGTGACGAGCGGCGCCGGCACCGGCAAGATCTGAGGTCTCGCCCGGACGCCACCCGCTCTCAGCAGGTGGCGTCCGGGTCGAGCCGGGCGAGGACGGCCGCGCTGATCTCGTCGAGCTGGGTGATCTGCTCCGGGGTGAGCGCGTCGAAGACCACCGACCGCACCTTCTCCACGTGGCCGGGCGCGGTCTCCACCACCTTCTGGTATCCCTCGTCGGTGAGCACCGCCACGTAGCCGCGGCCGTCTTCGGGCGTGCGCTCGCGGCGCACCCACCCGCGCTCCTCCAGCCGCCCGACGAGGTGGGAGAGGCGGGACTGGGAGCCGTTGGCGAGCGCGGCCAGCTCGCTCATGCGGAGCGAACGGCTGGGCGCCTCGGAGAGCATGGCCATCACCCAGTAGCCGAAGTGTGTGATCTGCGCGTCCTGCTGGAGCTGGGTGTCGAGCGTGCCGGGCAGCTGCATCACCACGGCCGCGAACCGCCGCCAGGCACGCTGCTGCTCGGCCGTCAGCCAGCGCGTCTCCTCCACGGTCGAATTTTACCGGCGCGCCCCGCTCCCAAGTGGGCAGCCCTTTACCCGCCTCGATGGGTAAAGGGCTGCCCTCTTGGTAGCGGGGCGTCGTAGCCTGCGTGGCATGCACGTGGCGTTGCGGGACGCGACGGCGGCCGACGGCGACTTCTGCTGGGCGCTGCGCCTGGTCTCGCTCCGGCCCTACGTCGAGGCGACGTGGGGCTGGGACGAGGAGGTGCAGCGCGGCTTCCACGAGCGGGGCTTCGACCCGACAAAAACAAAGATCATCCTGGTGAACGGGCGGGAAGCCGGCCGCCTCGACGTCGACCGCCGCCCGGACGGGATCTTTCTCGGGCTGATCGAGCTGCTCCCGGTGTACCAGGGAAGGGGTGTGGGTGGGCGGCTGCTGCGCGAGCTGATCGCGGAGGCCGCCGAGCGCGGGCAGGCGATCTCGCTCGAGGTGCTCGTGGTCAACACCCGCGCGCACGCCCTATACACCCGCCTCGGATTCCGCGAGACCGGCCGCGACGCGCTGAAGGTGCGAATGCGTATCGATACTTATGGTTAGTTTGGGTCTATCGTGAGCGGATGGATGCGCGTAACCGCCCACCATTCCGCGCCGACCACGTCGGCAGCCTGTTGCGACCCGCCGCGCTGCTGCGCGCACGGGAGGACCGCGCCGCCGGCCGTATCACCGCCGACGAGCTCCGCGCGGTCGAGGACGACGCGATCACCGAGGTCGTCCGCATGCAGGAGGAGGTCGGCCTGCGCTCGGCCACCGATGGCGAGTTTCGCCGGACCTCCTGGCACATGGACTTCATCTACCAGCTCGGCGGCATCGACCCGGCCGACGAGAAGCTGACCGTGCGGTTCTTCAACGACGAGGGGACGCTCGAGTTCAGCTCGGCGGCCCTGCGCGTGCACGACCGCGTCTCGCTCGCCCAGCCCATCTTCACGGACGCCTTCACCTACCTCCAGTCGCAGGTCAAGACCAACATCCCCAAGCTCACCATCCCCTCGCCCAGCATGGTCCACTACCGCGGCGGCCGGGCGGCGATCGACACCGCGGTCTACCCGGACCTCGACCAGTTCTGGGACGACCTCTCCGCCGCGTACGCCGAGGAGGTGCGCCAGCTCGGCCTGCTCGGCTGCACCTACCTCCAGCTCGACGACACGAGCCTGGCCTACCTCAACGACCCGCGGCAGCGCGAGCTCGTCGCGGCGCACGGCGGCGACCCGATGCACCAGCACGAGCGGTACATCCGGCAGATCAACGCCGCGCTCGCCGGCCGCCCGCCCGAGATGGCCGTGACCACCCACATGTGCCGGGGCAACTTCCGCTCCTCGTGGGCCGCCGAGGGCGGATACGACTTCGTCGCCGAGGCCCTCTTCAACCAGCTCGACGTCGACGGCTTCTTCCTGGAGTACGACGACGCCCGCTCCGGCGGCTTCGGCCCGCTGCGCTTCGTGCCGCCCGGCAAGATGGTCGTGCTCGGGCTGGTCACCACCAAGCGCGGCGAGCTGGAGAGCAAAGACGACCTCAAGCGCCGCATCGACGAGGCGGCCCGGTACGTGCCGCTGGAGCAGCTGTGCCTGTCACCCCAGTGCGGCTTCTCGTCCACAGTGGAGGGCAACACGCTCACGTACGACGAGCAGGTCGCCAAGCTGCGCCTCGTGGTGGAGACCGCGACAGAGGTCTGGGGGTGAGTCGTCATGCGCCGGCTCTCGTTCGTCGTCGTGTGCGTGCTGCTCTTCGGCTGCGGCGGTTCGCCGGAGGAGTCTCCGGCCCCGGGTCCGGACAAGGTTAACGTCGGCGTCATCGCCATCCTCGACGTGGCACCCATCTACCTCGGCAAGGAGAAAGGCTTCTTCGCCAACCGCGACATCGACCTCACCCTCACCCCCGCCCAGGGCGGCGCGGCGATCGTGCCCGCGGTGGTGAGCGGCCAGTACCAGTTCGGCTTCAGCAACGTGGTGAGCCTGCTGCTCGCCCAGTCGCAGCGCCTGCCGCTCAAGGTGGTGAGCAACGGCAACAACTCCACCGGTGAGGACGGCAAGGACTTCGGCAGCGTGCTGGTACGCGCCGACAGCCCCATCCGCACCGCCGCCGACCTCGCCGGCCGCAACATCGCCGTCAACACGCTCCGCAACATCGTCGACACCACCGTCCGCGCGTCGGTCCGCGAGGCCGGCGCCGACGCGTCCTCGCTGCGCTTCACCGAGCTGCCCTTCCCCGACATGCCCGCGGCGCTCCAGGGCGGCAAGGTGGACGCGGCCTTCATGGTCGAGCCCTTCCAGTCCGCCGCCCGCGCCCAGGGCGCCCGCTCGGTGGCGTCGAGCTACGTGGACGCCGCGCCCAACCTGACGGTCGCGGTCTACTTCACCTCGACCGCCCTGATCGACAGCGACCCCGACCTGGTCCGCCGCTTTTCCGAGGCGATGCGCGAGTCGCTGGCCTACGCCGACGCCAACCCGGACGAGGCGAGGCGCGTCATCGGCACCTACACGAAGATCACGCCCGAGGTGATCGCCCAGGTCACGCTCCCGAAGTGGCCCCCGGAGGTCAACCGCGCCTCGGTGCAGACCCTGGCCGACCTGGCCCTACAAGACGGCCTCCTGGAGTCACCCGCCGACGTGAACGCCCTACTCCCGTAAGCCCATCATGATCGTTAGCCCGATACGGCCGCTCCGACCGGCGAGTCACGCCCTTTTCGGGCTAACGATCATGAGCCATCCCGGCCAGTGGGCCGAATCGCCCGCTTACCGGGACGCGGTGTGCGCTGGCCCGCGACCGCATGCCCACCGCAACCACCCACCAACAACGTGAAACAAGGCCGGGCGGCCCCGTCCGGAGCCCGAGGCCCCGCCGGAGGCGGGGTAACCGCAACCAAAGGGGCCCCGCCAGCGCGGCGGGGCCCCCAAGAAACCGATCAGCTGGCCGTACAGGTAGGAGTCGGGTTGGTGTTGGTGCCGTTCCAGGTGCCGATGAAGCCGAACGCGGTGGTGGCCCCCGCGCCCAGATTGCCGTTGTAGGTCATGTTGCGGGCGGTCACGCTCGATCCGCTCGACGTCACCTGCGCGTTCCAGGCCTGGTTGACGGTCTGTCCGGACGGGAAGGTCCAGGTGACCGTCCACCCGCTGATCGCGGAGCTGCCGGCGGTCACGCGCACCTCGCCCTGGAAGCCGCCGCCCCACTGGTTGGCCACCGCGTACGTGACCGAGCAACTGCGCCCCCCGGGCGGGGGCGAGGTGGTCGGTGCGGTCGTCGGCGGCGTCGTCGGCGTGGTGGTCGGCGGGCGGCTGGTCGTGGGCGCCGTGGTCGGGTTGCCGCCGAACCAGCTCAGCTCCCGCGAGGTCTGCCGGATGCCGTTGGCGCCGTTGATGATCCGGGTGCCCCACGACGTCAGCTGGGCGGGGTTGAAGTTGGTGACCATGTCGAGGTATTCGACGCCGCCGCCGTTGCCGCTCCAGCTCCAGCCGATGTACCCGATGCCGTTGGCCTGGGTGTACGACATGATGGTGTCTTCGTCGGGGTTGCCGTCAGAGTGGTTGTGGCCAAACTCGCCGACCACGATCGGCAGCCCCGCGGTGCGGAAGCGGCCCAGGTAGTCGGTGATCTCCGCGGCGGTGTCGAAGACGCCGTACATGTGCACGGAGAAGACGGTGTTGCGCTGCGGGTCGCTGTTGAAGACCGTCTGCGCGTTGTCGCGCATGATGAAGCGCCAGTCCTGGCCCCAGTTGGGCGCGTCCACCATGATGAGGTGCTCGAAGCCGGCGTTGCGCAGCCGGCCGATCGCGTTGGACGTGGCGGTGGGCCAGGTGGCACTGACCTGCTCGTTGTTGCCGAACGGCTCGTTGCCGATGTTGATGATGACGAAGTTCTCGGTGCCGGCGAGCGCGCTGCGCTGGCTGATCCAGTAGCTGGCCGCCTGGTCGAGCGTGGCCGCCGCGCCCTCCTCGCCGTACCCGGTGGTGTCGTGCACCTCGAGCACGCAGAGCAGGCGGTTGGTGCGGCACAGGTTGACGACCGTGGGCAGGTCGTTGCTCGGGCCCCAGCGCTGGCCGCTGCCGAGCACCACGCGCACGGTGTTGGCGCCGGTCGCCTTGATGTTGGCGAACGAGCTCGTCTGGCCGGTGTACCAGACGTGCGGGTGGCTGACGCCGCGCATCACGACGTTGGTGCCGTTGGCCTCGACGACTCGGCCGCCGCTGACCCGGAGGCCCACGGCGGCGTCGGCCGGCTTGACGAAGAAGAGGACCGACGCGAGCAGGGCGAGGGCCGCCGCGCCGACGATCGCGATTTTGCGTTTCATGGATCACCTCGTAAAGGAGCCCAAAGGGCATCGGACGGGGGCTGTGCCCGAAGCCCCACGCAAAGACCACCCGGCTCCCTGGGTGACGGCATCAGCGTAGATGAATGGAGTACTCAAATCAACCGGTTAAGTTGCGGCCGGAGGGAGGTCAGGCGGGGTGTGCCGCGCACCCCCCAAAGGTGAGGTGGATATAGTGCAACGGCTGCAAGGGGGGAGCGGAGGGAGGCTCGGTGTCGCATCAGGGCGCCCAGGCTTCCCGGGTCCTCACGATTCCCAACGCGATCAGCTTCGTGCGGCTGCTCGGCGTGCCGCTGTTCCTCTATCTTCTGCTGGGCCCGCGCTCCGACGTCGCCGCGGTGGTCGTCCTCGCCATCGGCGGCACCACCGACTGGGTCGACGGATACGTGGCCCGCCGCCTCCAGCAGGTCAGCCGCCTGGGCGAGCTGCTCGACCCGGCCGTCGACCGCCTGTACATCCTCGCCACGCTCGTCGCGTTCACCGTGCGCGAGGTGGTGCCGTGGCAGTTCACCGCCGCGCTGCTGGCCCGCGAGCTTGTGCTGGTGGCGAGCCTGGCGGTGCTCCGGCGCCACGGGTACGGTCCGCCGCCCGTGCACTACGTGGGCAAGACGGCCACGTTCATCATCCTGGCCGCCTTCCCGGTGCTGCTGCTCGCGCACGCCTCCGACGGCGCGGCGCCGGTGGCCTTCCCGATCGGCTGGGGGCTGGCCTGGTGGGGGCTGGTCCTCTACTGGGTGGCCGCGGCGCTCTACGTCGTGCAGACCGCCCAGCTCGTGCGCGCCCGGGCGGTACAGCGGTGAGCGAGCGAGTTGGCGCGGCGGCGTCTGGACTGAGCTGGCCCGTCGACGAAGTCGGGGTTTCGGGCCGGCGAGGGAAGACGTCGCCTTCAGCGCCGCACGAGCGAGCGAACCCGGAGGCTCGGTGAGCGACAACGACAAGACCCGGGTGTACGCGCCGGACTTCCTCACCGAGCTGTTCCGCAACCCGCTCGACCAGGGGTACGCGGACGCCGCCAAGCGCAAGGCCATCGCCGGCGAGCCGCGCGGCTGGCGGGCGACCGGCGTGCGGGTGGTGAGCGCGCTGACGCTGGTGGCGGTCGGGTTCCTGCTGGTGGTGGCGTACAGGCAGACGGTGGCCGACGAGCCCTCCCGCAGCCAGGCGCGGGCCGGCCTGGTCGACCAGATCGGGCAGCGCCAGGACGCCACCGACGCGCTCCAGCGCGAGGCCGACCAGCTGCGCGACGAGGTGGCCCGCCAGCGCGACGCGGTGCTCGACGACCGTGACGCGGCCCGGCTGCGCGACCAGGAGGCGGCCGCCGGGCTGGCGCGCGTGCGCGGCGACGGCGTGGAGGTGCGGCTCGACGACGCGCCGGACGCCGTCGACGCGGTCACCGGCGCCGGCAAACCCGACCTGGGCCGGGTGCTCGACCGCGACCTCCAGGAGATCGCCAACGCGCTGTGGAGCGCCGGCGCCGAGGCCATCTCGATCAACGACCAGCGGCTCACCGCCACCTCGACGATCCGGGCGGCCGGCTCGGCCATCCTGGTCGACTTCCGGCCGGTCAAGCGCCCGTACGTGGTGCGCGCGATCGGCCCGGACGACCTCGACGACGACTTCAAGGACAGCGACACGGCGCGGCTCTTCCGGGCGCTGGTCGAGGACGAGGGCATGTCCTTTTCGGTCCGGCAGGTCGACAACCTCACCCTGCCGGCCGCGTCCGACCCGCACCTGCGCTACGCGACGCCGTCGCCCACCGCCACGCCCACCCCTCGCGCCACGGAAGGCGGAAAATGATCGCGGTACTCGCCCTGGCCGTCGGCGTCGTGCTCGGTGTCCTGCTGGACCCGACCGTGCCGGCGGCGCTCCAGCCGTACCTGCCGATCGCGGTGGTGGCCGCGCTCGACGCCGTGTTCGGTGGCGTCCGCGCCCGGCTCGACGGGATCTTCGACGACAAGCAGTTCGTGATCTCCTTCATCTCGAACGTGCTGGTCGCCGCGCTTATCGTGTACCTGGGCGACCAGCTCGGCGTGGGCGGGCAGCTCTCCACCGGCGTGGTGGTCGTGCTGGGCGTGCGGATCTTCGGCAACGTGGCGGCCATCCGCCGGCGGCTCTTCAAGGCGTAATGACATGAGCGACGATCACAAGCCATCTGGTACCGGCTGGCCGGAGCCGGACGAGGAGCCGGAGACCGAGCGGCTGAGCCTGGCACCCGAGCCGGACGAGGAGCTCGGCCAGCAGACCGTGCGCCTGGACGTCCCGGGTGGGCCCGAGGAGGCCCCCGGGCACGAGACCGTGCGCCTGGACATGCGCGGCGCGGCCGCCACCGGCCAGGAGACCGTGCGGCTTCCCGCGGGTCCGCCCGACCCGGACCCGGCGCCCGAGCCGGAGTCCGCGAGTGACGACGCGGCGCCGGTACCGGATGAGGAAGCGGAACGGCGCGCGGAGGGTGAGCGGCCGGCGGCGGGCAAGCGGCGGATCAGCTCGGCCGGTGTGGTGATCGCGGTCCTGCTGGCGCTGCTGGGTTTCACGCTGGTGGTGCAGGTCAAGAGCAACTCGGCCGACTCGGGCCTGGCGTCCGCGCGCCAGGAGGACCTGGTGCGGATCCTCTCCGACCTGGACGCGCAGGAGGAGCGGCTGCGCGACGAGATCCAGGACCTGGAGGACAGCCAGCGGCAGCTCACCTCGGGTGCGCAGGGGCGGCAGGCGGCGCTCGACGAGGCCACCCGCCGGGCCGACGAGCTGGGCGTGCTCGCCGGCACGCTGCCGGCGCGCGGGCCGGGGCTGACCGTGCGGTTCCAGGAGGGTTCGGAGCGGCTCAAGGCCTCGGCGATCCTCGACGCCGTGCAGGAGCTGCGCGGCGCGGGCGCGGAGGCGATGCAGATCGCCGGCGCGGACGGCAACGCGGTGCGGATCGTGGCCTCGACCTGGTTTCTCGACTCCGACGGCGGCATCCAGGTCGACGGGCGCAAGCTCTCCGCGCCCTACACGATCTCGGTGATCGGCGAACCGCGGACCATGGAGACCGCGCTCCAGATTCCCGGCGGGGTGGTGGAGTCGGTGGAAAACGACAGCGGTACGGTGATCGTGCAGGAGCAGGACGTGGTCGACGTGTCGGCACTCCGCGCTCCGACCAGCCTCCAGCACGCGCGTCCCACCTCTTGATGTGAAGGAACGTCTGTGATTCCTGAGGATCTGCGATACACGGCCGAGCACGAGTGGGTGGCCGGGGCGAGCGGTGGGCCGGTGCGGGTGGGCATCACCCACTTCGCCCAGGACGCGCTCGGCGACATCGTCTACGTCCAGCTGCCCGACCCGGGCACGGCGGTGACGGCGGGGGAGGCGTTCGGCGAGGTCGAGTCGACCAAGAGCGTTTCGGAGATCTACGCGCCGCTGACGGGCACGGTGGCCGCCCGCAACGACAAGCTGGCCGAAGAGCCGGAGGTCATCAACACCGACCCGTACGGCGAGGGCTGGCTGGTCGAGATCGAGCCCGCCGACCCGGCGGCCGTCGAGGGGCTTTTGACCGCTTCCGCCTACCGTGAGTTGACGGCGAGCTGACACCGCGCGGCTTCTGCCCGCGCGTCCGGTTGACCCTGTATTTCGGCGCTGGCTAGGCTCGCCCAGTCGAGCCAGACCTGTGTTCAGCGCTGCCCGAATAGATCCGTGAGGTGGTCAGATGACTCGCCCAGACGACGAGTTTCCCCCACTCGACGTCACGTCCACGCTCAACCTGGGCTCGCTCGACGAGGTCCTGGAGGGTCCCGACGCGGACGTGGTGCCGAGCCGCATGTCCGGCTCGCTGCCGCCCGGCATGGCGCTGCTCGTCGTGCGGCGGGGGCCCAACGCGGGCGCGCGCTTCCTGCTCGACCACGACGTGACGACCAGCGGCCGCCACCCCGACAGCGACATCTTCCTCGACGACGTGACGGTCTCCCGGCGCCACGCCGAGTTCCACCGCGACGGCGGCACCTTCACCGTCCGTGACGTGGGCAGCCTCAACGGCACGTATGTCAACCGCGAGCGGGTCGAGGCGGCCACGCTCAGCAATGGCGACGAGGTGCAGATCGGCAAGTTCCGGCTGGTGTTCATCGCCGGGCCGCGCCCGGACGAGGACGGCCGGTAGGGAGTGTCGGCTTCGCCCTCGCCGGCCGGCCCGCCTTCGCCGTCGGCTCACATGAGCATCGGCGAGGTGCTGGCTGAGCTGCGCGCGGAGTTTCCCGACACCACCATCTCCAAGCTGCGCTTCCTGGAGGCCGAGGGGCTCGTCGAGCCACGGCGCACGGCGGCCGGCTACCGCAAGTACAGCTGGGAGGACGTCGCCCGGCTGCGGTTCGTGCTGAGCGCGCAGCGCGACCAGTACCTGCCGCTGCGCGTGATCCGCGAGCAGCTCGCCCAGCGGGACGCCACTCCGGTGCGTTTGGTGGCGGTCGGCCCCGCGCCGGAAGGCGACTCCCGGCTCTCCCGCGACCAGCTGATCGAGCGCTCAGGGCTGGACGAGCCGACGCTGGTCGAGGTCGAGCGGCTGGGCCTGCTCGCCCCGATCGCCCCCGGCCGCTACGACGCCGACGCGCTGGCCGTCGCCACGGCGGTCGCCGGCCTGGCCGCGTTCGGGCTGGAGCCGCGCCACCTGCGCGCCTACCGTTCGGCGGCCGATCGCGAGGTGGGCCTTTTCGCCCAGCTGGTGGCGCCGCTGGCGCGCCAGAACGACCCGGCGGCCCGGGCCCGCGCCGCACAGACCGCCGACGACCTGGTGCGCCTCTCACAGCAGTTGCACGCGGCACTCGTGCGGGCGGGGCTGCGGGAGGCGTTGGGGCGCTGAGGTTTTTTGGGGCCGTTGGCCCAGGTGTCGTTGACACAAACCGTGGGGGACGGGCCACCGGCGGCCCGTGTACCGTGACGGTGAGGGCGGGAAAGACACAACCACACGGAGGCGGCGGTGCGCGAGCTGAGCGTGGTCGGGGTGCGGGTGGAGCTGCCCAGCAACCAGCCGATCGTGCTGCTCAGGGAGGTCGAGGGCGACCGTTACCTGCCGATCTGGATCGGCGCGGTCGAAGCCACCGCGATCGCGTACGAGCAGCAGGGCGTGAAACCGGCCCGGCCACTCACCCACGACCTGTTGCGCGACATCCTGGCGGCCCTCAAGGCGCCGCTGCGCGCGGTCGAGATCACCGAGCTGAAGGAAAACGTGTTCTACGCCGACCTGCTCATCGGCGACGGCCTCCGCGTCTCCGCCCGGCCGAGCGACTCGATCGCCCTCGCGCTCCGCGTGGGCGCCCCGATCCGCTGCGCCGACCAGGTGCTGAGTGAGGCCGGCATCGTGATACCCGACGAGCAGGAAGACGAAGTGGAGAAGTTCCGGGAGTTCCTGGAGCAGGTCCGCCCGGAGGACTTCGCGGGGTGATCCGTCGCCCACGGGCGGCGTGTCGTGCGAATGCTTCCCCGGGAACCCTCCAGGTGCGCTATAGGGTTGGGCCGTTCCCGGGCCCTTTTGCGAGCGGCAGCTTGCACGGCCCCGTTGGGAGGTTGCCACATGGATGAGGGTTCCTCCTCCGCCGCCGCCGTGGGTGGCGTCGAGGTCGACACCGTCGGATATCGCGGCGTGACCGCCTGCCACGCGGTCGGGATCAGCTACCGCCAGCTCGACTACTGGGCGCGCACGGCGCTGGTGGTGCCGAGCATCCGGGACGCCTCGGGCTCCGGCACCCAGCGGCTGTACTCCTTCCGCGACCTGGTCGTGCTCAAGGTGGTCAAGCGCTTGCTGGACGCCGGCGTCTCCCTCCAGAACATCCGCAAGGCCATCGAGACCCTCCGCTCCCGCGGCGTCGAGGACCTGGCCGGCATCACGCTCATCTCCGACGGCACGACGGTGTACGAGTGCCGCTCGCCGGAGGAGGTCGTCGACCTGCTCCAGGGCGGGCAGGGCGTGTTCGGCATCGCGATCGGCGGCGCCTTCAAGGAGATCCAGGGCTCGCTCTCCCACCTGCCCGCCGAGCCCGCGGCCGGCGCCCCGGTGACCACGGAGGCGGCCGAGGAGGAGGCGGACGACGACTCCGGCGCCGTGGGCGACGAGCTGGCCGCCCGCCGAGCCCGCCGCCGCGCCGGCTGATCCTCCACCACCGCGCCTGCCGCGCCGGCTGACCCTCCACCACCGCGCCTGCCGCGCCGGCTGACCCTCCACCACCGCGCCTGCCGCGCCGGCTGACCCTCCACCGCCCCGCCCGCCGCGCCGGCTGTGCGCCCGCG
The DNA here is from genome assembly GCF_052068095.1 of Phytohabitans sp. LJ34. Lineage (NCBI taxonomy): Bacteria > Bacillati > Actinomycetota > Actinomycetes > Micromonosporales > Micromonosporaceae > Phytohabitans > Phytohabitans sp. LJ34. The sequence goes on along the minus strand of NZ_JBQHDG010000002.1, from coordinate 203,983 downwards.
ACACCGGCCGCAGCCGCTGAGCGTGCGCGCAGGCCGAGATCGGTGCGCCGGCGGCGCCCGCCCCTGGGCCCCCGATGTGACAGCGCTCACCGCGGCACCGCACGGCCCTGCCGTCCAACACCCCTGCGACCGACGCCGAGGGGCCCAGGCCGACCCTTCACACAGCGATGCTCTTTTACCGGCGCGGGTGTGGCGTGCGCTCCGCGCGGACAGGTGGCTAGGTGGAGATCGCCTGCCGAGGGGATCATCACCCCTGGGTCTGGTTTTCCCCATCTCTGAGGCGGCCCAGGGTCGTGGGGCGCTTCAAGCCGACCGTCCGCCCCACCTCGGAGGTCACAAAGCGTGAGCGGGCAGCACGACCGACTTTCAGATCTAGGACGCTTAGGGTTGATATGGCGCCCAAACTCTCCAAGATCTGGAATCCTCGGCAGCTCGCGCCGTCACGGCGTTACTCCGGCGACGAAGTCTCCGCGGCGACGGCAGGAAACAGACAAAGCGCCCCGGCCGCGGAGGGCTTGAACCGCGGACCCGGCAGCGGAGGCCGGGGATTCTCGGCTCGCGCTGGCGAGCCGCCGGCCGGAGCGGTGCCCGCGGGAAAGCACCCCAAAAAAACGCTCCGCCGCGCTCCACGTTTTCCCGGGGACCCCGCGCATACGGTCCGCAGGTGACGCGGACCGGGGCAGAAATGAAACCCCTAGACGCAGGTGGCGCAGTTGGGCTGGGTGCTGTAGGGGTCGCCGGGGGTGACCTTGATCGTGCCGAGGTCGGGCAGTGGCGGCAGCGGCGGCAGCTCCTGGCCGGGGCGGCGCGGCGGCTGGTCGCAGGCGACGAGGCGGCCGGGGGCGTACGCGAGGCAGACCCCGATCAGCGGACCGGTGTGCTCCTCCACGGCCGGGTCGATCGCGCCCTCGAAGAAGGTCCGGCCCTCGTCGTAGGGGCGCAGCCGCGACTCGATGACGTACGCGCGCGGCGTCGTCTCGTCGGGGCGCTGCACGAAGTAGACGAAGCCGAAGCGTTCGTCCGCGTCGGGGGTCTCGCAGGGCTCGATCCACCCGGCGAGCCAGGTGACCAGGCGGCCCATGTCGTCTTCGGCGTCCCACTGGCCGGTGAACTCACCGTCCGCGCAGGTCAGCCGCGTGGCCCAGGTCTCGGCGGCGGCGGCCGGGGAGGCCCCCAGCAGCAGTGTCGCCACCAGCGCGATGGCGAGTGTCGCTCGGCGCTTCAACGGTCCTCCTTCAGACGCAGGTGGCGCAGTTGGGCTCGGTGCCGACCGGGGCGAACGGTGACACAGGCAGCCCGGCCAGGTCGTGTGTGGGCGGCAGGGGCGGGCGCGGCGGGCCGTCGTCGGTGAGGGGCTGGACGCAGTCGACGAGGTGGCCCGGGCCGTAGGCGAGGCAGACGCCGATCAGCGCGCCGTTGTTGTGCTCGACGGTCGGGTCGATGGTGCCCGCGAACGTGGTCTGGCCCGGGGCGTACTGGCGCAGCCGCTCGTAGAACACGTAGCCGACCGGGCCGGGTGCCTCGCGGTCGCGCACGTAGTAGACGAAGCCGAAGCGCTCACCCTCGCCGGCCGGGCCGCACGGCTCGATCGTGCCGGAGAGCCAGGTGGTGGTGCGGCCCTGGTCGTCTTCGCCGATCCACTGGGCGGCGATGCCGCCGCTGGCGCAGGGGAGCTGGGTGCTCCACGACGGGTCGGCGTGTGCGGCCGTGGCGGCCGAGGTGGCCAGCACCAGCGCGGCGGCCAGCACGGCGAGGGCACGGCGGATCATCGGTCATCCTCTCCCGCGGGCGGGGGCGGCTCGGCCGGCTGCGCGGTGCGCATCGCGCCGATCGCGAGGCCGAGCTGGAAGCGGTTGTCGACGCCCAGGCGGTCCATCAGGCCGCGCAGGATGTAGGACACGGAACGGGCGCTGATGCGCAGCTCGCGAGCGGCGCTTGCGTCGGTGTGACCGCGCGCGAGGAGCTCGATGAGCGAGCGTTCGCGGGGGTCGAGCGCGATGTCGTACAAGGTGTGCTCCTGCGGCGGCTGGGCGGTCTCCCAGTGCCGTTCGAAAAGGGCGACCAGGGCGGAGACGACCGGTGGCTGCGCCACCTCCAGGTAGCCCCGGCTGAAGTCGGCGGGGGCGACCGGGAAGAGCGCGACCTTGCGGTCGACGACGATGAGCTTCATCGGAACGGACGGAGCCTCCCGGTACTCCGGACGGCGTCCGTCCGGTTTTCCGGGCGGCGGGGAGAGCCACCGGCGGTCGGGTGGCTGCACGCCGAGCACGCGGACGCGGACCCCATGGTCGACCAGCGCGCGGTCCATGGGGGCGGCCGAGCGGCTCGACTCGGTGTCGAACCGCGGCTCGGTGTTGATCGCCAAGTGCTCGTGGCGGGCGATCCGCACCAGCTCGGCGAGGCGGTCGCGGGTGGCGGCCCGGCTCGGCAGGTGCCGCAGGTCGTCGCCGAGCGGCAACGGCTCGCGCGCCTCCTGCGCCCCTGTGCGCACCAGCCGGAGCCGGGCCCGGCGCCGGTCCGCGATCACCTCGTCGGGTGGTCGCGGGGTCCAGATCAGCCCCCGGCGCGGCGTCGTCGGACCGGTGCGCGCGGCACCGGCGGCGGCGAGCTCGTCGAGGGCGGCCTGGACCCGCCGCCGGGACATGCCGAGGCTCCGCTCGAGGTCTGCCGCGGCCGCCGGCCCGAACGTGACCAGCGTGCGGTAGACCAGATCCGCGTCCGGCGACATGCCCCAAGGCACCAGTGACGGTGCCGGTGGCGCCGTCGCCAAGGCGTCGCGGGATCGAAGCATCGACACCTCCCCCGTGCGGGGCCCATGCAACCAGCCTGCGTCAAACCGAAGCCACGCCCGTGACCTCTTCGTGACCTGATCTTGCAGTAAAGCGCACCTGAGCGGGCTACTCCGTGGCGTACTTGTCGATCTCGGCGAGCTCGTCGCCGGTGAAGCCGAGGTTGTCGAGCGCGGCCACGTTGGCCTCCAACTGGGCCACGCTGCTGGCGCCGATGATGAGGCTCGTCATGCGCGGGTCGCGCAGCGCCCAGGCGAGCGCGAGCTGGGCGAGCGACTGCCCCCGCCGGCCGGCGATCTCGTTGAGCGCGCGCACCTTGCCCATCGTCTCGTCGGTCAGCGCGCTCTCCTGGAGGAACCCGCCGGTGGCGATCCGCGAGTCGGCCGGGATGCCGCCCAGGTAGCGGTCGGTGAGCATGCCCTGGGCGAGCGGGCTGAACGCGATGCAGCCGGCGCCCGCCGCCTCCAGCGTGCCGAGCAGCCCGTCGCGCTCGATCCAGCGGTTGACCATCGAGTACGACGGCTGGTGGATCAGCAGTGGCGTGCCCAGCTCACGCAGCACCGCCGCGGCGGCCGCGGTCTGCTGGGAGTTGTAGTTGGAGATGCCGACGTAGAGCGCCTTGCCGGAGCGCACGATCTGGTCGAGCGCCGCCATCGACTCCTCGACCGGAGTGTCCGGATCCGGGCGGTGGTGGTAGAAGATGTCGACGTAGTCGAGGCCCATCCGGCGCAGCGACTGGTCGAGCGACGAGATCAGGTACTTGCGGGAACCCCACTCGCCGTACGGCCCGGGCCACATGTAATAGCCGGCCTTGGAGGAGATGACCAGCTCGTCGCGGTGGGCCCGGAAGTCGGTCGCCAGCACCCGCCCGAAGTTTTCCTCCGCGGCGCCGGCCGGCGGCCCGTAGTTGTTGGCCAGGTCGATGTGGGTCACGCCGAGGTCGAACGCGCGCCGCAGGATCTCCCGCTGGGTGTCGAGCGGGCGGCCGTGGCCGAAGTTGTGCCACAGGCCGAGCGAGATCGCCGGCAGCCGGAGCCCGCTGCGCCCGGCGCGGCGGTAGGTCATGGATTCGTAGCGGTCAACCGCGGCTTCGTAGGTCACGCCGTGACCTTAACCGCATCCTGTGACACGTAGCCGAAACACGGATCCTGGTAGGTTGAACCTTGCCGGTACCACCCGCGCGGGAGAGACCGTTACACGGCGCCGAAGGGGCAAATCCTCCCCGGAACCTCTCAGGCAAAAGGACCGCGAGGGCAGGCGACTCTGGAGCGCGCAGTGGCGCGACAGAGGGGGAGGTTGGACAGCCGACCTTCCCGGGAGTCGCCGATGAGTTTCGCCGCCCGCCACATCGGACCGTCCGCCGCCGAGCAGCGGCGCATGCTGGAGACCGTCGGCTACGGCTCGCTCGACGAGCTGATGGACGCCGCGATCCCCGAGGTCATCCGCTGGCACGACGGGCTCGACCTGCCGCCGGCCGCCACCGAGGAGGAGGCGCTCGCCGAGCTGCGCGCGCTCGCCACCCGCAACACCGTGGCGGTCTCGATGATCGGCCTCGGCTACCACGGCACCCACACGCCGGCCGTGATCCGCCGCAACGTGCTGGAGAGCCCCGCCTGGTACACGGCGTACACCCCGTACCAGCCGGAGATCAGCCAGGGGCGCCTGGAGGCGCTGCTCAACTTCCAGACCATGGTCGCCGACCTCACCGGCCTCACCACCGCCAACGCCTCCATGCTCGACGAGGCGACCGCCGCGGCCGAGGCGATGACCCTCGCCCGCCGCGCGAGCAAGAGCCCCAGCCAGGTGTACGTGGTGGACGCCGACGCGTTGCCGCAGACTCTCTCCGTCATCCAGACCCGCGCCGAGCCGCTGGGCATCACGGTGCGGGTGCTCGACCTCGACGCCGAGCCGCTGCCGGACGAGTTCTTCGGGCTCCACCTCCAGTACCCCGGTGCCTCGGGCGCGGTGCGCGACCACGCCGCGCTCGTCGACGGCGCGCACGCCGCCGGTGCGCTGGTGACCGTCGCCGCCGACCTGCTCGCGCTGACGCTGCTCCGCCCGCCGGGCGAGATCGGCGCCGACATCGCCGCCGGCACCACCCAGCGCTTCGGTGTACCCATGGGATTCGGCGGTCCGCACGCCGGCTACCTGGTGGTGCGCGCGGGCCTGGAGCGGATGCTGCCCGGGCGGCTCGTCGGGGTGTCCCGCGACGCGGACGGCGCCCCGGCCTACCGGCTGGCGCTGCAAACCCGCGAGCAGCACATCCGGCGTGAGAAGGCGACCAGCAACATCTGCACCGCCCAGGTGCTGCTCGCCGTGATGGCCAGCATGTACGCGGTCTACCACGGTCCCGAGGGCCTGCGCGCGATCGCGTCCCGGGTGGCCGGCCGGGCCGCCACGCTCGCGGCGGGCCTGCGGGCCGGCGGGATCTCGCTGGCCTCGGACGACTTCTTCGACACGGTGACCGCGGTGGTGCCCGGACGGGCTTCCGCCGTGGTCGCGGAGGCGGCCGCGCGCGGCGTCAACCTGCGGCTCGTCACGGACGACGCGGTGGGCATCGCCTGCGACGAGACGACGACTTTGTCGCATTTGTCGGCGGTGTGGGCGGCCTTCGGCGTCGACCCGGTCGAGCCGGTCACCGCCACGGTGCCGCTGCCGCGGTCGTCGGAGTACCTCACCCACCCGGTCTTCCACAGCCACCACTCCGAGACCGCCATGCTGCGCTACCTGCGGCGGCTCGCCGACAAGGACTACGCGCTCGACCGCGGCATGATCCCGCTCGGCTCCTGCACGATGAAGCTCAACGCCACCACCGAGATGGAGCCGATCACCTGGCCGGAGTTCGCGGATGTGCACCCCTTCGCGCCGGCCGCCCAGGCGACCGGCTACACCGCGATGATCTCCCAGCTCGAGGGGTGGCTGGCCGAGATCACCGGGTACGACGCGGTGAGCGTCCAGCCCAATGCCGGCTCCCAGGGTGAACTGGCCGGGTTGCTGGCCATCCGCGGATACCACCTGTCGCGCGGCGACACGGGCCGCACCGTGTGCCTCATCCCGTCCAGCGCACACGGCACCAACGCGGCCAGCGCGGTGATGGCCGGCATGCGCGTGGTCGTGGTGGCCTGCGACGCCGACGGCAACGTCGACCTCGTCGACCTCGACCGCAAAATCGCCGATCACCGTGACTCGCTGGCCGCGGTCATGGTCACCTACCCGTCCACCCACGGCGTGTACGAGACGGGCATCGCCTCGCTCTGCGCCAAGGTGCACGACGCGGGCGGGCAGGTGTACGTCGACGGGGCCAACCTCAACGCGCTCGTCGGGTACGCCAAGCCGGGGCGGTTCGGTGCCGACGTGTCGCACCTCAACCTGCACAAGACGTTCTGCATCCCGCACGGCGGGGGAGGCCCCGGCGTCGGCCCGGTGGCGGTGCGCGGGCACCTCGCCCCGTTCATGCCCACGTCGGTGTCGGCGGCGCCGCACGGCTCGGCGGGCATCCTGCCGATTCCGTGGGCGTACCTGCGGATGATGGGGCCGGACGGGCTGATGCGGGCGACCGGCGCCGCGGTGCTCGCCGCCAACTACGTGGCCGCGCGGCTGCGCGAGCACTACCCGGTGCTGTACTCGGGCAACAAGGGTCTTGTCGCCCACGAGTGCATCCTCGACCTGCGCCCGCTGACCAAGGCGACCGGCGTGAGCGTCGACGACGTGGCCAAGCGCCTGATCGACTACGGCTTCCACGCACCGACGATGTCGTTTCCGGTGGCCGGCACCCTGATGGTCGAGCCGACGGAGTCGGAGGACCTGGCCGAGCTCGACCGCTTCTGCGACGCGATGATCGCCATCCGCTCGGAGATCGATTCGGTCGCTTCGTGGGGCGGGGACAACCCGCTCGCCAACGCGCCGCACACGGCGTCGATGGTCACGGCGGACGAGTGGACCCACCCGTACCCGCGCTCGGTGGCCGCCTATCCGGCGGGGGTGGACCGGTCCGCGAAGTACTGGCCGCCGGTCCGGCGCATCGACGGAGCGTTCGGCGACCGCAACCTTGTGTGCGCGTGCCCGCCGGTCGACTCCTACGCGTGACGACATGGCCGCGCGGTGTTACGGCCGGCCTTATCGATGAGGGACGACGGTGTCCGTCGAGAGCCTCAGCCCGCGAACGTTGGGGGCGAGGCTGGTGGCATGCTCACTCAGATGGAGCGTGCCGGGTCTCAGGCGGCGAGGGCGTGGCGTGCCGGGCCGCGGTGGGGGGCGATGGTCCTGCCGTCGGGCAGAAGCTCACCGGTGTCCTCGAAGACGATTACGCCGTTACAGAGAAGGCTCCAGCCTTGCTCCGGGAAACACGCGACGACGCGTGCGGCATCCCTGTCGGTGGCTTCAGCGGAGGGGCAGGACGGTTGGTGCGGACACATCGGGTTCTCCGGACTGTGGGGGTGCTGTGTCACGGTTCACATGACCAGTGACGCACGCTACCAAGCAGAACGACACTCTTTCGAACAAGTAATGGCACTAACACGGGAGAATCCACCCTTCGGATGAGGCACTTCGGACCGGTCGTACTGGGAACGCTCCCAACACAGTCCAACGTTGTCAGCGGGGCGCAGCCTTCCCGTTACCGCGCGTTCAGAGAGCGTTGCCGCGTCGAGTGGCGGATCGACAGCGGTGGCGATCCCTTCCATCTTCTCCAAGCGTTCCTCGATCAACACGGACTACCGGTGCGGGATGTGCGTCAAATCGGCGACAAGTCGCCCCGCCCGGGTGCCGCCGCCGGCGCGTCGGTCTTCGTCTCGGCCGCGGCGGGTGCGTTCGCGGCGGGTGCGCCGGTCGGCCGACCCACCCCCGCCCCGGCGGTGCCCGACCTGGTCGCAGTGGTCTACGACGCGGCCTCCCCGGAGCTTTCCGCGGCGGTGCGCGACTTCTCGGCGGTGGTCTACGACGCGGCGTCCCCGGACGTTTCCGCGGCGGTGCCCGACCTCTCCGCGGTGGTTCACGACGTGGCCTCCTCGGGCGTTCCCGCGGAGGGCGGGCCGTGGGAGCTGGGGGAGTGGCGCCCGAGCTGGACCCGTGCCGCCCACGCCGAGGCGGTCCGGGCGGTGCGGGCCGCGATCTCCCGCGGCGACGTCTACCAGGTGAACGTCGTCGGCCACGCCTCCGCCCCCTACCTCGGCGACCCCCTGCCCGCGCTGCGGCGCCTGGCCGACCTGCCCGGCGCCCGCTACGCCGGCGTGCTCACCGGGCAGCGCTGGGCGATCGGGTGCGCCTCGCCCGAGACGCTCGTCGAGGTCTCCGGCGGCCGGGTCGTCACCCGCCCGATCAAGGGCACCCGCCCGGCCACCCCGGCGGGGCGGCGCGAGCTGCTCGCCTCACCGAAGGAACGCGCCGAGCACGTGATGATCGTCGACCTCGAACGCAACGACCTGGCCCGCGTCGCCCGCACCGGCTCGGTCCGCGTCGACGAGCTGTACGCGATCCGCCGCTGGTGCGACCTCTGGCAGGCCGAGTCCGTGGTCTCCGCCGAACCCGCCCCCGGCCTGAGCCTGGCCGACCTGCTGCGCGCGATGGCGCCGGGCGGCTCGGTCACCGGCGCGCCCAAGCGCGCCGCGCTGGCCGAGATCGCCGCCCTGGAACCGGTCGGCCGCGGCCCCAGCATGGGCGCGCTCGGCTGGATCGGCCACGACCGCCTAGACCTGGGCCTGACCATCCGCACCGCCGCCGCCGACGGGGAACGCGTACACCTGTGGGCCGGCGGCGGCATCACCTGGGGCAGCGACCCCGAGGCCGAGGTGGCGGAGGCGGAGGCCAAGGCGGCGCCGCTGCGCGCCGCGCTCCAAGGCCGACGCTGACCGCGCCGCGCTCCAGGGGCGGCCCCGTTGCGCGCCGCGCCCCAGAGGCGGCGCTGACCGCGTTCCTGGGGCGGCGCTGACGTAAGGGACCAGATAGCCTGGCGGCCATGACGATGCGGCCCATCCGGCTGCTGGGCGACGCGGTCCTGCGCACGCCCGCCGAACCGGTCACCTCCTTCGACGCCGAGCTGCACTCACTGGTCACCGACCTGATGGACACGCTGCTCGGCGCACCCGGCCGGGCCGGCGTCGCGGCCACGCAGGTCGGCGTGAGCGCGCGCGTGTTCGTGTACGACGCGGACGGTCAGGTGGGCCACGTGGTCAACCCGACCATCGAGCTGTCCGAGGAGCTCCAGGAGGGGGAGGAGGGCTGCCTGTCCATCCCCGAGCTGTACTTTCCGACGCCGCGCGCCATGTCCGCGACGGTGCAGGGCTTCGACCAGTACGGCACGCCGCTGACGGTGAGCGGGAGCGGCTTTCTGGCCCGGGCCTTGCAGCACGAGACCGACCATCTGGACGGCAAGCTCTACATCGACACCCTCCGCGGCGACACCCGCCGGCAGGCCCTGCGCGACATCCGCGCGGCCGCCTGGTCCCGCCGCTGACCGCCACGCGCATTGATCGTTGGCCCAAACGGCCGCTCCAGCCGGCGAGTCACGCCCTTTCGGGCTAGCGAGCACGGCGACCCGCTGGGTACCCGATGGGGGCGGCCCGCCCGAGCCGCCCCCATCTGTCCCCCGCTGGGCTATTCGTGGGCGATCGCGCCGAGCACGTTGAGGCGTGCGGCCCGGATCGCGGGCAGGATCGCGGCGACCACTCCTACGATCGCTGCCACTACCACGGCCAGCCCCATCTGGGACCAGGGAAGGACGAGCTCGGTGATGCCGTCGTCCTTGAGGGCGCGGACCACCGCGGCGCCGAGGCCGGTGCCGACCACGATGCCGAGGATCGCGCCGAACATCGAGATGACCACCGCCTCGACCGTGATCATGCGCATCGTCTGGGCGCGGCGCAGGCCGATGGCGCGGAGCAGGCCCAGCTCGCGGGTCCGCTCGAGCACCGACAGGGCGAGGGTGTTGACGATGCCGAGCACCGCGATCAGGATCGCGAGCGCCAGCAGGATCTGGATCATCGTGAGGATCTGGTCGAAGCCGCTGGTCTGCTGCTCGATGAACTTGCTCCGGTCGGCCACCGACACCTCGGGGCTGTCCGCGAGCAGCTTGTCGACCTGGGGCTCCACCTGCGCCACCGTGGCGCCGGGGCTGAGCTGGATGTACCCCTGCGTCGGCTGCGGGATCGCGAAGTCCTTGGTGGCCTGTACCGGCATCACGAAGCCGCCATACAGGTCGGACTCCTTGTAGATGCCCGACAGCGTGTAGGTGTGCGTCTCACCCCGGGACAGCTGTACGGTGAGCCGCGACCCGACCGACAGGCCCTCGTCGGTGGCGGTCTTGGAGTCGACGAGCATCTGGTCGGGGCCGAGCGAGGCGATGCTGCCGGCGGTCGGCTCGGCCCGGTAGACGTCCTTCAGCGCGCCGATGTCGCTGACCGCGGTGAGGTACTCCTTCTTGCCGTTGACCGTGCCGAGGTCGCCGTAGGTGCCGGTCGCGGCCTGCACGCCCGGGATGGCCTTGACCTCGTTGAGCACCGCCGGGTCGAAGCTCGGCGGCCGCGGCCCGCTCTGCACGCCGGAGATGACCAGGTCGGCGTGGATGGTGTCCTCGGCGAGCTTGGTGATGCTCGACTTGGCCGAACCGAGCAGCACGGTGACGCCGGTGACCAGCGCGATGCCGACCATCAGCGCGGCCGCCGTGATGGCGGTGCGCCGCGGGTTGCGGCCGGAGTTGAGGCGGCCCAGCTTGCCCGGCACCGACCAGGAGAAGATGCGGCCGAGCAGGCTCACCACCGGCTTGCTCACCAGCGGGGTCAGGAGCGCCACGCCGATGAACGTGACCAGCACGCCACCCAGGATCGTCCACAGTGTCCCATTTCCGTCGCCGGCGTTGCCGCTCAGGCCGAGCGCGAGCAGCGCGCCGCCGGCGGCGCCGACGATCGCGCCCCACACCGTGACCTTCGTGAGTGGACGGTCGGGCGTGGCGACCTCCTGCATCGCCGCGACCGGCGGGATGCGCGAGGCCCGCAGCGCGGGCAGCACCGCGGCGACCACGGTCACCAGCAGGCCGACCACGAACGAGCTGATGACGGCCGCGGGCGGGACGCCGATCGAGGCTATCTCCAGCCCGCCGCCCAGGCTGCCGAAGACGAACGCCAGCAGCGCGCCCACCCCGATGCCGGCGCCGAGGCCGAGCACGGAGGCGACGATGCCGATGACGATCGCCTCGGTGAGCACCGAGCCGATCATCTGCCGGCGGCTCGCGCCGACCGCGCGCATCAGCGCCAGCTCGCGGGTCCGCTGCGCCACGATGATCGAGAACGTGTTGAGGATCAGGAAGATGCCGACGAACAGCGCCACGCCGGCGAAGCCGAGCAGGATGTTGTTGAAGAAGCTCAGCCCCTGCTGGAAGGTGTCGGACGCCTCGTCGGTCAGCTGCTTGCCGGTCTTCACCTCGTAGCCGCTGCCGATCTGGGCCGCGATGTCGTCGCGCAGCTTGTCGTGCGAGACGCCGCTGGCGGCCTTGACGGTGATGTTGTTCCACACGCCGGTCTCGCCGAGCATCAGCTTTTGCGCCACCGGTGGCGTGAACGCGATCTGCTGCACGCCGCCGAGGCTGTCGCGGTCACCGCTGTAGCCGAAGACGCCGACGATCGTGAACTCCTGCCGCGGCTCGCGGGTCAGCACGCCGACCTTGTCGCCCACCGTGACCTTGCCGGCGTCGGCGAGCGTCGCGTTGATGGCGATCTCGTTGTCGGCGGTGGGGCCGCGCCCCTCGCGGAGCTGGATGAGCCCGTCGTCCGGGTTCCAGCTCTCGCCCAGCTGCGGCGGCCCGAACGAGGTGACCACCTTGCCGTTTTCACCGATGAGGCGGGCGCCGTCGGTGGAGACCGAGCCGGTGGCCTTGGCCACGCCGGGCACCGCCGTCACCTTGTCCACAGTGGAGGCGGGGAACGGCGCCGCCGCCTCCTCGCCCTCGAACTCGTCGACGTCGACCTTGGGCTTCGCGGTGATGCCGACGTCGGTCTGCGAGTACGCCGTGGAGAAGACCTGGTCGAACGAGCGGCCGAGCGTGTCGGTGAGCACGAATGCCCCCGACACGAACATCACGCCGAGCACGACAGCCAGCCCCGACAGCACGAGCCGGAGCTTGCGGGCGAGCAGGCTCTTGAAAGTGGCGCGCAGCATCAGGCCGCCGCCTCACCGGTCAGCACGTCGAGGCGCTTCATGGTGTCGAGGACGGACTCGGGCGTCGGCTCGTAGAGCTCGGAGACGATCGAGCCGTCGGCGAGGAAGACCACGCGGTCCGCGTACGACGCGGCGACCGGGTCGTGGGTCACCATGACGATCGTCTGCCCGTACTCACGGACGGAGCGCTGGAGGAACGCCAGCACTTCCGCGCCGGAGCGGGAGTCGAGGTTACCGGTCGGCTCGTCGGCGAAGACCACCTCGGGCCGCGAGACGAGCGCGCGGGCGCACGCCACCCGCTGCTGCTGGCCGCCGGAGAGCTGGGACGGGCGGTGGCCGAGCCGGTCGCCGAGCCCCACCGTGGCGATCACGGTGTCGAACCAGGCCTGGTCGGGCTTGCGCCCCGCGATCGAGAGCGGCAGCAGGATGTTTTCCTTCGCCGACAGGGTGGGCAGCAGGTTGAACTGCTGGAAGATGAAGCCCACCTTGTCGCGGCGCAGCTTGGTCAGGCCGGCGTCACCGAGGCCGGTGACCACCGTGTCGCCGATCGCCACCTGGCCGCGGGTCACCGAGTCGAGGCCCGCCAGGCAGTGCATCAGCGTGGACTTGCCGGACCCGGACGGGCCCATGATCGCGGTGAAGCGTCCCCGCTCGAACTCGGCGGTCACCCCCCGGAGCGCCACCACCTGGGCCTCGCCCGAGCCGTACACCTTCCACACGTCGGTGGCTCGGGCCGCCACATGCGTGTCGCGGGCTACCGTCGTCGTCACACTTCCCCCTCATCGATCTGCGCCCGGCGTGGTGCCGGGCGCAGGAAGTCTGGTCCGGCCGGACCCGTGGACCGGCCGGCAGCATCCATGTTGAGGGCCGCGAGCCGCGGAATCGTCCGCCCGCGGGGGGAACTCGAAACCCACCTTTGGATGCGGGCCGTCCCCGATGCTCGCTCAGGGTTGCCCCTGAGCGAGCCCGCGCACAAGGCCTGTGGCCAGGCCTTCCCCCGAATGCCCATCACGGATCTCACGCTAGGTCACGGAAGGGCCCGCGCCGTCGTGCTTGCGGAGACTCTTCGGGTACGCCCGGCGAGGTGTCCGGCGCGCCCGGCCTCCCCCTGAAGGAGTACGCCCGCGTCCCCCTACGCGCCGGGGCGTACCAGGCCGGTCTCGTACGCGAGCACGACCGCCTGCACCCGGTCGCGGAGGCCGAGCTTGGTCAGCACGTGGCCCACGTGGGTCTTGATCGTGGTCTCGCTGACCGACAGCGCGCCGGCGATCTCCGCGTTGGACAGGCCCCGGGCGACCTGCACGAGCACCTCGCGCTCCCGTTCGGTGAGCGAGTCGAGCGCCTTCGGCGGGGTGGAGGAGGGGTCGGGCAGGCTGTCCGCGAACCGGTCGAGCAGCCGCTTGAGGATCCGCGGCGCCACCACCGCCTCGCCGGCCGCCACCGTGCGGATCGCGGTCACCAGGTCTTCGGCCGGCACGTCCTTGGCGAGGAAGCCGCTCGCGCCGGCCCGCAGCGCGCCCACCACGTACTCGTCGAGGTCGAAGGTCGTGAGGATGAGGACCCGCACCGGCAGGCGGGCGTCGACGATCGCGCGGGTGGCCGCCACCCCGTCGAGGCGGGGCATGCGGATGTCCATCAGCACCACGTCGGGCAGCAGCCGGCGGGCCAGGTCGACCGCCTCGGCGCCGTCGCCGGCCTCGCCGACGATGTCCAGGTCTTCCTCGGCGCCGAGCACCATGCGAAAGCCCGTCCGCAGCAGCGGCTGGTCGTCGGCGAGCAGGATCCGCACCGGCCGTTCCGAAGTCACCCTGGTCCCCCTGTCGCTACTGTTCCATGGGGATCTTCGCGTACACCCGGAAGCCGCCGCCGGGCCGGGGGCCCGTGCGCAGCGTCCCGCCGTACAGCGCGACCCGCTCGCGCATGCCGACGAGCCCGTGCCCGACGGCCTGGTCGGAGCCGGGCACGGGGCCGCGGCCGGTGTCGAAGACCTCGACGATCAGCCAGTACACGCCGAAGCTGAGCCGCACGTGCGCGGTGGCGTTGCCGGCGTGCTTGAGCGCGTTGGTGAGCGCCTCCTGCACGATCCGGTAGATGGCGAGGGCCACGCCGTGGTCGAGCGGGCCGGGTGTGCCGTCGACCCGGAGCGCGACCGGCAGCCCCGCCTCGCGTACCTGCTCGACCAGCGCCTCGATGCCGGCGAGGCCGGGCTGCGGGGAGAGCTCGGCGGCCGGCTCGGCGTCGGTGCGGAGGACGTCGAGCAGGCGGCGCATCTCGCGGAGCGTGGCGCGGCTGGTGTCCTCGATCGTGGCGAGCGCCTCGTCGGCCGAGTCCGGGTCGCGCTTGAGCACGCGGCGGGCGCCGGTGGCCAGTACCCCCATCACGCTGACGTGGTGGGCGACCATGTCGTGCAGCTCGCGCGCGATCCGGCGGCGCTCGTCGCCGACGGCCTGCTCGGCCAGCGCCCGCTGGTTCTGCTCGGCGGCGCGGGCGCGTTCCTCCAGCGCGTGCGTGGACGTGCGGCGAGCGTGCACGGTGCGGCCGAAGAAGAAGCAGACCATGGCGATCAGCACGTTGAGGAACACGATGTAGCCGAGCGACATGCCGTCGGGGCGCAGGTGGGCGGGTGTGAAGAAGTTGATCACCAGCACCGGACCCCACAGCAGCGCGGCCGCCAGGCCGGCCCGGGAAAGGGCGAACTGGGCGGCGACCGTGTAGGTCAGCAGCAGGATCGCCACGGTCGCGGTCACCGTCTGGTGCTCGGTGATCGCGGACGCGCCGCCGGCCGCGATCAGCAGGACGACGGCGCCCCACGTGCTGACCCGGCGCAGCACCAGCGGCGCCGCGCCGGCGACGCTCAGCACCACGACCGCCGCCCAGCCCAGCTGGCGCGGCTGGGGTGGACCGATCGCGGTGAGGATCAGCTCGACCGCGATGACCGCGGCCGCGAGCAGGCCGTCGTTGCGCAGCACGCGCCGCGCGTCCGGGTCGGGACGCAGCCGCTCACGCCAGCCGCCCCACAGGGGCCGGCCGGCGGCGGGAGCGTCCGCGGGGGTCATGCAGCGAAACTATCCGCTGCGGGACGCTTCTCCTTCGTCGCCCGCGGTGAGCCGGTCATCCTCCTGGGGGATGAGGGCGGCGTCCGCGGTCTCGTCGCCCGGCTCGGGGAACGGCGGTGGGGTGCCGCCGAAGGCCGGGCAGAGCGACTGATGGCTGCACCAGTCGCAGAGGCGGCTCGGCTTGGGCCGGAAGTCGCGCTCGGCGGTGGCCCGGTCGATCGCCTGCCAGAGCGCCAGCAGCGTGCGCTCGAAGCGGACCAGCTCCTCGGGGTCGGGCGCGTAGTCGCAGATCTCCCGGTCGCGCAGGTAGAGCAGGCGCAGGACGCGCGGCACCACGCCCCGGGTGCGCCACAGCACCAGCGCGTAGAACTTGAGCTGGAACAGCGCCCGCGCCTCGAACGCCTCGCGCGGCGCGCCGCCGCTCTTGTAGTCGACCACCCGCAGGTCGCCGGCGGGGGAGACGTCGAGGCGGTCGACGTAGCCCCGGATCACCAGCCGGTCGTCGACCACCGCGGAGACCAGGCTCTCCCGCTCGGCCGGCTCGAGCCGCCGCGGGTCCTCGACCGCGAAGTAGCCCTCCAGCAACTCGCCGGCCGACGTGAGGAACCGCTCCCGCTCGTCCGCGACCAGCAGCTCGGCCAGCGCCGGTGCCTCCTCGACCAGCCGCTCCCACTGTGGAGTGATCAGGTCGGCGGCCGCGGCCGGGGTGCGCTCGGCGGCCGGCAGGTCGAACAGGCGCTCCAGCACCGCGTGCACCAGCGTGCCGCGGGCCTGGTCGGGCGTCGGCTGCTCGGGCAGCCGGTCGATCGTGCGAAACCTGTACAACAAAGGGCAGGTCTTGAAATCGGCCGCGCGCGAGGGGGAGAGGGTGGGGTAGACCGGCTCCTGCGAATCGATCTCGCCAAGCTCCGCGACCGTCATGCCAAGAGGTTAGGGCACGGGTATGACACGTCACCCGCGCCGCGCTCGGCAACCCGTAGCATCGAGGGGTGGAGGATCGCGCGCGGCAGGACCGTGCCCGGAAGGATCAGTCCGACCGCCGACCGGGTCTCGCCGTGGGGCGGGTGCTCGGCGTGCCGGTGTATCTCAACGCGTCGATGCTCCTCCTCGCCGTCCTCGTCACGGTCATCTACGGCGAGTTCGTCCGCCGCGAGCTCGATCTCTCCCAGCCGGCGGGTTACGCGATCGGGTTCGGTTTCGTCGTCTGCCTACTCGGATCGGTGCTCCTGCACGAACTCGGCCACGCGTTGACGGCGCGCCGGTACGGTATCGGCGTGCGCGGCATCACCCTGGAGCTGCTCGGCGGCTACACCGAGATGGACCGCGACGCGCCCAGCCCCAAGGTCGACCTCTACGTGTCGCTCGCCGGGCCGGCCGTGTCGCTGGTGCTCGGCGTGGTGGCCACGGTCGCGGCGCTCGCGCTGCCCGACCGCACGCTGGTCAACCAGCTCGCGTTCCAGCTCGCGGTGAGCAACATCGTGGTCGCCGTGTTCAACTCGCTGCCCGGCCTGCCGCTCGACGGCGGCCGGGCGCTGCGCGCGGCGGTCTGGGCGATCAGCCGCGACCGCCACCTGGGCACCGAGGTCGCCGGGTGGGTGGGGCGCGCGGTCGCGATCGCCACCGCCGCCGCGGTCGCGCTGCTCACCGTGGCCGGCGTGCTGTCCACGTTCGGGCTGGTGTTCATGCTGCTCGTGGCGTTCACGATGTGGCAGGGCGCCGGCCAGGCGATCCGGGTGGCCCGGATCAGCCGCCGGTTCCCGCTGATCGACGTGGCGCGGCTGGCCCGGCCGGTGTTCGCGGTGCCCACCGGCACGCCCCTCGCCGAGGCGCAGCGGCGCGGCACCGACGCCGGCCGCGCGGGCGCCTCGCTCGGGGTCTCCGACTCCGCCGGGCGGCTCGTCGCGCTGGTCGACCGGGCCGCGGCCGCGGCCGTGCCGGCCGAGCGCCGTCCGTGGGTCTCGGTCGACACCGTGGCCCGGGGCATCGACGGCATCCACACGATCCCGGTCGGCACCAGCGGCGAGCAGGTGATCAAGGCGGTCCAGGCACACCCCGGCGCGCAGTACCTGGTGACCGCGGGCGACGATGTCGTCGGCGTCCTCCACGTCGCCGATCTCGCCCAACTCCTCGAACCCAACCGGAAGATGAACACGTGACCGCCGCGCTCTCCGACGACGTCGACTCCGTGCCCGCCCACCGCGGGCCGTTCCGCCCTGGTGACCGGGTGCAGCTCACCGATCCCAAGGGCAGGATGCACACGATCGTGCTGGAGCCCGGCCGCTCGTTCCACACCCACCGGGGTGCGCTGGAGCACGACGCGCTCATCGGCCTTCCGGATGGAAGTGTGGTGACATCCAGCGGCGGCACCGCGTACCTGGCGCTCCGCCCGCTGCTGTCCGACTATGTCCTGTCGATGCCGCGCGGCGCCCAGGTGATCTACCCCAAGGACGCGGCACAGATCGTCGCGATGGGCGACATCTTCCCGGGTGCGAAGGTCCTGGAGGCCGGCGCCGGCTCAGGCGCGCTCTCCTGCTCGCTGCTGCGCGCGGTGGGCACGGCGGGCGAGCTGCATTCGTGGGAGGTGCGCGACGACTTCGCCGCCATCGCCCGGAAGAACGTCGAGGCCTTCTTCGGCGGCCCGCACTCCGCGTGGCACCTGCGCGTCGGCGACGTCACTGAATGCGACGAAACAGGCTTCGACCGGATAATCCTGGACATGCTTACCCCGTGGGAGGCGCTCGACCTCGTCGAGCGGGCCCTCGTGCCCGGCGGCGTCTTCATCGGGTACGTGGCGACCGTGCCCCAGCTCTCCGAGCTGGTCGAGGCGCTGCGCGAGCGCGGGTGCTTCACCGAGCCGCGCGCCTGGGAGAGCCTGGTGCGCGACTGGCACGCCGACGGGCTGGCCGTCCGCCCCGACCACCGGATGATCGCGCACACCGCGTTCCTGGTCTCCACCCGCCGCCTCGCGCCCGGCGTGACAGCCCCGCCGCGCCGCCGCAAGCCCAGCAAGGGCGCCGAGGCGTACGCGGCCCGCAAAGCGGCTTCGGGCGCCGCTCCGGAGGTGCCGCCGCGGGCGGTGGCCGCCGCCGGGCCCGTGCCGGCGCCCGCCCGGGGTGAGGAGGCCGACACGAGTGGCTAGGCCGGCGTTCGGAGGTGGTGAGCTGCCCGCGGTCTTTCCCGACTGGTCGCCGTACCAGGACCTGGACTCGGCGGCCCGGGCCTACCTGCGCGACCCCGATGTGGCCCTGGAGGCCCTCGGCGGGGTGCTGCGCGGCGCCACCGTGCTCGGCTTCACACTCGAACGCTTCGTCAACGAGGTCAACGGTGTCTGGCAGGAGGTCGTGGTCTGCGACGGCAGCCGGCTCATCCTGTGGCACGGCGAGGACGTGGCGCCCGGCGACGGCCCGCCCGGCTCGATGACCTCCTCGCTGCGCGTCGTGCCGCTCTCCACGGTCACCGAGGTGGGCTGCCGCCGGCGGCTCACCCGCACTGCCGGCGGGCAGGCCCGGGTCGACAGCATCGACGTGTACCTGCTGCTCAGCTCCCTCGACGAGGCCGTGCCCAACCCCGCCGCGCCGGCCGAGGAGAACGCCAACTCGGTACGCCACGACGCGCTCCGCTTCGGCAAGACGCTCGACGACGGCGGTGCGGGGCAGATCACGCGGCTCGAGGAGTTTGCCCGGCTCGTGGCCTCGATGGTGGGACGCCCGACACTTTGAGGAATGTGCCGCTGGTCTCCGGGCATTACACAGGCTGCTCACCCCCGCATTGCAGATCAAGAGTCAGTGACGAGGGTGTTGCGTAGGTTCGATTGGCCGTAACAGCGGTTAGTGTTATGGCAGTACGTTCAAGCCCCCCGGGGAGGTGGGACGTGGCACGCAGCGACGACGCGGACTCGCGCGCCGCACGGTGGGAGAAGGAGGCCCACGATCTCTCCACTCAGGTCGCGTTCCTTCAAGAGGAACTCGCTCTGGTGCGGCGCAAGCTGACCGAAAGCCCACGACACGTCCGGCAGCTCGAGGAGCGGCTAGCGGCAACGCAGGCGCAGCTGGCCCGACTGACCGAAAACAACGAGCGGCTCGTGAGCACTCTCAAAGAGGCCCGAGCCCAGATCGTCACGCTCAAGGAGGAGATCGACCGCCTGGCGCAGCCGCCGAGCGGTTACGGCGTCTTCCTGGCCAAACACGACGACGGCACCGTCGACGTGTTCACCGGCGGGCGAAAGCTCCGGGTGGCGGTGTCCCCGTCACTCGACGTCGACGAGCTGCGTCGCGGGCAGGAGGTCCTGCTCAACGACGCGCTCAACATCGTCGACGCGTTCGGTTACGAGCGGGTCGGCGAGGTGGTCATGCTCAAGGAGGTGCTGGAGCACCCCGCCGGCGGTCCGGGTGACCGGGCGCTGGTGGTGTCCCACGCCGACGAGGAGCGCATCGTCCACCTCGCGGAGACGCTCATCGGCTCGGCGCTGCGCGCCGGCGACTCGCTGATGATCGAGCCCCGCTCGGCGTACGCGTACGAGCGGATCCCCAAGAGCGAGGTCGAGGAGCTCGTCTTGGAGGAGGTGCCCGACGTCGGATACGAGGACATCGGTGGCCTCCAGTCCCAGATCGAGCAGATCCGCGACGCGGTCGAGCTGCCGTTCCTGCACTCCGACCTGTTCCGGGAGCACCAGCTGCGCCCGCCGAAGGGCATCCTGCTCTACGGCCCGCCCGGCTGCGGCAAGACCATGATCGCCAAGGCCGTCGCCAACTCGCTGGCCAAGAAGATCGCCGAGGGTCGTGGCGAGGAAAAGCACACCAGCTACTTCCTCAACATCAAGGGCCCTGAGCTGCTCAACAAGTACGTCGGCGAGACCGAGCGGCACATCCGGCTTGTCTTCCAGCGGGCCCGCGAGAAGGCGGACGAGGGCACGCCGGTCATCGTGTTCTTCGACGAGATGGACTCCGTCTTCCGCACCCGCGGCTCCGGCGTCTCCTCCGACGTGGAAAACACGATCGTGCCGCAGCTGCTCAGCGAGATCGACGGCGTCGAGGGCCTCGAAAACGTCATCGTGATCGGCGCCTCCAACCGCGAAGACATGATCGACCCGGCCATCCTGCGCCCCGGCCGTCTCGACGTGAAGATCAAGATCGAGCGCCCGGACGCCGAGGCCGCGCGTGACATCTTCTCGAAGTACATCCTGACCGGGCTGCCCCTGCACCCCGACGACCTCACCGAGCACGGCGGCGACGCACAAGCCACCGTCGCCGCGATGATCGAGGCGGTCGTCCTGCGCATGTACTCCGAGACCGAGGAAAACCGCTTCCTCGAGGTCACCTACGCCAACGGCGACAAGGAAGTCCTGTACTTCAAGGACTTCAACTCCGGCGCCATGATCCAAAACATCGTCGACCGCGGCAAGAAGATGGCCATCAAGGAGTTCCTGTCGTCGGGCCGTAAGGGCCTGCGCTTGCAGCACCTGCTGGACGCCTGCGTCGACGAGTTCCGCGAAAACGAAGACCTGCCCAACACCACCAACCCGGACGACTGGGCCCGCATCTCCGGCAAGAAGGGCGAGCGGATCGTCTACATCCGCACGCTCGTCTCCGGCGGCAAGGGCGCCGAGGCCGGCCGCTCCATCGACACCGTGAGCAACACGGGTCAGTACCTGTAGCCCGCACCGTTCGCACAGAAGGGCCCCGGCGTTGCCGGGGCCCTTCTCGTGTCGGCCGCGTCAGCCTCGTTCGTGGTTGCGGGTTGGTGCGCCTCGGGCTTCGCGCACCGCTGCGGCTAGGGGGATGGCCTGGCCGCGAACACGCATGACCAGCGGATCGTTGCCACAGCCCACGTCTCGGGAGATTGGCTCGGTGTTCACCGCGTTTTGATGATCGTTAGCCCAAAACCCGCGTTCGTGCCGGCGTGTCACACGGGTTTCGGGCTAACGATCACGACGCCTTCCACATGCTGACCCGATGGTCCCGTCACGTGGGAGATGCGGGGCTGCGGCGCCGCATCGCATGATCGTTAGCCCGTTAGGGGCGTGGTCTTCGGCGTGTCGCGACCTTTTCGGGCTCACGATCATGACGCCGCCCACATGCTGAGCCACATCCCAAGGACCGGGCGGGTGGGCCGGCGATCCGCCGGTCATTTGTGTTTCGCGGCCCCGGTCAACCCCCGAAGCCGCAGCAGCGTGCGAAGCACGCCTCCCACCGCAACCACCCACCAACAACGTCAAACAAGGGCAGGCGGCCCCGTCCGGAGCCGGAGGCGCACTAACCGCAACGAAATCCAGGTCCGGACCGCCGCAGCCAGCGGCTTCACCCCATCCGCCGCCGGGCCGCGGTCGCCCCTGTCCACGATGTCTGTTCTCGGATAGGCGATCCCGCAACAACAAGGGGGTTTCGTCGCCGCGAGTAACCGCCGTCGCCGTGCACGCGGCACAAGATTCGAGATCTTGGAGAGTTAGGGCGCCATATCAACCCTAACCGTCCTAGATCTCAAAGCCCCCGATCCCGGGCCGGTGACGCCATGTAACCGATAGCCCATGGCCGGAGCGGACCTTGCGAGCGGGGAGCATACGGTCTACCGCTGACGCGGACTGGAGAGATCTGCTTGGAAGTAGTCGGCTGAAAGCGGTCATGACCCCTGTGGCCGGCCCTGCCTCTTGCCGCAGCCAGCGGGCGTAGCCCGAGCCGTGCCGTATGCCGTCGTCCACCCGCACGGGGAGCAGACCAGCGCCGGGGCCGCCACACCCCAAAGCAGGGTGAGGATCAGACGGCGGCTGGCGGCCCCGGCGCTGGTCTGCTCGGCTTTGCCTGGACGACGGCATACGGCACGGCTCCCACCGCAACCACCCACCAACAAAAGAACCAGCCGGGGACGGCCCGGCCGGAGCCCGAGGCCCCGCCGGAGGCGCAGTAACCGCAACCACAAGCGAAGCCGAAACCGCAGAGCAAGGGACAACCCGGCTCCAACTCCGAAGTCGAGGGGCCACAAATACCAAGACCACCGGCTGTCATCGGGGCGGCCGCCTGAGGGGCTTGCGCCGCGGACCCGGCAGTGGACGGCCGGGGGTTTCGACTCGCCCTGCGAGCCGCCGGCCGGGAGCGGTGCCCGCGGGAAAACACCCCAAGAAAACGCTCCGCCGCGCTCCACGTTTCCCCGGGGACCCCGCGCATACGGCCTACAGCTGACGCGGACGCGGGCAAAACCCAAATGGTCAGCCGCTGGCGCCCGGAGAAGACGCGGGCTCGGCGGCGGGTGGTCTCTGGAAGGCGGGCAGCAGGCCCTTCGCGACCCGGTCGAAGAGGACCGC
Source organism: Phytohabitans sp. LJ34 (assembly GCF_052068095.1). NCBI lineage: Bacteria > Bacillati > Actinomycetota > Actinomycetes > Micromonosporales > Micromonosporaceae > Phytohabitans > Phytohabitans sp. LJ34. Next base: position 181,697 of record NZ_JBQHDG010000002.1, on the reverse strand, counting down.
CACGGCCACGACCAGCGCGGGCAGCATCGGCAGCTCGTACCGGAACATGGTCATGAACGGCGCGATGAGGAAGATGCCCGTGGCGCCGACCCAGGCGGAGGCCACGAGCCACGGCACCACGGTGCGCCAGGCGACCACGCTGGCCACGATCGACAGCACCAGCAGCAGCACAAGGGGCCAGCTGGAGAGGACGATCGTGGCCTCCTTGGAGAGCGCCGTCGGGACCGCCTCGCGGTACCAGGGCATCGCCTCGCCCAGTGTGCGGGCGCGGCCGCCGGTCATGCTGAAGAAGTGGTCGCGGCTGCTCAGCGGCGCGCTGACCTCCTTGCTCCAGATGCCGCCGGCGATCACGCCAACCGCGGCGCCGGCGGCGGCGGCGGTCCAGGAGCGCCAGCGGTCGCGGTCGCGCCACATCGCCCAGAGCCATACCGCCGCGACCGTGGCCACCGTGTAGGGCGTGATGACGCGTGCGGTGCCCACCAGGAACGCGGCCAGCGCCAGGCCGGCCACGGTCCACTTCGTCGCGGGCTTGCGCCAGGGGAGTAGCAGCAGCAGCGTCGTATGGAGCATCAGCGCGAGCGAGTCGGTCAGGCCGCCGACGCACCACTTGGCGATCAGCGGGGACATGACCGCGAGCACGCTCGCCGCGACCGAGGCCGGCACCGAGGCGTGCACGGTGGCGAAGCGGTAGATCAGGAACATCGCGACCACGAACGCGATGGCCGGCACCACCACGATGCCGCCGGGGCCGAAGAGCGCCACCCACGGGATCGACAGCAGTGGCAGCAGTATGCGTGGGCGGTAGCTGAGCGTGAAGGGCTTGGAGGCCCACAGGTAGTCGTACGGCTTGAAGGTGCCGTGGTCGCGGATGTAGTCGAGCACGATCTGCTCGCCGTGCGCCTTGTCGTACCCCATGTACTGATACGTGTAGATCAGGTACCACTGCGAGTCGGGGAAGATCTGGTGGGTCGAGGCGTAGGTCCAGATCATCGCGGTGGTCGTGGCCGCCAGGACGACGAGGGCGCCCCACGCGAACGGTCCGGAGGGTCGGCGCCATCTTCTCGTGCGCCGTTTCGCTGGCTTTTCCTCGGCCGAAGGGGCCGGCACGACGGCCTCCTTCTCCTCGGACGGGACGGCTCGCGTGACCGTCAGCTCACCCACCCGCTACGCTCCTCGCCTGGTCGCCATGCGTTTGCCCGTGCGCCGCCCACTGTGGCCGCGTCATGATACCGGAGCGTAGCCCCGGAGAGTCGTTCCAACCCCACCCGGTGCGGCGCAGCGCGGAGCGTGCCTATCGGACTACGCTCGACGGGTGGCGCGTACGCACCTGGGCGGCAGTGAGGTAGGCGAGGCATGAGTGTTCGGCGGATCATGGGGACCGAGGTCGAGTACGGTATCTCGGTGCCCGGCCAGCCCGGGGCCAACCCGATGGTCACCTCGTCCCAGGTGGTCAACGCGTACGGGGCCCGGCCCGAGCTGACCCGCGGTGGGCGGGCTCGGTGGGATTACGAGGAGGAGTCGCCGCTGCGCGACGCGCGCGGCTTCACCTACTCGGGGGCCGCGTACGACCCGGCGGAGGCGCTCGCCGACGAGGATCTGGGGCTGGCCAACGTCATCCTCACCAACGGCGCCCGGCTCTACGTCGACCACGCGCACCCGGAGTATTCGACGCCCGAGGTGACCAACCCGCTCGACGTGGTCAAGTGGGACAAGGCGGGCGAGCGCGTGATGGCCGAGGCGTCGCGGCGCGCGGCCACCATCCCGGGCACGCACACCATCCACCTGTACAAGAACAACACCGACAACAAGGGCGCCAGCTACGGCGCGCACGAAAACTACCTGATGCGCCGCCAGACGGCGTTCGCCGACATCGTGGCCTACCTGACGCCGTTCTTCGTGACCCGCCAGATCGTGTGCGGCGCGGGCCGGGTCGGGATCGGGCAGGACGGGTCGCAGCCCGGCTTCCAGATCTCCCAGCGTGCCGACTTCTTCGAGGTCGAGGTCGGGCTGGAGACGACGCTCAAGCGCCCGATCATCAACACCCGCGACGAGCCGCACGCCGACGCGGACAAATACCGGCGCCTGCACGTCATCATCGGCGACGCCAACCTGTCGGAGATCTCCACCTACCTCAAGGTGGGCACCACCGCGCTGGTGCTCACGATGATCGAGGAGAAGGCGCTCACGCCCGACCTCGGCATCGCCGACCCGGTCTCCGAGCTCAAGGCGGTCAGCCACGACCCGGCGCTGGCCCACCTCATGCGGCTGCGCGACGGGCGCCGGCTCACCGCGCTCGACCTCCAGTGGGCCTACTTCGAGCGGGTCAAGTCCTTTGTGGACGACCGCTACGGCCAGGACACCGACGCCGCCACCACCGACGTGCTCGCCCGCTGGGAGAGCGTGCTCGACCGCCTCGGCCGCGACCCCATGCTCTGCGCCGACGAGCTCGACTGGGTGGCCAAGCTGCGGCTGCTGGAGGGCTACCGCGAGCGGGAAAAGCTCGGTTGGGCCTCGCACAAGCTCCAGCTCGTCGACCTCCAGTACTCGGACGTCCGCCCGGAGAAGGGGCTCTACCACCGCCTCGTCGCCCGCGGCTCGATGAAGACGCTCCTCGAAGACGAGCAGACCCGCCGGGCGATGGTCGAGCCGCCGGAGGACACCCGGGCCTACTTCCGGGGCCGCTGCCTCGCCCAGTACGCGTCCGAGGTGGTCGCCGCCAGCTGGGACTCGGTCATCTTCGACGTGGGGCGCGAGTCGCTCGTGCGGGTGCCGATGATGGAGCCCGAGCGGGGCACCCGCAAGCACGTCGGTGCTCTCTTCGACCGCTGCGCCAGTGCCAAGGACCTGCTCGAGGCCATCACCGGCGGGTGATCGCTGCGCCCTGGGCGAAACGTCGCGTGAGGCGAGGGTTTTCCGTGGCACCGGCGAGGTAGTTTTTCAGCAAGCGATGTTGAGGAGGACCCGATGGCTACCCGTGACACAGGCGGTCAGTCACAGTCCGGCAAGGCCCGCCGCGAGGAGGACGTCGACGCCGGCCCGGCCCCCGAGGCCAACCCGGAGGTCGCCGAGCGCCACGCCGAGATCACGGAGGACGTCGACGACCTCCTGGACGAGATCGACTCGGTGCTGGAAGAGAACGCGGAGGAGTTCGTGAGGGGGTACGTCCAGAAAGGCGGCCAGTAGTCGGTAAGTGTCTGCTTTGGGCGTTCTTTAGTGCGAGCGGCTCCGTCCGCTCGCGCACTCTGTGACGTGGCGTATCTTGCGAACGCGATCACCTATCTGAAGGGAAGCACGTGCCTGCGGGTTTTGATCCATCCCGGCGTCTACCAGACTTCTTCGCGGACCCGGGGACGTCCTCCTTCACGCAGTTCCTCAGTCTGAACGCGCCTGAGCTCCTGCCCGGGCGTCGTCCGCTCCCGCCGGGGTACTCCGCGGACATGGCACCGCACGCCACCACGGTCGTGTCGATCGTCTGCGCCAACGGCGTGGTGATGGCCGGCGACCGGCGCGCCACGGCGGGCAACCTCATCGCCAGCCGCGACATCGAGAAGGTGCACCCGGCCGACCCGTACTCGCTGGTGGGCATGGCCGGCACGGCCGGCGTGGGCATCGAGCTGATCAAGCTCTTCCAGGTGGAGCTCGAGCACTACGAGAAGATCGAGGGCGCGATGCTCTCGCTCGACGGCAAGGCCAACCGCCTCGCCGCGCTGGTGCGCAACAACCTCGGCGCGGCCATGCAGGGCCTCGCGGTCGTGCCGATCTTCGCGGGCGTCGACCTGGCCGCCACCGACCCGACCAAGGTGGGGCGCATCTTCAGCTTCGACGTCGCGGGCGGCCTCTACGAGGAGACCGGGTACGACGGCATCGGCTCCGGGTCGCTGTTCGCCAAGTCGGCGCTCAAGAAGCGGTACCGGCCGGGCCTGTCGGTGGAGGAGGCGGTGACGCTGGGCGTGGAGGCGCTCTACGACGCGGCCGACGACGACACGGCCACCGGTGGCCCCGACCTGACCCGCAAGATCTACCCGGTGGTCATGAGCGCGACCACCGAGGGCACCCGCCGCCACACCGACGAGGAGGTCGGCGCGATCGCCGAGGCCGTCGTCGCCCGCCGCATGGAAAACATCGGCGGCTGATACCCGCCCCACCGATCTCGTCTGTCTGAAGGAGAGCCGCCGACGTGGCAATGCAGTTCTACGCCTCACCCGAGCAGATCATGCGCGACCGCTCGGAGCACGCCCGCAAGGGCATCTCCCGCGGTCGCAGCGCCGTGGTGCTCACGTACGAGGGCGGGGTGCTGTTCGTCGCGGAAAACCTGACCTCGCTGCGCAAGGTGAGCGAGATCTACGACCGCATCGGGTTCGCGGCCGTGGGGCGGTACAACGAGTTCGAAAACCTGCGCCGCGCCGGCGTGCGCAAGGCCGACCTCGACGGCTACAGCTACGACCGGCGTGACGTGACCGGGCGGGCGATCGCCAACGCCTACGCGCACGCGCTCGGCGCCATCTTCACCGAGCAGGTGAAGGCGTACGAGGTGGAGATCTGCGTCGCCGAGGTGGGCACGACGCCGGAGTCCGACGAGATCTACCGGATCACGTACGACGGCTCGGTGCAGGACGAGCCGGGCGTGATGGCGATGGGCGGCCAGGCGGAGGCGATCTCCGGCGCGCTCAAGGAGGCCCACCGGATCGACCTGTCGCTCGGCGAGGCGGTGCGCCTGGCGGTGAAGGCGCTGGGCAGCGTCGGCGGCGAGGGCGGGCAGCCCCGCACGCTCGGCGCCGAGCAGCTCGAGGTGGCGGTGCTCGACCGGAGCCGCACGGGCCGCACGTTCCGCCGGGTCATCGGGGTGGCGCTGACGTCGCTGCTGACCGAGGAGCCGCCGGCCGCGCCGGTCACCGAGTCGCCGTCCGAGCCGCCGCCGGCGGTGGAGAAGAAGGCTCCGCCGCAGTCCGCCGGCTCCGACGACCTGGAGATCCTCGACGACCTCGACGAGGCCGAAGGCGACGCCAAGGAGTAGGCGCCGCTTCGAGGCAGATTTCCCCTCGTTCGCGTCCGCTGCGGACCGTATGCCCGGGGTCCCCGGGGGAAGCGTGGAGCGCGGCGAGGCGTTTCCTGGCGTGCTTTCCCCGCGGGCGCCGCTCCCGGCCGGCGGCTCGCGGGCGAGCCGAGTGCCCCGGCCGTCCGCTGGCTTGCGGCGCGGGCCTGGCAGCGCGGGTCGGGGATCTCGGCGAGCCCTGGCGAGCCGCCGACCCGCGCGTACTCCGGCGGGAGCAGCGGTCCGCGGCTGACCCGAACCCGGGCAAACTCCAACTCGCCGCAGTCTGGAAAAGCTCGATGCCGTCGCGGTCCATGCCGCTGCCGCGGACTCACTCGTCCGCCGCTCACCCCAGGGACGCACGGTTCGTTTGTCCACGATGTCCATTGCCCGGGGGCGACGGGCACCAGACCGAACAGACACGCCATCACCGCCAGTAACCGCCACAGCGCGCGTGAACCGCGTCCGATGCCAGATCTTGGAGAGTTAGGGCGCCATGTCAACCCGAACTCTCCTAGATCCGCCCTCGGGGCTGGTTACCCTCCGTCAGGGGCGCGGCGGCGGGTGGGCCGCGCGATCCTTCGGGCTTGTCCCGCGGAGCTGGCAGTGGACGGACGGGGTGCGACGAGCGCCAGCGACGAGCCGGCCGGGAGCGGTGCATGCGGGACAGCACCCCAAAGCTCCACGTTTCCCTGGGGCCTGGGGTGACCGCGGCGAGTTGACACTTGCAACATCTATAGACGGCGTCCTATGCTCGCCCGTGGAAAGCGCTTTCCTGCCTCACGGATCCCTCCGGTGGAGGCGACCAAGCGAGAGATGAGGCGAGGAAAAGTGAGACTGCGACTCTTCGCGGCGCTCGGGGCGGCGGCCGTGGTCGCCGGCGGGACCGGTGTGATGCTGGCGATTCCGGAGGCGTCGGCGGCGACCGGCGGCGTCACCGGCTACGCCACGCAGAACGGCGGCACCACCGGCGGCGCGGGCGGCCAGACGGTGCGGGCCACCACCGGCACCGCCATCCACACCGCCCTGTGCAACCGGGCCAGCAGCAGCACCCCGATCGTCATCCAGGTCGAGGGCACGATCAACCACGGCAACACCACCAAGGTGTCGGGCGACAGCTGCAACACCGCCGCCGACAAGATCGAGCTCAAGGAGATCAGCAACATCACCATCATCGGGGTCGGTGGCGGAGCCGTCTTCGACCAGTTGGGCATCCACATCCGTGACTCCAGCAACATCATCATCCAGAACGTGACCGTCCGGAACGTCAAGAAGTCCGGCTCGCCCCTCTCCAACGGCGGCGACGCCATCGGCATGGAGAGCACGGTCCGCAACATCTGGGTCGACCACGTCACGCTGGAGGCGTCCGGCGGTGAGGCGGAGGGCTTCGACGGCCTCTTCGACATGAAGGACAACACCCAGTACGTGACGCTCTCGTACAGCATCCTGCGCAACTCCGGCCGCGGCGGCCTCATCGGGTCGAGCGAGAGCGACACCTCGAACGGGTTCGTCACGTTCCACCACAACCTGTACGAGAACATCGACTCCCGCACGCCCCTGCTGCGCGGCGGCATCGCCCACATCTACAACAACCACTACGTGAGCCTCCGCGAGTCGGGCATCAACTCGCGCGCCGGCGCACGCGCCAAGGTGGACAACAACTACTTCCGGAACTCCAAGGACGTGCTCGGCACGTTCTACACCGACGCGGCCGGCTACTGGCAGGTGAGCGGCAACGTCTTCGACAACGTGACCTGGTCGGCCCCCGGCGACGACACCAACCCGGCCGGCCCCAACGTCCAGTCGAACACCAGCGTCAGCATCCCGTACGCGTACACGCTCGACGGTGCCAGCTGCGTGCCGAACGTGGTCAGCCAGACCGCTGGCGCCAACAAGGGCCTCCAGGTCTCCAACGGCAACTGCGTGCCGCAGAACCCGACCACGCCGCCGCCCACCACCGCCGGCCCGAACCCGACGACGCCGGCGCCCACCACGCCCGCACCGACCCAGCCGAGCGGCACCAACCTCAGCATCGGCGCCGGCTCGGACGGCTCCAGCAAGGCGAGCGGCACGAGCTACGGCAACGTCCGCGACGGCAGCCTGACCACCTACTGGTCCCCGGCCGGCGCGACCGGCGACATCTCGATCAAGTGGGGCTCGGCCACCCGCGTCTCCCGCGCCGTCATCCGCGAACCGTCCGGCACCAGCGGCAGCATCGGCTCCTGGCAGCTCGTCAACCACGACACCGGCGCCGTCCTGACCTCCGGCAGCGGCGCCGGCACCATCACCTTCGCCGCGACGTCGCTGACGAAGATCACCTTCCGCATCACCAGCTCCGGCGGCGCCCCACGCGTCGCGGAGTTCGAGACCTACGCCAGCTAGGCCGCATCGGCTTCCGGCCCAGGCGGTGTCAGCCTGGGCCGGAACCACATTCTGTCCCGGGCCGCGTCAGCGGCGGACCGCCGCTCCCGCCGGAGACCGCTCCCGGCCGGCTCCTCGCCGGCGCTCGTCGAAACCCCGGCCGTCCGCTGCCGGGTCCGCGGTCCCAAGCCCTTATCCTCTTGGTCTTCGTGGATGGACGCGGCTCGGCTTTTGGTTGCGGTTAGCGCGCCTCCCGGCGGGGCCTCGGGCTCCGGACAGGGCCGCCCTGCGGCTGGTTCGTGCGTGGAGGGGTGGTGGCTCGGTGTTGATCAGGGACTTGGTGGGCGTGTCGCCCGGTGCGTCACTCCACCAACCCCCTGATCAACAGGGCGACTGCCGTGGGTGCGACAAATGCCGCGTCATCTGTCCACTGTGGGCGGCCACGATCGCCCATGGCTGGTGTGGCTACGATTGAGAGCTTGTTGCCCTCGACCGGGACTGCTCGTCCCACTTCTTCGAAGAGGCTTTTGGGCGGCACCATGATCGTTAGCCCTCCAGCTGTGTGACACGCCGGTGGGACTGCGGATTTTGGGCTAACGATCATGGCGCGCTCGACGGGTTGCCGGGGAGTTGGGCTTGTCGCGCGGAGGTGGCAGCGGGGGCCGGGGGTTTCGGCTCGCTCGCGAGCCGCCGGCCGCCGCGGTGCCCGCGGCATACGGTCCTCAGGTGACGCGGACCGGGGTGTATCCGCTTGGGAACTGTCGCTCTAGACAGGGAGCCGGCGCGGAGCGGGAGGGGTCAGATCCAGCGGCCGACGAGCCGCCAGTAGCGGGTCATCAGGGCGTTCAGGAGGCCGACGCCCGGCGGGTTGATGAGCGGGGTGTCGAAGCGGTCGGTCAGGACGCGGGTCCACTCGCGGTCGGGGACGACGCGTTCGGCCTGGAGGGCGCGGCGGCGGGCGCGTAGGTGGCGGCGGTGGCGCCACAGCCAGCCGTAGCCGCGGAGCTTGTCCTTCAGCCAGCCCTCCTTGGCGGCCAGCAGGATCATGACGAGCTCCAGCGCCAGCAGCGGTGGGGCCAGCAGCGCCAGGGCGCGGCCGCCCCAGACGGTGGTCACGAACATCAGGCGGTTGCGCTCGATCAGGTAGAACTTGAAGCTGACCTTGCTGAACTCGTATCCGTGCAGCGCGACCGCGTCCGGGACGTTGAGCACGCGCAGGCCGAGCCGCCAGGTGCGCAGCGAGATCTCGGCGTCCTCGACGTACGCGAAATAGTGGTCGTCGAAGCCGCCCAGGCGGTCCCAGTGTGCGCGGCGGGTGACCACGAAGGCGCCCATCGCGCCGGCCGTCTCGGTCGGCTCGCTACGGGTCTCGCGCTCGCGGAAGCCGCCCACCCAGCTGACGCCGAGCACGTGGATCTCGTTGCCGCGGGAGTTGAGCAGCTCGGGCTCGTCGGCAAGGCGTACGGCGCCGGCGGCGATCCCGACGCTCTCGTCGGCCAGCACGTCGACGAGGCGGGCCAGGGCGGTGGGCTCGACGATCGCGTCGCCGTTGACCAGGGCCACGTACTCGCCGGTGGAGGCGGCCACGCCCGCGTTGCAGCCGGCGGAGAAACCGGCGTTTTCCCCCGAGCCGGCCACGACGACGCCGGGGAGGCTCGACAGGTACTCGAAGTCGGGATTCGTGCAGCCGTTGTCGACGAGCACGACCTCGACGTCGACCTTGACGGACGCGAGCAGCGCCTCGACGCAGCGCCGCAGCAGCGGCTCCGTGCGCCACGCGAGCACCACGGCACTCACCCGGGGCAGGTCAGGCACGGGGGCTCCCGAGGTAGGCGGACAGCATCGTCTCCCAGTCTGTCATGGGTGTCATGCCGGCCTCGGCCCACCGATCGTGGCCCAGCACGCTGTACGAGGGGCGGGGCGCGGGCCGCACGAAGCGGTCGCTGGTCGTCGGGCGGACCCGGTCGGGGTCGTGCCCGGCGCGGGCGAAGGCGGCGCGGGCCAGGCCGTACCAGGTGGTCTCGCCGCTGGCCGTGCCGTGGTAGACGCCGGGCGGCGCGTCCGCGAGCGCGAGGTCGACCAGCCGCTCGGCGAGCGCCCACGACCAGGTCGGCTGGCCGCGCTGGTCGTCGACCACGTCGACGGTCTCCCGTTCGCCGGCCAGCCGCAGCATGGTGGTGACGAAGTTGCGCCCGTGCGCGCCGTACAGCCACGCGGTCCGCACCACGTACCCGCCGGCCGCCAGCACCGCCCGCTCGCCGGCGAGCTTGCTCCGGCCGTAGGCGTTGATCGGGTCGGTGGGCGCGTCCTCGGCGTAGGGCGTGGTGGCGTCGCCGCGGAATACGTAGTCGGTGGAGACGTGCACCAGGCGGGCGCCGGTCGCGCGCGCCGCGCGGGCCAGGTGGGCCACGCCGGCGCCGTTGACAGCGGTGGCCTCGGCCTCGCGCTCCTCGGCGCCGTCGACGTCGGTCCAGGCCGCCGCGTTGAGTACCACGTCGTGGCCGGCGACGGCGGCGCGGACCGCGGCCTCGTCCGTCACGTCGAGGTCCGCGCGGGCGAGCGCGGTCACGTCGAGGTCGGGCCGGCCCTTGAGGCTGGGCTGACCCTTGAGGACGTCGAGCAGGTCCTGCCCGAGCATCCCGCCCGCACCGGTGACGAGGATGCGTGTCATCCCTTGAGGGGCTCCCACCAGGCGCGGTTCTCCCGGTACCAGGTGACCGTCTCGGCCAGGCCGCGCGCGAGGTCGACCGTCGGCGCGTACCCCAGCTCCTGACTGATCTTGGTGATGTCGAGGCTGTAGCGGCGGTCGTGGCCCTTGCGGTCGGGGACCGGCCGCACCGACTCCCAGGTCGCGCCGCACGCGGCGATCAGGCGCTCGGTGAGCTCGCGGTTGGTGAGCTCGGTGCCGCCGCCGATGTGGTAGACCTCGCCCGGCCGCCCCTTGTCCTGCACCAGCGCGATGCCCCGGCAGTGGTCGTGCACGTGCAGCCAGTCGCGCACGTTGCCGCCGTCGCCGTAGAGCGGCACCGTGCCGCCGTCGAGCAGGTTGGTGACGAAGAGCGGGATCACCTTCTCCGGGTACTGGTAGTGCCCGTAGTTGTTGGAGCAGCGGGTGACCACCACGTCGAGCCCGTGGGTGCGGAAGTAGGCGAGCGCGAGCAGGTCGGAGCCGGCCTTGGAGGCCGAGTACGGCGAGTTGGGCGCGAGCGGCCAGTCTTCGGTCCACGAGCCGTGCGCGATCGAGCCGTACACCTCGTCGGTGCTCACGTGCACGAACCGTCCGGTGCCGTGCTTGAGCGCCGCGTCGAGCAGCGTCTGGGTGCCCAACACGTTGGTGGTCACGAACGGCGCGGCGCCCTCGATCGAGCGGTCGACGTGCGACTCGGCCGCGAAGTGCACGATCACGTCGTGGCCGGGCACCACGTCGTCGACGAGCGCGGCGTCGCAGATGTCACCCTCGACGAACCGGAGGCGGGCGTCCTCGCGCACCGGGTCGAGATTGGCCAGATTGCCCGAGTAGGTGAGCTTGTCGAGCACGGTGACCGCGGCGGGCGCGGCGGCCGGCAGCGTGCCGCGCAGCAGCTCACGCACGTACTCCGACCCGATGAACCCGGCTCCGCCGGTGACGAGGACTCTCACAGGGTCGGGAGTCTACGCGAGCCGGTCTCGCCGGGCCTGTCGGCAGCACGACTGCCGTGTCGCGCGCTCCCGATAAGGTACCGGGGTGCGTGGAATCCTTCTCGCCGGCGGCACCGGCTCCCGGCTGTGGCCGATCACCCGGGCGGTATCGAAGCAGCTCATGCCGGTCTTCGACAAGCCGATGATCTACTACCCGCTGTCGACGCTGGTCATGGCCGGGATCCGCGAGATCCTGATCATCACCACGCCGGAGGACCAGTCGCAGTTCCGGCGCCTGCTCGGCGACGGTTCGCAGTGGGGTCTCGACCTGCGCTACGCGGCCCAGCCGCGGCCGGAGGGGATCGCCCAGGCGTTCGTCATCGGGGCCGACTTCATCGGCGACCAGCCGGTGGCCCTCATCCTCGGCGACAACATCTTCCACGGTGTCGGCCTCGGCCACCAGCTGGCCAGCCACAACGACGACCTGGTCGGCGGGCGGGTGTTCGCCTACCCGGTGGCCAACCCGGAGGCGTACGGGGTGGTCGAGTTCGACGGCGAGGGGCGCGTGCTGTCGATCGAGGAGAAGCCGGCCCGCCCCAAGTCCCGCTACGTGGTGCCCGGCCTGTACTTCTACGACAACCGCGTGGTCGAGATCGCCCGCGGCCTCAAGCCGTCCGACCGGGGCGAGCTGGAGATCACCGCGGTCAACGAGGCATACCGCGAAAAGGGTGAGCTGTCGGTGACCGTCCTCGACCGCGGCACCGCGTGGCTCGACACCGGCACGTTCACGTCACTGATGCAGGCGGCCGAGTTCGTGCGCGTGATCGAGGAGCGGCAGGGCCTCAAGATCGGCTGCGTGGAGGAGGTGGCCTGGCGGGCCGGCTTCCTGACCACCGCCCAGGTGCGCGAGCTGGCCGACCCGCTGACCAAGAGCGGCTACGGCGACTACCTGCTGGGCCTGCTCGAAGAGCTCTGATGCGGGTCGCTGTCGTCGGTGCGGGCGTGGTCGGGCTGGCCGCGGCGGCCGCGCTGCTCGATGCCGACCACGACGTCCTGTGCCTCGACCGCACCGGCCCGATGGCCGAGCGCTCCACCGGCTCGTCGCGGATCTTCCGGCTCGCCCACGGCAGCGCCGACCTCGTCGCGCTGGCCCGGGAGGCGCGGGCCGGCTGGAGGCGCTGGAGCGAGGCCGCCGGCCGGCCGCTGGTCCACGACGTGGGCTGCCTGGTGAGCGGCGCCGACACGCTGGCCTGGACCGCCGCCATGCGCAAGGCCGGCGCACCCTACGAGACGGTCGGCGCCGACGCGCGGATCCCGGCGCGGCGCGGCCCGGACGTCGCGCTCCTCGACACCACGGGCGGCGTGATCGACGCCGAGGGCACCGGCGCCCACCTCACCCGCCGCGTCGGCGCGGCTTTCCAGACCCGCGTCGTGTACCTGCTGGAAGAGCGCGGCTCGGGCGCGCGCGTGCACACGCCCGAAGGGGCGGTCGACGCCGACGCCGTGCTGATCGCGGCCGGTGCGGGCACCTCGTCGTTGGCCGCGCAGGTCGGTCTCTACACGCCGACCGTGCTGGCGCACCATGTGCGGTTCACGTTCGCCACCACGCGCACCGGCCCGTTGTCCGCCTGGATCGACCAGAGCTCCGGCCGGATGGCCACCTACCAGCACATGGCGCGGCCGGGACGGTGGGCGGTCGGCGGCCTGCTCGACCACGCGGCGACCGCCTGGGAGGCGGGGCGGGCCGAGGCGACCCGGGCCGCACGGGAGGCGGTGCTCGACTACGTCCGCGTTCACCTCGACGGGGTGGTGCCGGAGGTGCTCGACGAGGTCTACTGCACCACCATGGCCGGGCTCGGCGACGGCTTCCACCTCCGGCGGCGCGGCCCGTTCACGGCGGTCTACGGTGACAATCTGTTCAAGTTCGCCCCGCTGCTCGGCGACCTGCTGGCGCGGGCGGTGACCGAGGGTACGGAGGAGAAGGTTGACTATGTGTAGGCGTGCCCGGTTGCGGTCCGCCGGCCGGGTCTGACAGGCTTCGCGCCGTGCAGCAGGAGAAGCCGAGCACCCAGGGTGCCGACTACACCGACCGCCTCCAGCGGGTGACCGGCGCCCGGTGGAAGCAGGTCCTCGACGTCCAGCGCCCCTACCGGTGGAACATCCGCCGCCTCAAGCTCGGGCGCACCCTCGACGTGGGCTGCGGCCTCGGTCGCAACCTCGCCCACCTGGGCGGCAACGGCGTTGGCGTCGACCACAACCCCACGTCGGTCGAGTTCGCGCGGTCGCAGGGCTTCGAGGCGTACACGATCAACGAGTTCTTCGAGACCGACCGGGCGGCGACGTTCGACTCGATGCTCGCCGCCCACCTGCTGGAGCACATGCCCGAGGAGCAGGCCCGCAAGGTCGTCGAGTCCTACCTGCCCTGCGTCAAGCCGGGCGGCAAGGCCGTCTTCATCACCCCGCAGGAGCGGGGGTACGCGAGCGACGCCACCCACGTGCGCTTCGTGGGCTTCGCCGAGGCCGCCGCGATCTGCCGTGACCTGGGGCTGACGGTGGAAAAGCAGTACTCGTTCCCGTTCCCGCGCTTCATGGGCAAGCTCTTCACCTACAACGAGTTCGTGACCGTGGCGCGGTTCCCGTCGTGAAGATCCGCCCACTCGGCATCGAGGGGGCGTGGGAGGTCACGCCCCAGCAGCACGGCGACCCGCGCGGGCTGTTCCTCGAGTGGTACCGCTTCGATCGCCTCGCCGAGGTGGTCGGGCACCCGCTCGACCTCGCCCAGGCCAACATGTCGGTCTCCGCGGCCGGTGTGGTGCGCGGCATCCACTTCGCCGACGTGCCGCCCGGCCAGGCGAAGTACGTCACCTGCCCGCGCGGCGCGGTGGTCGACGTGATCGTCGACATCCGGGTCGGCTCGCCGACGTTCGGCCGGTGGGAGGCGGTGCGGCTCGACGACGTCGACCGCCGCGCGGTCTACATCGCCGAAGGGCTGGGCCACGGCTTCTGCGCGCTCACCGACGACGCGACGCTCACCTACCTCTGCTCGACCACGTACAACCCGGCGGCCGAGCACACCGTGCACCCGCTCGACCCGACGCTCGGCATCGAGTGGCCGGCGGCCGCTCCGACGCTCTCCGCCCGCGACGACGCGGCGCCGTCGCTCGACGCGGCGCGCGCGGCCGGCACCCTGCCGTCGTACGACACATGCCGCGAGTACACCGAAACCTTGCGTCAGGAGTGACGATCCGGGCCCTCGGACGGATAGTGTCTCTTCATGGAACGGCGAATCTTCGGGCTCGAGACCGAATACGGCGTCACCTGCACCTACCGAGGACAGCGACGACTCTCTCCCGACGAGGTGGCCCGCTACCTGTTTCGCCGGGTGGTGTCGTGGGGGCGCTCCAGCAACGTCTTCCTGCGCAACGGTGCCCGGCTCTACCTCGACGTCGGCTCCCACCCCGAGTACGCCACACCGGAGTGTGACTCCGTCTCCGACCTCGTCGCGCACGACCGGGCCGGCGAGCGGATCCTGGAAGGCCTGCTGGTAGACGCGGAGAAGCGGCTGCACGACGAGGGCATCGCCGGCGAGATCTACCTGTTCAAGAACAACACCGACTCGGCAGGCAACTCGTACGGCTGCCACGAAAACTACCTCGTCTCCCGGCACGGCGAGTTCGGGCGGCTCGCCGACGTGCTGATCCCGTTCCTGGTCACCCGGCAGCTGATCTGCGGCGCCGGCAAGGTGCTCCAGACCCCGCGCGGCGCGGTCTACTGCCTGTCCCAGCGCGCCGAGCACATCTGGGAGGGCGTCTCCTCGGCCACCACCCGCAGCCGCCCGATCATCAACACCCGCGACGAGCCGCACGCCGACGCCGAGCGCTACCGGCGCCTCCACGTGATCGTCGGCGACTCCAACATGAACGAGGTCACCACCCTCCTCAAGGTCGGCAGCGCCGACATCGTGCTCCGCATGATCGAGGCCGGCGTGGTGATGCGCGACCTGTCGCTGGAAAACCCCATCCGGGCGATCCGCGAGGTCTCGCACGACATCACCGGCCGCCGCAAGGTCCGCCTCGCCTCCAACAAGGAGGTCAGCGCCCTGGAGATCCAGCAGGAGTACCTGGCGAAGGCCACCGAGTTCGTCGAGCGGCGCGGCGGCGACCAGACCGCCAAGCGGGTCGTCGAGCTGTGGGGGAGGGTCCTGCGGGCCGTCGAGACCGGCGACCTCGAGCCCGTGTCCCGCGAGATCGACTGGGTGAGCAAGCTCAAGCTGATCGAGCGCTACCAGGAAAAGCACGACCTGCCGCTCTCCCACCCCCGGGTCGCCCAGATGGACCTCGCCTACCACGACCTGCGCCGCGGCCGTGGCCTGTACGGGCTGCTCGAGCGGCGCGGCCAGGTCGACCGCGTGGCCACCGACCTCGAGATCTTCGAGGCGAAGGAGACCCCGCCGCAGACCACGCGGGCCCGCCTGCGCGGCGAGTTCATCCGCCACGCACAGGAAAAGCGCCGCGACTTCACCGTCGACTGGGTGCACCTCAAGCTCAACGACCAGGCCCAGCGCACGGTGCTCTGCAAGGATCCGTTCCGCGCGTACGACGAGCGGGTGGAGCGGCTGATCGCCAGCATGTGAGACTTGGTGCCGTGGATTCCCCCGACGACCAGCGCAAGCCAGGCCTGGTGCAGCGCCGCCGGCAAAAGATCGCCGACGAGATCGCCCGCAACCGCCGCGGCGAGTACCGGGTGCCCACCTGGGTGCTCGCGGTGGCCCTCGGCGTCTTCCTGGCGGCCTGGATCGGCCTGATCGTCTTCTCGTAGCTTGCGTCCACTCGCTACAGTGCGGCGTTACCCGTCGGACGAAGGTCGAGTGTGGACATCGAAGAAGGCCCGATCTGGGCGGTGCTCCGGGAGAAGGCGCGGGATCGCGCGCCCCTGGTCAAAGACCTCGCGGAGGAGGCCGCCGGCAAGCTGCGGCTCGTCCGCGACACGTTCCCCACGTACACCCTCCACGACGAGCTGCACTCGGCGAACGTGCTGCGCATCATGGGCGACCTGCTGGGGGAGCGCGTCACCGACCTGAGCGGCCTTGAGGCGGCCATGCTCATCCTGGCCGCCTACTACCACGACATCGGCATGGTCTACACGCCGGAAGAGCTGGGCCAGACCAAGGAGCAGCCGGAGTTCGAGGCCTACCTCGCGGGCCGGCCCGAGGAGTACTTGGCGGTACGGCACAACGACGGCGAGCCACCGTTGTCGGTGCTGGAAAACTACTGCCGTTTCCGCCACGCCGACCGGGTGTACGCGCACCTGAACCACATCCAGAAGGAGCGCCTCAAATGGGGCGCCGTCTCGCTTCGCGACGCGCTTGGGATGCTCTGCCGGAGCCACAACGGGCCCGCGGCCGATCTCAAAGGGGACGGATTCGATCCGCATTTCCTTGGCGCCTGCGACCTGCGGCTGTGCGCCATCCTCCTGCGGCTCGCGGACATTCTCGACTTCGACGGCTCACGCACGCCGAGGTCGATCTACGAACACCTCGGGCTCGCCGCCCGGGCCGATCATCGCACCGCGACGAGTGACGCCGAATGGCGAAAACACCTCGCCACGGACGGCTTCACGTTTCCCGCCTCTCGCGAGGCCGGGTATCCGCTGCACTTTGTGGCGGGCCCCGAGAGTCCGGCCGTCGAGCACGACATCCGGCGTTTTCTCGACGTGGTCGACGACGAGGTCCGCCGCTCCCGGGCGGTGCTCGACACATGCCACCCGCGCTGGCGGGGTCTGATACTCCCGGGCGAGGTGGACCGTCGCAACATCATCAGCGATGGGTACAAATACGGCGAATTCAGGTTCGAGCTGGACCGCTCGGCCGTCTTGGAGCTGTTCACGGGTGAGCGGCTGTACGAAGACCCTTACGTCTTCGTCCGCGAGCTGCTCCAGAACGCCATCGACGCGGTGCGGCTCCGTGCGGTGCTATATCCGGAGGATCACCCGCGGGGCGTGGCTGTCTCGTGCTGGGAGGATCGCGACGGGTTCGTCTGGGTCAGGGTGGACGACGACGGCGTCGGCATGGACGAGGACCGGCTCCGCGACTACTTCCTTCGCGTCGGCCGGTCCTACTACCGGACCGCGGAGCTCCGCGCCGACCTGCTGCGCCGCGGTCGTGGCGAGCACGACTTCGTGGCCATCAGTCGGTTCGGGATCGGCGTGCTGTCCTGCTTCCTCGCCGGCGACAGGGTGGAGCTGTCCACCCGCAGGCTGCTGCCGGACGGGACGCTCGCCAAGCCACTGCGACTCTCCCTCGACCGGCGCGAGGAGTATTTTGTTCTCCGCGAGCCGCACATGCCTGCCACACCCTTGCCGGTTCGAGGCGGCGGGGAGGTCGGCTATCAGGAGGAGGCGGGCACCCGCATAGCCGTCCGGATCGATCCGACCAACGTCGACATCACGACCTCGGAGCTCGCGACTCGGGTCGGCGGCTACATCCACTGTCCGCCCATCGCGGTTACCTACAACGGTGAGCCGGTGGGAGCGGAGTCGGCCGCCCGCACCGATCGGCCCTGGCTGCCCGAGCCCGTCTCGTCTCCGCGCCTACGGGCCGAGGCGACCACGTCATCCCCGTTCCTTGGTGATCTGGAACTGGGTGCGTTGCCGTTGGACCTCACCGCGGCGTCGCCAACCCCGAGGCTGCGTGGCCAGCTCGTCGCCGTCGGTGCTCGGGTCGTGGCGGCGCCGGGCACGGTCCAATACACCGACCTGCTGACCGGCTGGCCCGAGGAGGAGCGCCAGGTTTTTCCCGACCGCCTTCGCGACGCCCTCGCCGAGGCTGTCGCGGGCTACCACGTCAGCATCGACAGGACAAGCGAGCGTAGGTGGCAGGTGGTCGTGCGGCGAGAAGTCCGGGACATCGACGTACTTCGCGCGGTCGCCGACTTTTCAGCCCGCGAGGGCCTGGCGGCCCGTCTGATCGCCGCGATCCGCGGCGCGGTCCCGCATCTCCCCCTTTTCCTCGGACTTTCCTCGCGCGGTGAGATCGCGCTGGACAGCGAACCTCTGCGTCACCTCGAAGTCGCCGGCTTTGGGAAGCCGCGGTGGTCGCACAACGGCATCGCACTTCCCGAGCCAGACGAATTCGTTCGGGGCTGGATCGACAGCGGCGCGGTGATCCCGGTCGGCGTCGTCGCGTTGGCGGACGGCCTTCGGCCGGACGTCACGATGTCGCGGCAGCGGACGTCCGGCCTCTCCGTCGCGATCCACTCGGCCATGTGGCTGTCGGTGCGCCGAGCGGCCCGGCCATATCTCGGCGGCGCCTTCGACTGGCTGGCGCGAGCCACCATGGGCACCAGGTTCCTCGAGTTTCGTCCGGTCGAACCCGTCGTGCTGGCCGGCGTGCTCGAAGACCCGTTGCTCTCCGGCGGCGACTGGGAGGGCGAGGCCGTCATCGAGATGGACGGCGGTCGGCGCAGCCTCGCCGACGTGCGGGCGGGCGGGACGGCGTCCCTCGCCACCTTCAAGGGCTGGGATTCGTCCGATTGGCCTCGTCCAAGGCGGTACGGCGGACACGGATTCGAGCGCCTGGTCGGTGCGTCCGTGATCCAGTTGGGGCTGGACATGACCTGGCGCCCAGCTGGTCCCGACAGCCAGGCGAGGTATTCCGTGCGATCGAACCGGCGGCCTGAGCTGGCACGAGGGCTCGCCCGGTTTCCGCCGCTCTTCTTCGTGCCATACGAGGCGCCGGTCGAACTGCTTCGCCATCGATTGGGACCGGTGAATCGCGACAACCCGCTCGCGGCTTGGCTGATCGAACGCGCCGACGCGCTCGCCGCCGGGCTGCCGGTGCTGTTCCGGCACCTTGGTGAGGCCCTCACCAGACCTCCCTCGGGGTCCAACGACGCCCCGTCGTTCAACGCCCTTCTGGACCGGGTCGCGATCGCGCGGCCGGACCTGCGACCACCCTCCAACGCGTATCTGTGGGAGGAAAAATCGAAATGGGAGTGGTGGACGCGATGACCGCGCCCACGCGCCGGCCCGACGACCTCGACCTGCCGGACCTGCCGGCCCTCACCTGGGCGCCCGGCGCACTGCGCGCGGACCTCGCCGCCCTCCGTGCCTGGGCCGAGGGCGTGGCCAACGAGGCGGTCGGCTGGTACCTGGCCGAGAAGCGCTACAAGGCGCGCTGGTCGCGCCGCCTCCGCGCGCTCGCGATCATCCTCGCCACCCTCGGCGGCGCCGTGCCCGTGGTCGCGCTCGCGTCCCGGCATCCGGAGTACGGCAACTGGGGCTACCTGCTGCTCGCCCTCGCCGCCGGCAGCGTCGCCTACGACCGGTTCTTCGGCTACTCGTCGGCCTGGCTTCGGTACGTCGCCACCGCCACGCTGATCCAGGCCGACCTGACCGACTTCCGGGTCGGGTGGGCGGCGGAGATGGCGGCGATCGGCGACCGGGAGCCCACCGCGGAGGAGGTGCGCGCGCTGATCGGCCGGGCGCGGGAGTTCGTCGGGCGGGTCAACGAGGCGGTGCGGGTGGAGACGGACGCGTGGCGCAGCGAGTTCGACAACCGCATGGGTGAGCTGGAGGTGGGCGTCCAGGGCCGCCCCACGATGGGTGGCGGCTGACCTACGCGAGCAGGGCCGCGGCGTGGCGGCCGGCGGCCGCGGCGGCCAGGAAGTACCACGGGTCGGCGTCCAGGCCGCGGCCCATCGTGGACAGCGGCACCGGCGATGCCTTCAGGGCCGCCTCCAGCCCGTCCACCGGCACGTGGACGATCCGGTGGCGTGCCGACAAGGCCGCCAGCGCGTCTTCGACGTCGAAGGGCAGGGGCGACGGGACCACCACGTCCGCCGGGGTCAGCGCGACCCGGGCGTACGCGGTCAGGCTGTGGTGGGAGACGCCGCGGTGGCGGGGGCGGGGGTCGGCGTCGGACAGGCGCAGCGAGGCCACCGGGCGGCCGCCGACGGCCGCGGCCGCGTTGACCGCCTCGCCGGCCGAGACGCCGCTGAAGCCCCACGCGGTGCCGGTTCCCAAGTTGCCGGGGCCCTGGGTGACCACGGTGACGTCCGCGCGGAGGACGTGCCGCGCGGCCAGGAGTCCGCTGTGGACGGTGGTGGCCTCCAGATCGCCGCCGAACGACTGGCCGACCGTGACCACGCCGGCCAGGTGGCCCTGTAGGCCGTCGAGCGTGCGGGAGAACCAGGCCGGGAGCGCGCCGCCGTCGGTCATCACGTACGCGACCGAGAGGTCGGAACCCACGCCGGCCAGGATGGCGGGAAGCGCCGAGTGCAGGTCGGCCACCACCACCGGCATGCCGTCGACGGAGTCGACCGACTCCATGACGGCGCGGTGCGGGGAGGCCTCCTCGTCCACGCCGAGCACGATGGCCTGGAGCGGCGTGTACCGGGCCTTCACCAGGTGGCCGGTGGAACGCGAGAGGTCACCCGAGTCCGGAGGCAGCCGATCCGGCAGCGCGACGACGAGCGCGTAACCGCCGGTGCCGAGGCCGAGGTCCAGCGCGCCCACGTTCAGGAGGACCCGGTCGCCCACCGCGGGCTCACCGGTCAGCGCGGGGTAGGCGAGGGCCCGAACAACCGAGGCCGACACGTCGACCTCGAGCGTGACGACGCCCTTCCAGCGACGACCGACCGACGAAACCACACCCGAGCGCCAGCGAACCATGCCGGACACCTAACCACGCCGCCGCGTCGGGTCGAGGAAGACGTACCGGATGCCGCCGTAGCGGGCGCGCAGGCGGCGCTCGGCCTCGTCGGCGGCGGCCTCGATGTCAGCGCCGGTGGCGTCGTCGGCGAAGTCGACCTTGGCGGCGACGAGCACCTCGGCGGGGCCGAGCTGCATGGTGAGGAGGGTGTCGACGCGTTCCACGGTGGGGATGGCGGAGATCTCCTCGGTGATCATGCGGCGGAGGCGCGGGGTGGCCGCGCGGCCGACCAGCAGCGAGATGTTGGTGCGGGCCAGGGCGGCCGCCACGACGAGCAGGAGCAGGCCGATGGCGATGGAGGCGAGGCCGTCCCACAGCTCGTCGCCGGTCGCCTGGGCCAGGCCGAGGCCGGTGCCGGCCAGCAGCAGGCCGACGAGCGCGGCGCTGTCCTCCAGGAAGACCGCCTTGATCGTGGTGTCGGGCGTCACCCGCAGGAACCGGGCCGGGGTGACCCGCCACCCGCGCGCCGAGGCGCGGACCTGGCGCACCGCCCGGGAGAGGGAGATCGACTCGATGACGAACGAGATGGCCAGCACCACGTACGACACCAGGTACTCGCCGCTGTGCTCGCCGGAGATGATCGTGTTCACCCCGTGCGTGACCGAGAAGCCGGCACCCGCCACGAACGTGAACAGCGCCGCGATGAAGGCCCAGACGTAGCTTTCCTTGCCGTACCCGAAGGGGTGCCGCTCGTCGGCCGGGTGGGCGCCGCGCCGCAGCGCGGTGAACAGCAGCACCTCCGTGGTGGTGTCGGCGAGCGAGTGTGCCGCCTCCGACATCATGGCCGCGGACCCGGAAATGAGGCCGGCGACCAGCTTCGCCGCGGCGATGGCGAGGTTGGCGAGGCCGGCCACGATCACGGTGCCGACGCTCTCCGAGGCGCCGGCGCCCTCGCCGAGGCGCGCGTTGAGGTCCGGCGGCAGGGGAGCGGGGCGGCTGTCCGACACGTGCAGATTGTCTCCCAGGATGAGTGAACCGGCCGGGCGACGCGGCGTGGGGGAGACGTACGGGCGTGCGAATGGGGCTAGAGTCTTGGTCGTGTCGAGGTCACGGACGGAGCGCCTGGTCAACCTGGTGATCTGCCTGCTCTCCACGCGGCGGTTCCTCACCGCCGCGCAGATCGCCGCGACGGTTCCCGGCTACGAGCACAACCCCGACGACCCGCGCGACCACGAGGCGTTCCAACGTAAGTTCGAACGCGACAAGGCGGAGCTGCGCGAGCTGGGCGTGCCGCTGGAGACGGGCACGGCGAGCGTGTTCGACGCCGAGCCCGGCTACCGGATCGCCGCCCGGGAGTACGCGCTGCCCGACATCCAGCTCGAGCCCGACGAGGCCGCGGCCGTGGGCATCGCCGCGCGGCTGTGGCGCCACGCGGGGCTCGCCGCCGCCGCCTCGTCCGGCCTGGCCAAGCTGCGCGCGGCCGGCATCGACATCGACCCCTCGGCGACGCTCGGCGTCGAGCCGGTGGTCACCGTCGACCCGGCCTTCGCGCCGCTCACCACCGCGGCCCGCGAGCGGCGCACGGTGGCCTTCGACTACCGGGTGCCCGAGGGAGACGGCCCGACCAGCCGGCGGCTCCAGCCGTGGGGCGTGGTCTGCTGGCGCGGCAGGTGGTACGTGGTGGGGCACGACCTCGACCGCGAGGCCACCCGCTGCTTCCGGCTCTCCCGGATCGTGGGGCAGGTGCGGCTTACCGGCAAGCCGGAGGCCTACGAGCCGCCGGCCGGCGTCGACCTGATCAGCCACGTGGCCCGCTGGTCCGGGCCGGTCGAGCGCAACGGGCGGGCGACCGTGCTGGTGCGCCCCGGGCGGGCGGCCGGGCTGCGCCGGTGGGCCGCCGAGGCGGAGGCGACACCCGAGGGCGACAAGCTCGTGCTGCCGTTCGCCGACCCCGACGGGCTCGCCTCGTCCGTGGTGGGCTACGGCGCCGACGTGCGCGTGCTCGACCCGCCGGAGGTGCGCGAGGCGGTCATCCAGCGGCTCAAGGAGATCGCCACCCGCCACGAGGAGGCGTCGGTGGCGGCCGGATGACCGCGCCGTCCCGGGCGTCCGCCGACCGGCTCGGCCGACTGCTCAACCTCGTGCCCTACCTGCTCGCCCGCCCCGGCATCGAGCTCGCCGAGGCGGCCGCCGAGCTGGGCGTGAGCGACAAGCAGCTGCGCGAGGACCTGGAGCTGCTGTGGGTCTGCGGCCTGCCCGGATACGGGCCGGGCGACCTGATCGACATGGCGTTCGACGGCGACCGGGTCACGATCACCTACGACGCGGGCATCGACCGGCCGCTCCGGCTCACCCCCGACGAGGCGCTCGCCCTGGTGGTGGCGCTGCGCATGCTGGCCGAGACCCCCGGCATGGCCAACCGCGACGCCATCGAGCGCACCCTCGCCAAGCTGGAGAGCGCCGCCGGCGACCTGACCAGCGCGCCGGTGGAGGTACGCCTGCCCGGCAACGCCGACCGCCTCGACACGCTGCGCGGCGCGGTGGAGCGGCGGCGGGCGCTGCGGATCACCTACTACACGGCGACCCGCGACGAGCTGACCGAGCGCGTGGTCGACCCGATCCGGGTGCTGGTGGTCGCCGGTCGCGCCTACCTGGAGGCGTGGTGCCGGCGGGCCGAGGCGGTGCGCATGTTCCGGGCCGACCGCATCGACGCGCTCACCGAGCTCGACGAGCCGGCCCGCCTGCCCGGCGAGGTGCGGCTCCACGACGTGAGCGGCGGCGTCTACCAGCCCGGCCCCGAGCTGCCCCTGGTCACGCTCCGGGTGGGGCGCGGCGGCCGGTGGATCACGGAGTACTACCCGTGTGAGGACGTGCGGCCCGACGGCGAGGAGTGGCTCGTCTCGCTGCGGGTGGCCGACCTGGCCTGGGCGCAGCGCTTCGTGCTCGGGCTCGGCCCGGACGCCACGGTGGTCGCGCCCGCCGACCTCGTCGAGCGGGTGCGTCAGCAGGCGGCGGCCGCGCTCGACCAGTACAGTTAGCGCCCATGAGCGGGAGCCGTGAGGCTACGGGCCTTGCCCACGACGGCGGACGAGCGCCGATCGGCGGAGCGGGGTAGGCATGGTCCTGTGGGTCGTGATCGCTGTGGTGCTGGTGGGGCTGCTGGTGCTGGTGTTGGCCGCCGGATCGCTGGTGGGGCGCCTGCGGCCGCTGCGGCGCGCGGCGATGGCCCTGCTGCGCCGGCAGGCCGAGGCGGAAAAGTTGCAGGCGGCCGCGTTGACGCTGGCCCAGGAGGCGGAGACGCTGCGGCTCAAGGCCGAGATCACGCAGGAGCGGATCGCTCTTATCAAGGTCAAACAACCATCACGCGGCCGTTGACTGTTCGCCGCCAGACGCACGTACGATAGGGCTCGACAGTCCTCACGACGATCAGCAGTTGGAGCTTTCCATGGGCGCCCTCAAGCCGTGGCACATCGCCGTACTCGTGGTCGTGCTGGTCCTTCTCTTCGGCGCGAAGCGGTTGCCCGACGCGGCCCGGTCCTTGGGCCGCTCGTTGCGGATCATCAAGGCCGAGACCAAGCACCTGACCGACGACGACGAGCGCGACCTCGCCGAAAAGGCGGACGCTCAAAACGGTCGCCAGCCGCTGCCGCCGGCCACGGAGCAGCGCCCGGCCGCGCCGGTCCAGGACCCGGTGCAGCGCACCCGCGACGTTTCCTGATCCGCGGCGCTCCCCGTGGCGTTCTCCCTCCTGCGGCGCGGTCCGAGCAACTTCGAGCGTGCCGCTGACGGCTCGATGACCCTCATCGAGCACCTGCGCGAGCTGCGCACGCGGTTGTTCCGGGCGTCGCTCGGCCTTCTCATCGGCTTCATCATCGGCTTCGCGATCTCGAAGCGCGTGATGGACGTCATGGACAACCCGTACTGCCAGCTGGAGGCGGCGAAGGATCCGGAGACCGGCAAGTGCCTGCTGCTCCAGCTCGGACCGGCCGACTACCTGCTGCTCCAGCTGCGGATGTCGCTCTGGCTCGGCCTGATCATCGCCGGGCCGATCTGGCTCTACCAGCTCTGGGCGTTCATCGCGCCCGGTCTGCACCGGCACGAGCGCCGGTACGCGTACGCGTTCGCCGCGATCGCCGCGCCGCTCTTCGCCGCCGGCGGGTTCCTGGCGTTCTTCGTGGTGCACACCGGCCTCGAGTTCCTGCTGACCATCAGCCCGGACAACATCCAGACCACGCTCGAGGTCGGCCGATATTTCTCGTTCGTCACCAACTTGATTTTGATCTTCGGGGTGGCGTTCGAGTTCCCGTTGATCATCTTGATGCTCAACTTCGTCGGGCTGGCCAGCGCGAAACGCCTGCTCGGCTGGTGGCGCATCGCGATCTTCGCGTTCTTCGCGTTCTCCGCGATCGCCACGCCCACGCCCGACCCGTTCGGCATGACCGCGCTCGCGCTGTGCCTCTGCGTGCTCTACTTCGCGGCCGTCGGTGTGGCGTTCATCAACGACCGGCGCAAGCGCCGCCGGCAGGAGACCTACGCCGGGCTCGACGACGACGAGGCGTCCCCGCTGGAGTACGACGCGGAGTCGGTGGAGGCCGGTGAGCCGCTCGAGAGCGTGGCACCCGTGGCCGCGCCGCTGCCGATCGAGCGCCGCTACGACGAGACCACCTGATGTCCGGCGACCTCGTAGTGCTCGTCAACCCGGAAGCGGGACGCGGGCGCCATCGCGACCTGCTCCCACCCGTGCTCGACCGGCTCGCCGAGGCCGACCTGCCGGTGCGGCTGCTCGACGCCCGTACCCGGGAGGAGGCCCAGGCGGCCTGCCACGACGCGGTCGCCGGCGGCGCCGCCGCGCTGGTGGCCGTGGGCGGCGACGGCACCGTCCACCTGGCGCTACAGGCCGTGGCCGGCACCGATCTGCCCTTCGGCGCGGTGCCCGCCGGCACCGGCAACGACTTCGCCGTCGAGACCGGCGTCCCCACCGAGCCGATCGCCGCGGCCGCCGCGATCGCCGGCGCGGTTAAGGCCGGCCGTACGCGCCCGATCGACCTCGCGCGGCTGACCGGTCCCGGCCGCGCCCCGATGTGGTACGGCGCGGTGCTCGCCGCCGGCTTCGACGCGGTGGTCAACGAGCGGGCCAACAGGATGCGTTGGCCACGCGGCCCCCGCCGCTACGACCTGGCCATCTTCGTCGAGCTGCTGCGGCTCAAGGCCCGCCGTTACACGCTGCGCCTCGACGGCGAGGAGCAGGTGCGTAACGCCGTGCTGCTCGCGGTCGGCAACTGCGCCAGCTACGGCGGCGGCATCCGCATCGTGCCCTCGGCCGTGCCCACCGACGGCCTGCTCGACGTGGTGCTCGGCGACGTCAGCCGGGCCACGCTGGTGCGGCTCAAGGGCAAGACCTACAAGGGCACCCACGTCGAGCACCCCCAGGTGCACACCTACCGGGCCCGCACCGTCGAGATCGAGGCCGAGGGCATCACCACCTACGTGGACGGCGAGCGCGCCTTCCCCCTCCCCGTCACGATCACCGCGGTCCCGGGAGCGGTGCGCCTGCTCGGCTGACAGATCAAATTCACGATCTGAGCTACCGCGACGCCCGCGGTGGTCCGGACCGCCGCTCCCGCGGCCTCACCCGTCCGCTGTTGGTCGCGGTCCCCCCTTCCGCGGCTACCTCCACCTCGCCGCCACCTTGGTCACGATCCGCGCCCTCATCCGCCAAGCCCGCACCCACTACCGCTGGGACACCCGCCCCACCACCCGCCGCGTCAATTGGGCAGGTCGCTCTCAGCCGGACCACCTGTATTCCCGTAGGTAACCCACGCCAATTCGGTACGATTAATCGTCGTTCGGGGCAGCGGGTTCGCGGCGGCTGCGGGATAATTTGTGTATGCGGCAGCTTCAGTTGTTCGCCTCGGCTGAGCTCGCCAAAATGCGTGACCGGACCGCTTCGCGTAACTATTCTCCCGCGGGTGAGGAGTTTCGCCGCGAGCATCAATGCCATCGCGCCTGGGGGCTGATCCAGCGTCAGCGCGAGCGCCTGCACCGCCAGCGCGGCAGCTCTTGTGCTTCTCGGTCGGCAGGCTCACCCGAGCACTGCCCGCCGACCAGCCAGCAGACCGCAGGTCGCGGCGGGGACGGCGCCGATGCCGCCGCACCGGTCCGGACGGACCGACCGGTCCACGCCGGCCACGACCACGGCGAGCCACCAAAGAGACCCATATCCGCGCTGGACAAACCCGCGCCGGTGAGGTCGCCGCTTCAGCCGCCATCGTCCACGGCAGGCCGACGCTCCTTTGCCCGCACATTTGGGGCGCATCCAAGACCGCGTCTGCCGCGACCAATCCACGCGCCGTTCGACAAGAGGATTGGCGTCGCGCCGAGACGTGCGATTCATCAGCGGGACGTCTCGCTAAGGTGGCCGGAAAAGGCACGGCCGGTCATCGCGCGCCCCGTCCATAGGTTCGACCGAATGCGTGGTCCGCCGTCGCCCTTTCCATCGTGTCGGGCCGGTGTTGCGGCGAGCTACGCCGCGACCCCAGAGCCGCGGCACGGCGGCCGGTAGACGGTCGCGCTCTTCAAGGGGCCTTGATCTTGGATATCTCGCCGGGTCGAGGGCGACGCCGCGTTGCTTCGTTCGCCCCGGGGCCGCTGTCGCCGCGGGCCGCGCCGGCGTCAGACCCGGGGCTGCCGCGGCTGCCAGCCGTAGTTCGCGGACGGCCGAGAAGTCCTCGGTCGTCTCGCGGGTGTGCACCCAGCGGCGATTGGTCCGTGAGCCTTCCGGCTAGACCGTCGCCTCCGGTCACCGGTCGGTCTTGCCGCGCGGAGGTGGCAGCGGAGGTCGGGGATCTCGGCGAGCCCCGCGAGCCGCCGACCTGCGCGGTCTCCGGCGGGAGCGGCGGTCCGCAGGTGACGCGAACCCGGGCAAATGGGATTACGGTGCGGTGAGGTTGAGCACCGCGGCCAGGCCGTTCGACTTGCCGGGGTCGGCCGCCGGGAGCACCAGCGCGGCCAGGCCGGCCCGCACGGCGCCGGCGTCGGCGGGGGTGTCGCCGACCATGAGCGCGCGCTCCGGCTCCACGCCCAGCGCGCCGCACGCCCGCAGGAAGATCGCCGGGTCGGGCTTGGTGCGGCCCACCTCGTAGGACAGCACGTAGGCGTCGACCAGGCCGGCGAAGCCCCAGGCCGCGAAGAGCGGCCGGATGTCGAAGCCGATGTTGCTCACCACCGCGACCGGCACGCCCGCCTCCTTGAGCGCCATCAGCGTGCCGGCGGTGTCCGCGTAGAGCACCCAGCCGTCCGGGCGCAGCAGCCGCTCGTAGAGGGCCTCCTCGAACCCCTCCACGCCCGCTCCCACGGTCTCCGCCAGCCCGATGTAGGCGGCGCGGTGGGCGTGCTCGTACAGGTCGCGGTCGGCGAACAGCTCGGCCAGGTGCGGCGGCACCCGGCGCGGCACCGGCCCGCCCGCGCGCCCGGCGGTGACCAGCCGGTCGGCCAGCACGGTGGCCCGGCCGCGGTCGAGCGTGACGCCGCACTCCCCGGCGGCCGCGATGACCCATTCGATCGGGTCTTCCACCTGTGCGAGCGTGCCGTGGAAGTCGAAGAGCACCGCCTCCAGCGGCGATCGGGTGGGTCTGGGGTCGGGGAGGGCGGTCTGGTCCGGCACGTCCGTGACCCTACCGAGTCGCCCGGTTGGTCCCGTAAGCCGACCCGCTGGTGGCGCGTTGGGTATCGGGCTGTACGGGCAAGATAAATTAAGGGCATGAGCAGCCCCGCCGAGCGGTACGCCCAGGCGCGCCGCCGGGCCGATGAGGCCGCAGGTTTCCCAGCACTCGAGGACTTCGCCCTCGACCTCGGGTTCGATCTCGACGACTTCCAGCGGGAGGCGTGCGAGGCGCTCGAGCGGGGTAGCGGCGTGCTCGTCTGCGCCCCCACCGGGGCGGGAAAGACCGTGGTCGGCGAGTTCGCCGTGCACCTGGCGCTCGCCACCCCCGGCCTCAAGCGCAAGTGCTTCTACACCACGCCGATCAAGGCGCTGTCCAACCAGAAGTACCACGACCTGGTGCAGCGCTACGGCGCCGAGCGGGTCGGGCTGCTGACCGGCGACAACGCCATCAACGGCGACGCGCCCGTGGTGGTGATGACCACCGAGGTGCTGCGCAACATGCTCTACGCCGGGTCGTCCACTTTGGAGGGACTGGCGTACGTGGTGATGGACGAGGTGCACTACCTCGCCGACCGCTTCCGCGGCGCGGTCTGGGAGGAGGTGATCATCCACCTGCCCGCCTCGGTGACGCTCGTGTCCCTGTCGGCGACCGTCTCCAACGCGGAGGAGTTCGCCGACTGGCTGGTCACCGTGCGGGGTGAGACGGCCGTCGTGGTGAGCGAGCACCGGCCGGTGCCCCTGTGGCAGCACATGCTGGTGGGGCGGCGGATGTTCGACCTGTTCCACGACGCCGACGCGGCCCGCAAGCACGACGTGCACCCCGAGCTGCTGCGCTACTCGCGGGAGCAGCTGCGCCGGCTGGAGATGACCGACGGCTACACCCCCGGGCGCGGCGGCCGCGGCGGGCGGCGGTGGCGGGGTCCGCTGCGCGCCGACATCGTCGAGCGGCTCGACCGCGAGGGGCTGCTGCCGGCGATCCTGTTCATCTTCAGCCGCGCCGGCTGCGACGCGGCCGTGCAGCAGTGCCTGCACGCGGGGCTGCGGCTCACCACGCCCGACGAGCGGGCCGAGATCCGCCGCGTGGCCGAGGCGCGGATGGCCGCCATCCCCGGCGGCGACCTCCAGGTGCTCGGCTACTGGGAGTGGCTCGACGGCCTGGAGCGCGGGCTGGCCGCCCACCACGCGGGCCTGCTGCCGGCGTTCAAGGAGGTGGTCGAGGAGCTGTTCGTGCGCGGGCTGGTCAAGGCCGTCTTCGCCACCGAGACCCTCGCCCTGGGCATCAACATGCCGGCCCGGTGCGTGGTGCTGGAGCGGCTGGTCAAGTTCAACGGCGAGGCGCACGTCGACCTGACGCCGGGGGAGTACACCCAGCTCACCGGCCGCGCCGGCCGCCGGGGCATCGACGTGGAGGGGCACGCGGTCGTGGTGTGGGCGCCCGAGGTCGACCCGCGGCACGTCGCCGGGCTCGCCTCCACCCGCACCTACCCGCTGCGGTCCAGCTTCCGGCCGTCGTACAACATGGCCGCCAACCTCGTCGCCACGGTGGGCGCGGCGCCGGCGCGCGAGCTGCTGGAGAGCTCGTTCGCCCAGTTCCAGGCGGACCGCTCGGTGGTCGGCCTGGCCCGGCAGGTGCAGCGCAACCAGGAGACCATCGAGGCGTACGGCAACGAGGTGCGCTGCCACCACGGCGATTTCGACGAGTACTTCGGGCTGCGGGTGGCGATCGCCGACCGCGAGCGCTCGCTGGCCAAGCAGGGCAGCAGCCAGCGCCGCGCCGAGGCGGTGCGCTCGCTGGAGCGCCTGCGGGTGGGCGACGTGGTGCGCGTGCCGTCCGGCCGCCGCTCCGGCCTGGCGGTCGTGCTCGACCCGGGCGTGGGCGGCTTCGGCGAGCCCCGCCCGCTGGTGCTCACCCAGGACCGGTGGGCCGGGCGGGTCACCCCGGCCGATTTCACCGCGCCGGCCGAGGTGCTGGCCCGCGTGCGGGTGCCCAAGCACTTCAACCACCGTTCGCCGGCCGCGCGCCGCGACCTGGCCGCGCAGGTGACCGCCACGGGCCTCGACCGGCACGCCGGGCGGCGGTCGCGGTCCAAGGGCGGCAACGGCGAGGACCACGAGCTGGCGCTGCTCCGCGTGGAGCTGCGGCAGCACCCCTGCCACGCCTGCCCGGAACGCGAGGAGCACGCCCGCTGGGCCGAGCGGCGCCACCGGCTGCGGCGCGACACCGAGCAGCTGCGCGACAAGGTGGCCGGGCGGACCGGCTCGCTCGCACGTACGTTCGACAACGTGTGTGCCCTGCTGACCAACCGGGGCTACCTGACGCCGCAGGGCGAGGTCACCGACGCCGGCCGCATGCTCGCCCGCATCTGGACCGAGGCCGACCTGCTGGTCGCCGAGTGCCTGCGCCGTGGCGTGTGGGACGGCCTGTCCGCGGCCGAGCTGGCGGCGGCCGTCTCCGTGGTGCTCTACGAGGCGCGCCGCGAAGGCGACGAGCGCGCCTCGGTGCCCCGCGGCCCGGTGTCCGACGCCGTCGACGAGACCGTGAAGATCTGGGCCGAGCTGGAGGCCGACGAGGCGTCCCGGGGCCTCGACCTGACCCGCGAGCCCGACCTCGGCTTCGTGTGGCCGATCTTCCGCTGGGCGCGCGGCGAAGACCTCGCGAAGGTGCTGGCCAGCGGCCACAACCTCGACGGCGAGATGCCGGCCGGCGACTTCGTGCGCTGGGCCCGCCAGGTGGTCGACCTGCTCGGCCAGGTCGCCGAGGCCGCCTCCGCCACCCCCAAGCTCCGCGAGATCGCCCGCTCGGCAATGGGCGCGGTCAATCGCGGAGTGCTCGCATACAACGCCGTTTCGTAGTTTTTTGGATACGTTCTGACGTATACCCGACCGTCCAGTTGTAGAACGCCGATCGTCTCTTAAAGATCGCTAACGCGAATGTGCCTCCGTTCTGGCCGGGGTGGAGGCTCTTCACTGGGGGACGGGCGATCGTGGAGATTCATCACTTCGAGTACGGCTGGATCACGCCGACACTCAGCTATGGCATCTCGGTGCTCGGCTCGCTGCTGGGGCTCACCTGTGCCGTTCGCGTGCGCGAGGGAAAGACCCGGGCACAGCGCGCCTGGTGGCTGATGCTCGCCGCCTGGGCGATCGGCGGCACCGCCATCTGGAGCATGCACTTCATGGCCATGCTCGGCTTCTCGGTGGTCGGCCAGCAGATCCGGTACGACGTGGCGATGACCGCCGCGAGCGCGCTGATCGCCGTGGCGGTGGTCGGCATCGGCCTGTTCATCGCCGCGCTGGGCCGCCCGTCGATCCCGAAGATCGTGCTCGGCGGCATCTTCGCCGGCGTCGGCGTCGGCGCCATGCACTACACCGGCATGGCCGCCATGCGGGTCGACGCCCGCATCGACTACGACACGACCCGCGTGGCCCTGTCGTTCGCGATCGCCGTGGTCGCCGCGACGGTCGCGCTGTGGCTGGTCGTGAACGTCAAGGGCGCGCTCGCCATCGTCGCGTCCGCCCTGGTCATGGGCATCGCGGTGAACGGCATGCACTTCACCGGCATGTCCTCCATGTCCGCACACGAACACCCCACCGCCGGCGACCCCTCCGGCGCCACCGCGTCCAACCTGCTGGTGCCGATCATCCTCGCCGTGATCCTCGTGGTGATCGCGCTCATCTACGCCGTGCTGGCCGCCCCCAACGAGGAGGACCGCGCCGGCGCAGCCTACCTGGACGCCCGGATGGCCGACCGGGCCAACGCCTCGGCCCCCGAGCCACCCCCGTCCCCACACGGCCTGGCCGCCCGCCGCACCAACTTCCCCTCGTCGACGCGCCGCCACTAGCTTTTCTTCCGAGAATTTCCCGGGTCCGCGTCAGCGGCGGACCGCCGCTCCCGCCGGAGACCGCGGCGGCCGGCGGCTCGCGGAGCGAGCCGAGATCCCCGGCCTCCGCTGCCGGGTCCGCGCGCCAAGCCCAACCCCCGGACGCGCCGCCGTCCGTCAGCGGGGGAGGGCGAGGGCGTCCACGAGGCGCTTGCAGGAGCCGGCCAGGTTCCACTTCTCGGCCAGTGCCAGCAGCCGGTCGCCGTCCA
The DNA here is from genome assembly GCF_052068095.1 of Phytohabitans sp. LJ34. NCBI lineage: Bacteria > Bacillati > Actinomycetota > Actinomycetes > Micromonosporales > Micromonosporaceae > Phytohabitans > Phytohabitans sp. LJ34. The sequence goes on along the minus strand of NZ_JBQHDG010000002.1, from coordinate 149,284 downwards.
CCGGCGCGGTCGGCAGGCGGGTGTCGAAGTCCGGGATCGGGATGTCCCGCGCCACCCGCACCACCTGCGGCGCCACCGCGAGGTAGTCGCGCGCCGCGGCCAGCTTGCCCCGCAGCCCGGCCGCGAAGCCGGCCTTCGGGTCGTCGAGCGCGGCCAGGATCCCGTCCAGGTCGCCGTAGCGGGTGACCAGCCGGGCGGCCGTCTTCTCGCCGACGCCGGGGACGCCGGGCAGGCCGTCGCTCGGGTCGCCGCGCAGGGCGGCGAAGTCGGCGTAGGCCGCGGCCGGCACGCCGTACTTCGCGCGCACCGCCGCGTCGTCGCAGTCCTCGAGCTTGGCCACGCCGCGCCCGCAGTACAGCAGGCGCACCGGCTTGGCGTCGTCGATCAGCTGGAACAGGTCGCGGTCGCCGGAGGCCACCTCGACCGGACCGGGCTGGGTGGTGGCGAGCGTGCCCAGCACGTCGTCGGCTTCGTAGCCGGCCGCCTCGACCGCCGGGATGCCCACGGCCTCGAGCACCTCGAGGATCAGCGGGATCTGGGGGACGAGCGTGTCCGGCACGATCTCGGCGCCGGGCGCGCCGCCGGCGTCGAGGCGGTGCGCCTTGTACGACGGCAGCAGCTTCACCCGCCACGCGGGCCGCCAGTCCGCGTCCATCGCGCACACCAGGCGGTCGGGGTGGCGGCCGCGGACCAGCGTGGCGATGAAGTCGATGAACCCGCGCACGGCGTTGACCGGCGTGCCATCGGAAGCCTTGGCGGCCGACTCGGGGATACCGAAGTACGCCCGGAAGTACAGGCTTGGCGCGTCCACGAGGAGCAGGGTCATGCCGGACAGCCTGTCACGCGGTGGAGAATTCCTCACCGTGGGGCGTGCCGGCCGCCGCCATCGTGGTGAGCCAGCGCCGCACGACGGCCCGTTCGGCGGCACTGAAGTCCGCCTCCAGGTCCGCCTCGACCGTGATCACGTCGGGCGTGGCGGCCAGCAGCCGGGAACGGCCCGCCGGCGTGATGAACACCTGCTGGGCGCGTCGGTCGGTGGGATGCGGGCGGCGCTCGACGAGGCCGGCGCGCTCCATGCCGGCGAGCATCTCGTTGGCCGACTGGCGGGTGCTGGAGACCTTGCGCGCCAGCTCCGCGACGGTCAGGCCGGGCTCTTCCTCGATCAGCATCAGCGACCCGAACTGCGCCACCGAGAGCCCGTGCTCGGCCAGCGCCTCGGCCACCACCCCGCGCATGCTCAGCCACGCATGCCGGACCAGGAAGCTGAGGCACCACTCGGTGCCGGGATCGTCGCTCACACCAGCCATTCTGAAGATTGACAGGACCCTGACGACCTGCCACCCTCAACGAGTGACCGTCAGGAACCTGTCAAAGGATACCCGGATCCTCGCGATCCTCGTCACCGCCGCCGTGCTCATCTGGCTCGACGCCACGATCCTGAGCACCGCTCTGGAGCGCCTCGCCGACCCGTCCACCGGGCTCGGCGCCAGCCCGGGAGAGCTCCAGTGGGCCGTCGGCTCGTACTCGCTGATCTTCGCCACCGGGCTCTTCGTGGCCGGCGCGCTCGGCGACCGGTACGGCCACCGCACCGTCCTCCTCCTCGGCCTCGTCGCATTCGGCGTGGCCTCCGTGTGGGCGGCCTGGGCCGGCGACCCGGCGCAGCTCATCGTCGCCCGCGGGCTGATGGGCGCGGGTGGCGCCATGATCATGCCGTCGTCGATGGCGATCATCGGCGTCACGTTCCCGCCCGCGCGGCGGGCCGCCGCGATCGCCGCCTGGTCCGCCTCCAGCGGCGTCGGCGTGGCCGGCGGACCGCTCATCGGCGGCCTGCTCATCGACCACTTCTGGTGGGGCTCGATCTTCCTCGTGAACGTGCCGGTGGTCGCGTTCGCCCTCGCCGGCGTGCTCCGGACGGTCCCGAATCCCAGGGCCGCGAGCCGGCGGAAGGTCGACACCGCCGGGCTCGTCCTGTCCACCGCCGGTCTGGTCGGGCTCGCGTACGGGCTCATCGAGGGCGGCCAGAGCGTCGACTGGGGACGCGCGCGGGTGTGGCTGCCGATCGTGGCCGGCGTCGCGCTGCTCGCCGCGTTCGTGGTGGCGGAGCTGCGCGCGGCCCAGCCGAGCTTCGACCCGCGGCTGTTCCGCAACGCGCGCTTCGCGGCCGGCAACCTCGCCCTCGGCGCGCTCTTCTTCGGCGTCACCGGGCAGATGTTCTTCGGCACCTTCTACCTCCAGGGCGCGCGCGGCATGTCCGCGTGGGACGCCGGCCTCGTCGCGCTGCCCGGCGCGCTCGGCGTGATCGCGGGCGCCCCGCTCGGCGCGCGGCTCACCCGGCGCCTCGGCGTCGCCCCCGTCGCCGGCGCCGGCCTCGTCGCGGTCACGGCCGCCTTCGCCGCGAACCTCGCGTTCGGCCTGCACACCTCCCTCTTCTGGTGGTGCGTCGCGGGTGCGCTCAGCGGCCTCGGGATCGGCGCGGCCGTCGCGCCGGTCACCGCCGCGGTCGTCGCCGCCCTCCCGCCGGAACGCATGGGCGCCGGCTCCGCCGTCACCAGCACCATCCGCCAGGTCGGCAGCGTGCTGGGCATCGCGGTCCTGGGCACGATCCTGACCTCCAACTATCGCGACGGCGTCGGCCCCGCGCTGGCCGGCCTTCCGCCTGGGGTACAGGAGGACGCCAGCCCGTCCGCCGAGGCGACCCGCCACGCCGCCGGGGTACTCGGGCGTCCCGACCTCGTCGAGGCGGCCAACCGGGCGTTCGTCGACGCGATGCACGTGACGGCGAGCTGGGCCGGCGCGGTGGTGCTCGCGGGGGCGGTCGCGGTGGCCGTCGCCTTCCGGGCGCGGAGGAAACCCGCACTCGAACCGTCACCGACGGTGACCAAGGTGGCCGTCAGGTAAACGAAAGGTTAATAATCGGTGCCCGAGCCCCCCGCCCGAGGATAGGTGAGCGCCCCGCACCTATCCTCGGGCGCGTGACGTTGTCGGCGCCGGAGAAGGCCACCCCACCGACGCGCGATCCGGGCCGTCCGCTGCGGATCGGCATGATCGTGGTGAGCGAGTACGAATCGGACCCCCGCGTGCGCCGGCAGGCCGAGGCGCTCGTCGCGCGCGGTGACGAGGTGACCGTCGTCGCGCTCGCCGCGCCCGGCCGCCCCGAGATCGACGTGGTCGACGGCGTGAACGTCGTGCACCTGCCCACCCGCAAGTACCGGGGCAGCTCGGCGAAGGCCTACCTGTCCCTGTACGGCGGCTTCGGCGCCCGCGCCGCCCGCTGGCTGAGCACCCGCCCCCGCGCGTTCGACCTGGTGCAGGCGCACTCGATGCCCGAGGCGCTGGTGTTCGCCGCGGTCGTGCCCCGGCTCTTCGGCACCCCGGTGCTGCTCGACGTGCACGACCTGACGTCGAAGCTGTTCGCGTCGAAGTTCGCCGGCAAGAGCAAGGTGCTCGGCGCGATCACCGCGTCGGAGAAGGCGTCGTTCCGGTTCGCGCGCGAGGTGCTCACCGTCCACGAGCCGTACGCGGACGAGATCCGCGCCTGCACCAAGCGCCCCGTCTCCGTGGTGATGAACTGCCCCGACGAGCGCCTCTTCGTGCCCCGCCCCGAGCCGCTGCGCTGGGATCCGGCCGGCGAGATCGTGTTCAGCTACCACGGCCTCGTCGCGCCCCGCCACGGCCTGGTCGAGGCCACCGAGGCGCTGGCCCGGCTGCGCGGCGACTTCCCGGGCGCGCGGCTCCAGGTGCGGGGGAGCGGCGACGGCCTGGAGGAGCTCGGCGCCCGCGCCGCGGCGCTCGGCGTCGCGGACGCGGTCGACCTGCCCACCAAGCTCTACCCGCTGCCCGAGATCGTCAAGGAGCTGGAGAAGGTCCACATCGGACTCGTGCCGAGCAAGCTCGACCCGTGGACCGACGGCGTGCTCCCGACGAAGCTGATGGAGTACGCGATGCTGGGCGTCCCGGTCATCACGTTCCGCAACCCGGTGATCTCGCGCTACTTCCCGGACGACACCGTCCGCTACGTCGACCCGGCCAACCCCGACACGCTGCACGAGGCGATGCGGGAGCTGGCCGGCGACCCCGACAAGGCGCTCGCGCAGGCGGCCCGGGCCAGCGAGGTCATGGCCGGCCTGCGGTGGAGCGAGCAGAAGAAGCACTACTTCGCGGTCGTCGACCGCCTCGCCGCAAGGCGTGGTTGAGACCACCTCCCCGCCGCGCCCCGGTATCGTCCGCGCGGGGCTGCTGTCCATGGCGGGGCTCGTCGCCCTCGGCCTGACCCGGCTCCTGCACGGTGCGATGGTCAGCCGCGCCACCGACCAGGAGACGTTCGGCCTGGTCGGCACGCTCATCGCGGTCACCACCATCGGCAGCCTGCTGCTGCCGGCCGGGGTGGCGAGCGCGGCGTCCAAGTTCATCCCCTTCGAGCACGGGCGGGGCGACGACGCCGCGGCCCGGGGCGTACACCGCCTACTGGTGCGGGTGGGCTGGTCGGGCACCGTGCCGATCAGCCTCGGCGCGGCCGTGGGCGCCGCCGCCGTGCTCGACCTGGGGTGGGTCGACACGGTCCAGGTCGCGGCGCTCTGCTGCGCGTTCTCCGCCTACTCCGTGCAGAAGTCGGTGTTGTACGGGTTCGGGCTCGTCCCCGCGTACACGAGGCTGGAGCTGGCCTGCTCCGGTGTGTCGCTGGCGGCGACGGTGCTGGTGGTGGCCGCCGGCTGGTCCGTCTATCTGCTGCCCCTGGCGGCCGGTTACACGCTCTTCACCATCGGCGCGTGGTGGCGCGTGCGGCCACTCACGAAAGGGCCGAAAACCCGGCACGCCGCCACCCGCGAGATCGCCGTCTTCGTGGCATTGGCGTGTATCGGCACGCTCTGCTCGCAGGGCTTCCTCCAGGGCACCCAGCTGCTGGCCAACCACTTCGCGGCGCCGCACGAGGTGGCCTACTTCGCGGCGGCGGTCACGCTCATCGCGCCGACGTACTTCCTGCCCCGCGCGCTCGGCATCGTGCTCTTCCCGTCGATGGCCCGCGCGCACGGCGCCGGCGACATGGACGACGTGCGCCGCCAGGCCGACATCTCCACCCGCGCGCTGCTCGTCGTGCTGGCGCCGCTCTTCGCCGCCGCGCTGCTGCTCGCGCCCGAGATCCTGACCGTCTTCGGCGGAACGGACTACGCGGACGGCGCGCCGGTGCTGCGGCTCATGCTCGCCGCCACCTACCTGGCCGTGGTGGCGGTACCGGCCGTCAACGCCCTCTCCAGCGGCGCCCACGTGCGCGTGCCGGTCCTCTCGGCCGTGGCCGGCCTGGTCACCGGCCTGGCCGTGGTCGCCGCGCTGGGCGGGCCGCTCGGCGCGACCGGCGTCGGGCTCGGCTACCTGTGCGGCACGGCGGTGACCGCGGGTGGCCCGATCGTCACGGCCTGGCGACTGCATCGCATGTCGTGGCTCGCCCCCGCGGGGTTAGCGGTCGGCCTGGTGGCCGCCGCGCTCGTCGCCGCCTCGATCGCCGACCAATGGCTGAATCCCGGCACGCGGATCGCGGCGGCCGCGTTCGCCCTGATCATGGGCATTTTCCTGCTGCGTGGTCAGATCCGCATACTGCGCGACGCTTCCATTGGCGGACGGCTTAAGGTGGCCGGGGGTTCACCATCTCGTTGGGGACGGAGGGTGTAGTGGCGCGCGGCGCGGTAGGGACCGGGACGGATGACGGGGCACAGATGCTTTCTGCACAACCGCGGACGGAATCGCTCGCGGAGGACACAGCGCCCCGCACGGACCTGACGGGCCGCCTGAGCCGGTGGCTCGGTCTCGCCCTGGTGGTGCTGCTCGGCACCCTGCTGGTGTGGGTGCTCTTCGAGACCTGGATCCAGGTGCTGCTCTCCACCCCTGTGGAAGACGCCGAGGGCAACCTGCTCGCCGACGGCCCCGACTGGCCGAAGTCGGTGAAGAACGGGCTGTACTTCCTGCTGCTCGCCGTCACGCTCGTCAAGATCACAGTGGACCGGCGGTGGCGCGACTTCCTTACCCCGGCCGACATCGCGCTCGTCGTGCTCGGCGTGGTGCTCGTGCTCGCCGGCATCTTCGGCGACTCGCCGGTCAAGCTGATCGGCGAGGCCGGCTGGGTCTACCTGCGCGGCGTGATCGTCTTCTACGGGTGGCGGGCCGCCGACCCCAGTCGCAAGCACGTGCGCACCGTGCTCGTCGTCGTGGGCGCGGTCGTCGGCGTCAACGCGGCGATCGCGATCTGGCAGACGCTCGCCGGCCCGGCCACCTACCAGGACCTGGGCTGGATCAACATGACGTGGGCCCGGATCAACCGGGCGCACGCGCTGCTCGACCACCCCAACCACCTCGGCCACCTGCTCGCGCTCACGATGCTCGGCATCTTCGCGTACATGGCGTCGCGCGCGAAGACGCACTGGCGGTGGTGGGTCGCGTTCGTGCTGCTGGCGATCGCGCTGTCGGCGACCCAGTCGCGCGAGTCGACGCTCGGCTTCGTCGCGGGTGTCGCGGTGATCTGCTTCCTGCGCCGCGCCAAGTGGGCCGCCGCCTCGATCGCCGTCGTGATCGTGCTCGGCTTCGCCGGCGCCCAGCTCGCGGTCAGCCCGGAAAACCGGGCCGAGCTGGCCCGCCGCCTGGCCGGCGTGGCGAGCGCGTTCGACCTGCCCAGTGGGGCCGAGGGCGACGACGCCTGCGTCGAGACCCGCACCGACTGCGGCGACGACCGGGAGAAGATCCCCGAGCGCGAGGTGCGCGTCCTCTACGCCCAGCAGGGCGTCGAGCTGTGGCTCAAGCGGCCGCTGCTCGGCTACGGCGTGGGCCAGTTCGGCGGCATCGTGGCGTACGAGCACGACCCGCTCTGGTACCAGGACTCGCGCTTCGGCCCGGAGGGCTTCCGCCTCTACGGTTCCAACGAGAAGCAGGTCGACTCCTTCTGGCTGCACCTGCTCGTGGAGACCGGCGCGCTCGGCGCGCTCGCGTACCTGGCCTGGCTCTTCCTGCTCATCGCGCCGCTGGTGCGTGCGGTGTGGCGGCGCGGGGCCGCGGTGCACCCGTTCGCCTGGTGGGCGGCGGCCGCGATGACGTTCGCGGTCCTGGTCGCCTGCCTGGCGCCCTCGCTGGAGGATCCGCTGTTCCCGGCGCAGCTCTTCACCATCCTGGGCCTGGCCTGGGTCTGGTGGAAGCGCGGCACGCTAGTGTCTTCGGGATCAGCGGTTGAATCCGAGAGGACCGAAGAACGTGAGTGATGCCGTCGCACTGGTCGGCTTCGGCTACTGGGCCCCCAACCTCGCCCGCAACCTTCAGACCCACGCCGGCGACCGGTGGCGCTACCTGGTCGAGCTCTCGCCCGAGCGGCGCGCGAAGGCGGCGGGGCTGTACCCGAAGGTGACCGTCACCGACGACCTGTCCGCCGTGCTCGACGACCCCGCGGTGGGCATGGCCGTGGTCGCCACCCCGGCGGCGACGCACGTGTCGCTGACGCGGCGGCTGCTGGAGGCCGGCAAGCACGTCCTGGTCGAAAAGCCGCTCGCGCTCTCCAGCGCGGACGCGGTCGCGCTGGCCCGGCTCGCCGACCAGCGCGAGCGGGTGCTGATGGTCGGGCACACCTTCGAGTACGTGCCGGCGGTGCGGAAGATGAAGGAGCTCGTCGACGGCGACGACTTCGGCGACCTGCTCTACCTGCACTCGCAGCGGCTCAACCTCGGGCGGATCCAGAGCGACATCAACGCGTTCTGGTCGATCGGCCCGCACGACGTGTCGATCGCCAACTTCCTGGTCGGGCAGCGCCCCGAGTGGGCCGCGGCCGAGGGTGCCCGCTACCTCAACAAGACCGTCGAAGACGTGGCGTTCGTCACCGTCGGCTATCCGGGCGGCGTGCTCGCGCACATGCACGTGAGCTGGCTCGACCCGTCGAAGACCCGCCGCACCACCGTCGTGGGCAGCAAGCAGATGCTCGTGTACGACGACATGGACGCCGACGCCAAGCTGCGGGTCTACGACAAGGGCGCCGACAAGGTGTTCGAAGACGAGTACGGCGCCTGGCAGTACCGCCTGCGCGACGGCGTCGTGACCGTGCCCGAGCTGGAGAAGGCCGAGCCGCTCGGCGTGGAGCTGCGCCACTTCCTGGAGTGCGCCGACGCCGGCACCCGCCCGCGCACCGACGGGTGGAACGGCGTGGACGTCGTGGCCGTGCTCGAGGCGGTCGACGCCTCGCTGCGCGCCGGCGGCGCCCAGGTGAAGGTGGAGGCCGGTGACCGTTAGCCCGCTCGCCGTGGTGGCGGATGGCGTGGTGCTCGGCGAGGGCAGCACCGTCGAGGAGTTCTGCATCGTCGGCCGGTCCGGGCCCGCGTCGGAGAAGACGGTCTTCGGTGACGGCGCCACGCTGCGCAGCCACACCGTCGTCTACGCGGGCGTCACCGCCGGCGCGAAGTTCCAGACCGGCCACCACGTGCTGGTTCGCGAACACACCACCATCGGCGACGACGTCTCGGTCGGCTCGCTGTCCGTCGTGGAGCACACCGTCCAGATCGGACACCGGGTACGCGTGCACTCGCACTGCTTCGTGCCGGAGTTCTCCGTGCTGGAGGACGACGCGTGGCTGGGGCCGCGGGTGACGCTCACCAACGCGCCGTTCCCGCGCTGCCCCGACGTGTCCGCGTGCATGAAGGGTGTCCACATCGGACGCGCCGCGCGCATCGGCGCCAACGTCACGATCCTGCCCGGCGTACGCATCGGCGAGCGCGCCCTCGTCGGCGCCGGCGCCGTCGTCACCAAGGACGTCGCCCCGGGCGCCGTCGTGGTCGGCAACGCCGGCCGGCAAGTGAAGACCATCGACGACCTGCTCTGCCCCGCCGGGCTTGACCACCGTCCCTACGCATCGCTTTCGGAGTAACGATGACCACCGCAGTACCGCTCGTCGACGTCAAGGCCTCCTACCTGCGCCACAAGGAGGCGATCGACGCCGGCATGCGCGAGGTCGTGGAGAGCACGGCGTTCATCCAGGGCCCGCAGCTGAAGGCCTTCGAGGCGCAGTACGCGGCGTTCTGCGGCACGAAGCACGCGATCGGCGTCGGCTCCGGCACCGCCGCGCTGCACCTCGCGCTCGCCGCCGCGGGCGTCGGCCCCGGCGACGTGGTGGCGGTGCCCGCGCACACGTTCATCGCGAGCGCCGAGCCGATCACCTGGCTGGGCGCGACGCCGCGGTTCGTCGAGATCGACCCGCAGACCGGCGCGATGGACCCGGTCGCGCTCAAGGACGCCATCGACGGGGTACGCGCGGTGCTCCCCGTCGACATCCACGGCCGCCCGGCCGACCTGGAGCAGCTGACCGCGGTGTGCGCCTCGGCCGGCGTACCGCTGATCGAGGACGCGGCCCAGTCGCACGGCGCCGACGTGGTCAAGGCCGACGGCAGCGTGGTGCGGGCCGGCGGGTGGGGCATCGCCGCCTGCTTCTCGTTCTACCCGGGTAAAAACCTGGGCGCCTTCGGCGACGCGGGCGCCATCACCACCAACGACGACGACTTCGCCGCCGCCGTGCGCAAGCTCCGCGACCACGGGCGCACCACCAAGTACGAGCACGAGATCATCGGGTACGCGCACCGCATGGACACCCTCCAGGCGGCGGTCCTGTCGGCGAAGCTCACCACGCTCGACGCCGACAACGCGCGGCGCGTCGCGCTCATGGCGCGCTACGAGGCCGAGCTGGCCGGCGTCGGCGACCTGTGGTTCCCGCCCGCGACGCCGGACCGGCGCAGCGTCTTCCACCACGCGCTGCTGCGCACCTCGCACCGCGACTCGCTTCTGTCGTTCTTGAAGGAGCAGGGCGTGGGCGCCGGCGTGCACTACCCGGTGCCGCTGCACCTCCAGCCGGCCTACGCGTCGCTCGGCCACAAGCGCGGCGACCTGCCGCTGACCGAGGCGTGGGCCGACGAGTGCCTGTCGCTGCCGATCTACCCGGAGCTGACCGACGAGCAGCTCGCGCGCGTCGTCGCCGCGGTGAAGTCCTTCTTCTGAGATGCGCGTCGCCTGACATGCGGGTGTTAGCAGTCACGAACCTGTGGCCGGCGCCGGGCAGCTTCCGCGGCGTGTTCGTGGCCGAGCAGGTGGAGGGCCTTCGCAAGCTCGGCCACGACGTCGACGTGGAGGTCGTCGCGCAGTCCCGGGGCAAGGCCGACTACCTGCTGGCCGCCCCGCGGGTGCGCCGGCGCGCCGCGCGCGGCGGCTACGACCTGGTCCACGTCCACTATGGACTGACGGCGCTCTCGTCCCGCTTGGTCCGCGGCGTGCCGCGGGTGCTGTCGCTGTACGGCAGCGACGTCAACGAGCCGTGGCAGCGCCGGATCACCCGGCTCACCGCGGGCCGGCCGGCGGTGCGCGTGTACCCGTCCCGCCGCCTTGTCGAGGCGGCGGGTGACCCCGCCGGCGTGATCGTGCCCAACGGCATCGACTTCGATCTCTTCACCCCGCTCTCGCCGGAAGACCGCGCGGCGGCCCGCTCCCGGCTGGGCTTCAAGCCCGACGACCTGGTGGTACTTTTCGGCGCCGCGCCGGACAACGCGGTCAAGCGCTACGACATCTTCACGGCCGTGCTCGCCGGCCTCCGCGAGCGCGGGCTGCCCGTCCGCGAGCTGATCCTGCCCGGCCCCGGCCAGGTGCGCGCCGACGTGGTGCCCAAGTTCGCCGCCGCCGACCTGCTGCTGGTCACCTCCCGGAAGGGCACCGAGAGCGGCCCGCTGATCGTCAAGGAGGCCGCCGCGATGGGCCTGCCGGTCGTCAGCGCCGACGTCGGCGACGCCCGCGAGGTCCTGGCCGGCGTGACGCCCTCCGCGGTGGTGCCGTTTCCGCCGTCCGACGCCGAGCTCGTGTCCGCGCTGGTGGCGGCCGCCGCCGAGGTGCTGGAGTCCGGCGCGCGCAGCGACGGCCGCGCGACCATCGCCCGCTACGCCCAGGACGCGGTGGTCCGCACGCTGGTCGATGTCTACTCCGGGGTCCTCGGCCGCTGACCCCGCACGTGGGTGGGGCTCAGGTCGTGCCGGTAAGGTGTCGGAGTCTTGCCGATTGAGGAGGCGTGGTGGCGGAACAGAGGACGCCCAAGCAGGAGCGGCGCGCTGCCGCCAAGGCGGCTGCCGCACGGGCCGCGCAGGTGAAGAAGCGCAACCAGGCGTTCGCGGGCGCCGGTGTCGGCGTCGCCGTCGTCGCGATACTCGTCACGGTCTTCTTCGTCGCGCGCAGCGGCGGTGACGGCGAAGACGTCGGCTCGCCCGCGCTCACCACGACCGCCAGCCCCACTCCCACCGCCGTCGCCGAGCCGGAGGCACCGGCCACCACGGCGGCGCCGCCTCCGGCAGGTGAGGTCCCGCTTCCGGCCGGGGCCGACCCGGCGCTCAAGACCAAGCCGGTGGTCAAGGCGGGCAGCGGCACCGTGTCCAAGCTTGTCGTCACCCCGCTCATCAAGGGCAAGGGCGCGGCGGTCAAGTCCGGGCAGACCATCACCGTCAACTACGTCGGCGTCACCTACGCCAAGGGCGAGGAGTTCGACGCCTCGTGGAAGGCCGGGCAGCCGGCCAGCTTCCCGATCGGCGTCGGTCAGGTGATCCCCGGGTGGGACCAGGGTCTGGTCGGTGTGACGGTGGGCAGCCGCGTGCAGCTGGACATCCCGGCCGACCTCGCGTACGGCGACAACCCGCAGCAGGCCGGCGCGCCGGCCGGGCCGCTGCGCTTCGTCGTCGACGTGCTCGCGGCCCAGTAAACGCCACCATGCTGCCCTGGGAGGGTGAGCTCGCCGGTCGCCTCGACCGCGCGGTGATCGAGTCTGAGCTGCTGCGCGGCAACCCGCTCGGCGATCCCCACGAGCGTCCACTGTGGGTGTATACGCCGCCCGGCTACGACAGCGACACCACCACCCGCTACCCGGCGGTGTACGTGCTACAGGGGTACACCGGCCACGTCGCGATGTGGGCCAACCGCACGCCCTACCGGCAGCCGTTCATCGAGACGGCCGACGCGGTCTTCGCCTCCGGCGAGGCACCGCCGTGCGTCGTGGTCTACGTCGACGCGTGGACGGCGTACGGCGGCTCCCAGTTCGTCGACTCACCGGGCACCGGGCGCTACCACTCGTACCTCTGCGACGAGATCGTGCCCTGGGTCGACGCCCGCTACCGCACCATCGCCGACCGCGAGTCGCGCGCCGTGAGCGGCAAGTCCTCGGGCGGCTTCGGCGCCATGATCACGCCGATGCTGCGGCCCGACCTCTTCGGCGCGTTCGCCAGCCACGCCGGCGACAGCCTCTACGAGTACGTGTACCTCAACGACTTCGGCAAGGCCGTACGCGCGCTACGCGACTACGGCGGCGACATCCAGCGCTGGTGGGACGACTTCCGGTCGCGGACGGCCTTCACCAAGGAGGCCGACCAGACGCTGCTGATCGTGCTCGGCTGCTCCGCCTGCTACTCCGCCCGCGACGACGGCACCCCCGAGCTGCCGTTCGACCCGCACACGGGTCAGCTCCGCCCCGAGCTGTGGGAGCGGTGGCTGGCCTGGGACCCGGTGCGCATGATCGACCGGTACCCGGACGCGCTCCGCTCCCTCCGCGCCGCCTGGATCGACGCCGGCACCCGCGACGAGTGGTTCCTCGACCTCGGCGCCGAGGCGTTCCGCGCCGGCCTCGCCCGGATCGGCGTGCCCGACGAGAAGGTCCACTTCGAACACTTCGAAGGCAGCCACATGGCCATCGACCACCGATATCCGATGGCACTCGGGTGGCTGTCGAAGCGGCTGGCCCGCTGACCGCACCGGTCGGTGTCCGGCCATCCGCCGCCGAGCCCGCGGTGCAAGCCCACGGGCTAGACCTTGATCGGCGGCCAGCCCGGTTGCCGCGGGCCCGCCACCAGATCTTGGTATTTTTGTCGGCCCCTCGACTTTCGCGGCTGTTGGCCGGGCTTGGGGCTCGGCCAAGCAAGGCTCCGCGAGCCCCGGTGTCCACCGCGCTTCGATGATCGTTAGCCCTAGAACCGCGTTCTCGTCCGCGTGTCACACAGGTTCCGGGCTAACGATCACGACGCCTTCCGAATGCTGACCCGATCGTCCCGTCACGTGGGAGATGCGGGGCTGTGGCGGTCGCAGCGCATGATCGTTCGCCCGATAAGGGCGTAATCCTCGGCGTGTCACGCCCATTTCAGGCGAACGATCATGACGCCGCCCACATGCTGAGCCACATCCCCAACCAGTGGGAAGTAGGCCGGCGATCATGACCCACCTGGCCAGCCATCCCCAAAAGCCGCGGCCAGCGTGCGAAGCCCGAGGCCCCGCCGGAGGCGCCGAACTAACCGCGAGCAACAGCGGACGGGTGACCGGGTCCGGACCACGACGCACATCGCGGCAGCCCAAGCTCCGTCCTTCAGATCGGGCTCGTGACGAGCGGGCCAAACGAGGGAGCCTCGCCGACCAGCGGCCGAGGTCTCCACCGGGGGCGTGCGCCGCGGACCTGGCAGCGCAGGTCGGGGAATTCGGCTCGCTCCGCGAGCCGCCGACCTGCGCGGTCTCCGGCGGGAGCGGCGGTCCGCGGCTGACGCGGACCCGGGACATGATGGTCCTGAGGCCGCCGCCGCACAGGGCACGGCGTCGCCCGCGCCACGCGGAAACGGCAATGACACCTCGCCGCGGTTTGTTGGTCATCTGCCACACTGCGCCAACCGGTCGTTAGCGGGCGCTCGCCCAGCGGTGGGCGCCACCGCGTGCCCACACTGTCCACCATGGCCGAACTGACCCGCCGTGACCTGCTCCGCGCGTCGGCTGCCGCCGCCGGCGTCGCCTGGCTGCCCGCCGGTGTGCTCGGTGAGGACCCGCCGCCGGGCTTCCCGGCCGGCATCGACGTGCACCGGGAGGTCTACGAGAACTGGGCCGGCGAGATCCGCGTCGCCAGCCTGTGGACCTGTGTCCCGCGCACCGCCGCCGACGTGGTGACCGTCGTCAACTGGGCGCACGGCGCCGGCTGGAAGGTGCGGCCGCGTGGCTTCAAGCACGGGTGGGCGCCGCTGACGGTGACCGAGGAGACCGCTCCCGCGGACCCGGTGCTGCTCGTGGACACCACCCGCCACCTGACGGCGATGTCGGTCGTCGCCGGTCCGGTGCCCGGTTCGTCGGCCGTGCGGGTGCAGGCCGGCGCGTCCATGGACGACCTGCTCGCCTTCCTGGAGGGCAACGGCCTGGGCGTCACCAACACGCCCGCGCCGGGTGACCTGAGCGTGGGCGGCGTGCTTGCCATCAACGGCCACGGCACCTCGGTGGCGGCGACGGGCGAGACGCTGGCCCCCGGGCACACCTATGGCACGCTCAGCAACCTCGTCCTCTCGCTCACCGCCGTGGTCTGGGACCCATCAGCCGGCCGCTATGTGTTGAACACGTTCAACCGCGCCGATCCCCAGGGGCCGGCGCTTCTCACCCATGTGGGCAGAGCGTTCATCACCGAGGCGGTGCTGCGGGTGGGCGCCGACAGCAACCTCCGCTGCCTGTCGCATGTGGACGTACCGGCGCGCGAGCTCTTCGCCCCGCCCGGCTCGCCCGGCCGCACGTACGCCCGCTACGTCGACGAGGGCGGGCGGGTGGAGGCGATCTGGTTCACCAACACCACCCACCCGTGGGTCAAGGTGTGGAGCGTCAGCCCGCAGCGGCCGCTCACCTCCCGGCCGGTCGTCGCGCCGTACAACTACCCGTTCTCCGACAACGTGCCCGAGGCCGTCGCGGACCTGGCGGAGCGGCTGCTGGCGGGGGAGTGGGAGCTGACGCCGACGTTCGGGCAGCTCCAGTACACCGTCGCGGCCACCGGGCTCACCGCCACCGTCTCGACCGACCTGTGGGGCCGCTCGAAGAACCTGCTGCTGTACGTCAAGCCGACCACGCTGCGGGAGACCGCGAACGGGTACGCCGTGCACACCAGCCGCGCCTCGATCCAGCGGGTGGTGCACGAGTTCGCCGTGTACCACGAGCAGTCGGTCGCGGCGTACCAGGCGCGCGGGCTCTACCCGGTGACCGGGCAGGTGGAGATCCGGGTCGCCGGGGTGGACCGGCCCGCCGACAGCGGCGTACCCGGCGCGGCGCCACCGGCGCTGTCCGCCGCGCGGCCACGGGCCGACCACCCCGACTGGGACGTGGTGGTGTGGTTCGACGTGCTGACCTTCCCGACCGCGCCCGGCGCGCACGCCTTCTACCGGGACATGGAGCAGTTCTTCCTCGCGACCTACCAGGGCTACGCGGCGGTGCGGGCCGAGTGGTCGAAGGGCTGGGGCTACACGACGGACGCGGCCTGGGCGGACGTACCCTTCGTGACCGGCACGGTGCCCGACTCCTACCGCCAGGGCCCCGACCCCACGTGGGACGCCGCCGTCGATGTGTTGAACACGTTCGACCCGCACCGGGTGTTCACCAACCCGTTCCTCGACCGCCTGCTGGCTTGAACCAGGTGGTGGCTTGATCAGGCCGTAGGATGGCCGCGTGTCCTTGAGCGGGAGCCGCGAGGCCGCGAGCCTCGACCCCGACGGCGGACGAGCGCCGAGCGGCGGAGCGGGGTAGGCATGCTTCGGGGGTTGGCCGCGCGCCCGTGGATCGCCGGCGCGACCGCGCTCGTGCTGCTGGGCGTCGGCGCGGCCATCGCCTGGCAGGTCGACAAGGCGCTCGGGCTGAGCTTCACGCCGGCCGACGTGCCACCCGAGGACCTGAAGGCGGCACCGCCGCGCGAGATGGAGCCGGCGCCGCGGCTCGCCCGGGTCGAGGTGCCGGTGGACCGGCGGGTCGGGCTCGCCGCGGACGCGGTCGCCGGTGCCCTCGCGGAGCGCGGCGGCGCCAAGCCGATGGTGGTGAGCGGCCCGGTCACGGCCGGCGACGCCTCACCCGCGCCCGGTGGCGCCACCCCACCCGCGCCCGGAGCGGGCGGCGACGGCCCCGTGCTCCGGGTCGCCCTGACCGAGCCGCCGGCGCCAGAAGGCGACCAGCCGGGCACCGAGCCGCCGGCGCCAGAGGGCGACCAGCCGCCGGGCACCGAGCCGCCGGCGCCGGAAGGCGGCCCGCCGCCGGGCGCTGAGCCGCCGGGGGCGGAAGGTTCCGCGGTTGGCGGCCTCGCCGGCGAAGCGTTCCGGCTCCGCCGCGCCGGCGCCGACCTCGTCCTGGAGGCGGCCACCCCGGCGGGCGCCTCCGCCGGCCTCTACACGGTCGCCGACCGGATCCGGTCCGGCGCACCCGTCCTGCCACCCGCCGACGACGGCCGGATCGTCACGCCCCGCCTCGGCCTGCGCCTGGTCGACTCGGGCGCGGTCGGCGTCGACGCCGACCCGGCCGGCTGGGCGGGCAGCGACGACTACTCGCTCAACACCGACGTGGTCGGCCCCGCCGTCCTCAGTGGACCGCCCTATGTGGACAGAGTTGCGGTCGACCGCATCTCGGAGCAGTTTCGCGAGCTCGTCGACCACTCGCTCGCCCAGGGGTACAACGGCGTCGTCGTGCAGGGCTTCCTGGAGTACGTCACGTTCGACGGGATCGGCGTCTACCCTGACGGCGACCCGCACGTGGCGCGGGCCCGCGCGATGGTGGAGCACTTCGGCCCGGTCTGGCGCTACGCCGCCGACATGGGCATGAAGGTCTACTTCATGACCGACATGCTGGCCCTCTCCCCGCCGCTCCGCGAGCACCTGCGCGGCGCGCCCGGCGGCATGAACGCCGAGGACCCTCGCCTGTGGAGCGTCTACCAGGCCGGGCTGCGCGAGTTCTTCACCTCGCTGCCGTACGCGGCGGGCCTCATGGTGCGCATCGGCGAGGGCGGTGACATCTACAAGTTCCCGGGGTGGGACTACACCTCGGAGATCGCGGTGAAGACGCCCGCGGCCGTGCGCGCCATGCTCCGCGCGCTCCTGGCCGTCGCCGGCGAGGGGGAGCGGGACATCATCTTCCGCACCTGGAGCATCGGGGTCGGCGCGGTCGGCGAGATGCACATCGACGCGGAGTCGTACGACGAGGTGCTCGGCGGCATCGACGACCCGCACCTCATCGTGTCCACGAAGTACTGCCTCGGCGACTACTACAGCCACCTGCCGTTCAACCACACGCTGGAGATGGGCACGCAGCGGCGGATCGTGGAATTCCAGGCGCGGCGCGAGTTCGAGGTCTTCGGCGCGCTCCCCAACGACCTCGGCTCGTTGCACGGGGCCGCGCTGCGCCGGTTCCTGGCCGCCAACCCGAACGTCGAGGGCGTGTGGACGTGGACGCAAGGGGGTGGGCCGCTGCGCGCCGGGCCGCGCACGCTCTACCTGCGCGAGGGCTTCTGGCAGCTCTACGACCTCAACGTCTACTCCGCCGCCCGCCTCGCCTGGGATCCGGACGCCGACCCGGGGGAGGTGACGGCGGACTGGGCGCGGCAGACCTTCTCCGCGGATCCGTCCACTGTGGCGGCGATCGGCGAAGTGATGGCCATGTCGCGCCAGGCGGTGACGAAGGGGCTCTACATCGGACCGTACGCCAACCGCACGGTCAAGGCGCTCGGCGTGCACCCGCCGCCGATGATGTGGATCTTCGAGTGGGACATCGTCACCGGCGACAGCGCGGTGCTCGACAGCATCTACTCGGTCAGCCGCGACAACCTCGACGAGGCGATCCGCGAGGGCGGCGACGCGGTCGCGCTCGCCGGCCGCATGCGCGAGCGGATAGCCGCCACCGACCCGGCCACCTGGCGCGATCCCGCGCTCCGGCAGCGGTTCGTGGACACCCTCGACTTCCAGTTGAACTTGTTCGAAACCCTCGGCGCCTACCGCACGATGTTCCTGCGGTACGCCCAGTGGCTGGACACCGGCGACCCGGACGCGCGGGCGGCGTGGGAGGCGGCCCGCGCCAGCTACGTCGAGGCCCGCGACGCGCACGTCGCCCGCTACGGCGACGACGTCGACCTGCCCGCCTTCCGCTTCCCCGCGGCGGACATCGGCCTCGACCGCGCCGAGCGGGACGCCGCCATGGCGTGGCTGGCCCGGGCGTTGCTGGCGCTGCTCGTCGCGGCGGTGCTCGTGGGCGCGTTCTCCCGCCGCTCGTCCGCGCTGCGGGCGCTCTGGGTGGGCATGACGCGCCCGTGGCGGGTCGGTGACCTGCCGCCCCCACCGTCCACACTCGACCGCCTGCTGGTATGGGCGATCCCGGCGCTGGCGCTGGTGCTGAGCCGCGCGGCGTACAGCTGGTTCGCCTCCCCGGCCCACCTCACGCTGACCCTCGGCTCGTGGCTGCTCTTCGCGGTCGCGCTGCGCGTGCTGCTCGGCGGCGCCGACCCCTACGCGCTGTGGGCGGCGCTGGGCGGCGCGGCCGTCCTCCGCACGCTGATCCTGCTGGTGGGCACCGCGTCCCGCGGGCCGGGCCGCTACTGGTTCAACTTCTGGACCGACCCGCCGGCCCGGGGCGTGTACGTGACGGCGGCGTTCGCGGCGTTTCTGTGGGTGTTCGTCGCGGCCTACCACGCCCTGCGCGGCGGCTACGGCCTCGGCGCCCGCCACGCGACCGGCCGGGTGCTGGTGGCGGGCGGCGCGCCGGTGGCGGTCTTCGGCGGGGTGGCGGCGGGCATGGGCCTGGAGCGCGCGCTCACCGTCTGGAACGACCAGATGGCCCTGCTGCCGTGGGGCCTGTCCCGGATCCTCGGCATCACCGTCTTCCTGGACATCCCGCCGTGGCTCCCGAAGGCCGCGACGGCCGCGGGGGTAGGCCTGGTCGCGGCGGGCGCCCTCCTCACGCTGCGTCGCCGTTCCACTAGCCCAGCTTCCTAGGAAGCGCTACGGGTTGTGTGTCACCCCGCGTGCAAAGGCCCTGATTTTGCCCCCGTCCGCGCCAGCTGAAGACCGTATGCTCCCGCGGGCACCTGTGACAGGGCTGCCCTCTTGAAGGCGGGCGCGCCTACACGCAGGTGGCGCAGTTCGGGTCGGCCGGAGATGGTGGGATCTCGATGACCGGGAGAGCCGCCAGTTCCTGGAGCGTCGGCCTCGGCGGCGGGGGAGCGTCGGCGTCCGGGTACATGCCGGGGACGCAGGTGACCAGCCGGCCGGGCCCGGTGGCCAGGCAGAGGGCGAGCACCGACCCGAAGCGGGACGCCACGTCGCGGTCGACGGTCCCCTCGAACGCGGTCGCCTCGGCGGTGCCGTAGTGCCGCAGTCTTTCGAGGTAGACGTATCCGCGCGGACCGCCGCCCTCCGGGTCCTGGACGTAGTAGACGAAGCCGAACCGCTCGGCGCGGGCCGGCCGCTGACACGGGTCGATCCAGCCGGAGACCGTCGTGTCGGTGTCCGGTGTAGACGAGACGGTGAGCTGGGCGGTGGCACACGGCTGCGCGGTGAGCCACCGCACCACACTGTCGGCGGTCGCGGGGGCGGCGGAGGCGAGCAGCAGCGCCGCCGCGCCCGCCGCACCCAGGACGGCGCGTCGCATCATCACGGGCCGCAAGCTAGCAGCCCGACCTTTCACTAACCTTTCACCGGGCCCACCAGGTCCCACTTGTTGCCGGCCAGGTCCGCGAAGACGGCCACGCGGCCGTACGGCTCGTCGCGCGCCGGCGTGATCTCCGCGCTCGCCGCCACCAACCGGTTGTACACCGCGTCGAAGTCGTCCACCCGCAGGAAGAAGGCGACCCGCCCGGCCGCCTGCGCGCCCACCACCGCCTCCTGGCGCGGGCCGTCGGCGCGGGCCAGCAACAGCCCTGTCTCGGCGCCGGGCGGGCGGACCACCACCCACCGCTTCGGGCGGCCGTCGTTGGTCGTGGACGGTGTGTCCTCCACCAGCTCGAAGCCCAGAACGTCCACGAAGAACTCGACGGCGGGGGCGTAGTCGGGCACGACGAGCGTCACCAGTGACATGAACATCCGCGTCACTCCGGGTGGTACTCGGCGATCGCGCGCTCCCACTTTTCCAGCGCCTGCTCGACCCGCCACCGGGGGCCGGAGGGCAACCACTGGGCGACGCGGTGCACGCCGGCGTCGCGCAGGCGTTCGAAGACGGCGGGGTCGGCCGGCACGCTCATCAGCTGCACCTCGATCGGCCGTTCGGCCCGCGCGCGCAGCTCGGCGATCTTGTCGTAGACGCCGGGGAAGTAGTTGGGAAACCACGCGTCGCCGAACGCCAGCACCCGGTCGAGCACGGTGGGACCGGACCCACCGACGAGGACCGGCGGGTGGGGGCGCTGTGCGGGCTTCGGCCACGACCAGATGCGCTCGAAGTTGACGTACCGGCCGGAGTAGCTCGCCTCGTCGTTCGTCCAGATGGTCTTCATGGCCTCGACCCGCTCGCGCAGCACCCGCATGCGGACGCGGGGGTCGGTGCCGTGGTTGCTCATCTCGGTGCGGTTCCAGCCGGCGCCCACCCCGAACTCCAGCCGCCCGCCGGAAAGGTGGTCGACGCTGGCCACCTCCTTGGCGGTGACGATCGGGTCGCGCTCGATGACCAGGCAGATGCCGCTCGCCACCCGCAGCCGGCTGGTCGCCGCCGCGGCGGCCGTCAGCGCGACGAAAAGGTCGTACGTTTTCCAGTACTTCGACGGCAGCGGCTTGCCCGGCGCGCGGTCGGTCTCGGTGGCCGGGATGTGCGTGTGCTCCGCGAAGTAGAGCGCGTTCTGGCCGCGCTCCTCGACCATGCGGGCGACGTCACCGGGCTTCATGCCGTCGTAGGTGGGGAAGATGCCAACTCCGAATTCCATGACTCCGATCATTCACGGCACCCGGCGGAGCACCCGCAGCAGGTACTCCTTGCGGTCCAGCGGGTTGGCGTCCCACCGCGACCGCGACGGCACCGGGCCACGCACGGGCGCGTAGTGGTCGAACATGTTCTCCACAACGCCCTCGCCGCGGGTCAGGCCGGGCAGGCGCTGCTGAAGCTCGTGCACGCGCGCCGCGGGCACGAAGCCCTCCAGCACACCCACTGGTCCGCGCAGGTCGGGCTGACCGGGCACGCCGCCGAGCCGCACCAGCACCGGCAGCAGCGTGCCGAACGTGTCCGCCGGAAACTCCAGCCGGAACCGGTGCAGCGGCTCGTGCACCACCGTGCCCGCACGGGAGAGGGCGGTCATCAGCACCAGCGGCGTGAGGCCGCGGAAGTCGAAGCCGGTACTCGACATGCTCTTGTCGAAGGTGGCGTGCGCGTGGCTCTGCCGCGCCGCGTACCCGGAGTGGGTCATGGTCACGACGCAGTCGGTGACCCGCCAGCCGTGCAAGCCCTGCTCCAGGGTCTCGCGCACGGTGTCCTCGACCGCCTTCACGAACGCGTACGGCATCGACCCCAGCTCCACCTCCAGGCGGTAGCCGACGCCGGAGCCGGCGGGCGCCGGATCCACCCGGAACCCGACGGTGGCCAGGAACGGGTTGCCGTCCCGGCCCATGAACTCGACCGCCGCGCCGGTGCCGGCCGGACGCTCGACGCAGATCGTCGTGCTCTCCCGGAAGCTCGCCGCCACGCCGTACTCGCCGGCGAGCGTCGCCTGGATGACCTCCTTCTGCACCTCGCCGTAGAGCGACACCGAGATCTCCTGGCGGATCGCGTCCTGCCGCAGGTCGATGAGCGGGTCCTGCTCGGCGAGCTGGGTGAGGGCGGCGTGCAGCGCGCCCTTGTCGGCGGGGCGGGCCGGCTCGACGACCGTCTCCAGCGACGGCGGCGCGAAGTGGTGCGCCGCGGTCCCGTGCGGCCGGCCGATCGGGTCGCCGACGCGGACACCGCCCAGGCCCCACAGCTTGCCGATGCGGCCGGCCGGAACCTCGTCGGCGCGCACCGTGCCGCCGCGGTCGAAGACGCCGATCGCGGTCACCTTGCTGTCGTCGCGGAGGCGGTCGCGGGTGCGGACCGTGCCGGAGAACATCCGCACGTAGGCGACCTTCTCGCCGGCCCGGCCACGCTCCACTTTGAACACCGTGCCGGAGACCGGCCCGCGCGGGTCACCCGCCGCGGCCGGCAGCAGGTCCGCGATCCCTTTCATCAGCGCGGGTACGCCGGCGCCGGTGATCGCCGAGCCGAAGAAGATGGGGTACGCGAGGCAACGGCGGGTGGCGCGGGCCAGATCGGCGCGCAGCCGGCGGGGTGTGACCGTTCTCTCGTTGTCCACAAAGGCGGCGAGGAGCGCGTCGTCGTGCCGGGTGAGCGCGTCGACGAGCGCCGCGTCGTCCGGTACGAACGCCGCCTGCCGGGTGCCGAGCGATGTGACCGTTCCCATCGGTACCGCGGCGGTGGTCAGCTTGTCCGAGACGGCGGCGAGCAGGCCGGCGTAGCGCGCGCCGGAGCGGTCGATCTTGTTGACGAACAGCAGGGTGGGGATGCGCAGGCGGCGCAGCGTGCGCATCAGCACGCGAGTTTGCGCCTGCACCCCTTCGACGGCGGAGACGACGAGCACGGCGCCGTCGAGCACGCTCAGCACCCGCTCCACCTCGGCGATGAAGTCGGGGTGGCCGGGCGTGTCGATGAGGTTGACGGTCACATCGCCGATCGCGAACGACACCACGGCCGACTTGATCGTGATGCCGCGCCGCCGCTCGAGCTCCATCGAGTCGGTCTGCGTGCTACCCGCGTCGACGCTCCCGATCTCGTCGATCACGCCGGCGTCGTAGAGCAGCCGCTCGGTCAGGCTCGTCTTACCGGCGTCGACATGGGCCAGGATCCCCAGGTTCAACGTACTCACGCGTCATGTCCTCTACATAGGCGTCGATTCCCTTCTGGACGGACATGTACGCGGCACGCATCTCGGGTCTCCTCTCCAGGACGTCGGGTCGCTGACCACTCCATCAGGACCACCGGTGTGCGGACAACCGATTAAGCGCGGACCTGCCGTTTCGCCGATGGTGACCAAGCCCGGCCCGCCCTTACCGTGACGCCTGTGATGCCGCTCGCCGCCGCCGTGACCGACGCCGACCCCGCCCGTGTGGTCGTGCTGGCCGCGGTGATCGCCTGGGTCGGTGCGGTGCCGATGTTCGTGGTGACCAAGTACGCGGCGACGGTCGCCCACGAGGGCGGTCATGCGCTGCTCGGTCGCCTGCTGGCGCAGAAGGTGGTGAGCATCCGCCTGGAGCGCGGCGGCAACGCGGCCACCAGCTTCGGCGGCAAGCTCCCGTGGGCGATCGACGTGCCGGTCACGATGATGGGCCACCTCGGCCCGTCCGTGTTCGGGCTCGGCGCCGCCTGGCTGGCGGTGCGCGGCTACACCGCGGCGGTCTTCTGGGCCAGCCTCGCGTTCCTGGTGCTCATGCTCTTCGTGGTGCGCGGCCCGGTCGGATGGCTGGTGGTGCCCGCGCTGGTCGTGCTCGCGTTCCTCGCCGCCGTCTACACCGAGCCGCCCACCCAGGCGCTGCTCGCGCACGTGTGGGCCTGGTTCCTGCTGATCGCCGCGGTGGAGCAGAGCCTGGTGGTCATGCGCGGCGGCGCGTACGCCACCAAGGGCTCCGACCACGACGAGCTGCGCCGGCTCACGCTGCTCCCGCCGGTGCTGTGGGGACTGCTGTTGCTGACCGGCTCGGTCGCCGCCCTGGCCTACGGCGGCGCGATGCTCCTCCGCCTGGGGTGACGGCGCCGAGCTCTACCTCGAGGGGCGGAGGGCGTCGCGGAGCTGGTCCGTGCGATCCACTCGCGGCGCCGGCGCCTTTCGTCGTAGGCGCCTCGCATACTCGTGCGATGACTCCCTGGACCTTGGGCGACATCGAGGCGGCGCTGCGGGCCAGTTGGGCGGCCGACACCTGCTCACCGGACGACGTCGAGCGCGCCGGCTGGCAGCCCGGCAATCCCGCCTGGGGGCAGTGCGACATCACCGCGCTGTTGCTGCACGACCTGCTCGGCGGTGAGCTGATGCTGGGTGAGGTGTGGCGCGGCGCGGTGCAGGAGGGCTTCCACTGGTGGAACAGGTTGGCCAGCGGCGTCGAGATCGACGTGACCCGGTCGCAGTTCGTCGACGGGCAGCGGGTGGTGGCGGTGCGTGCGGTGAGCCGGCCGCCCGGGACGCCGCCGCGGCGGGCGGAGGAGTACCGGTTGCTCCGCGAGCGGGTGGCCGCGCACCTCGGCCCGCTCCCGCGGGAAGTGTGACAGCTCCTGACCTACTTGCCGCCTAGTGTCGGCGGCATGAGAGTTCTTGTGACCGGTGCCACCGGGTTTGTCGGGCGAAACGTGGTCAGGCGCCTCCTGGCCGAAGGGGTGGCCGTCCGGGCGCTCACCCGGCGCCCCGGCGGCGCGGGGCTGCCGGCCGGCGTCGAGGTCGTGCGCGGCGATCTCGAAGATCCGGCGAGCGTCGCGCCCGCGCTGGCCGATGTGGACGCCCTCTACCTCTTCCCGGTGGAGCGGACCGCGGCGGAGGTCGTGGCGATGGCCCGTGACGCCGGGGTGCGGCGGATCGTGGACCTGTCGGCGGCGTCTGTGACGGCCGGGCTGCACACCAACCCGGTCGAGTCGCACGTGGCGCGGTCCGGTCTACAGTGGACGCACCTGCGGCCGGGTGGCTTCATGGCCAACATGCTCCAGATGTGGGCGCCCACGGTGCGGGCCGAACGGGTGGTGCGTTACCCGTTCGCGGACGAGCCGATGCTGCTGGTCCACGAAGACGACATCGCCGCCGTCGCGGTCGAGGCGCTGCTGCGGGAGGGGCACCACGGTGCCGCGTACACGATCACCGGGCCCGCGGCGGTCACCGTCCGCGAGCAGGTGCGGGCGATTGGCGCCGCGCTCGGCGAGGAGGTCCGGTACGAGGAGGTGACGCGCGAGGAGGCGCGGGCGCTGATGCTGGCGCAGGGCGGGTTCGCGGCCGCGAGTGCCGACCTGATGCTCGGCTTCGTCGAGTACGGCGGCGACGCGCCGGAAAGCGACAGCGGCTACGCCGAGCAGGACTGGTCGGCGCTGTCCCGCCCGTGGCCGGATGTGGAAAAGGTGACCGGTCACCCGGCCCGCGCTTTCGCCGAGTGGGCCCGCGACCACGCGGACGACTTCCGGTAGCCCGGACCGTGGCCACGGGCCGCCCGTCGCGGAGGCGGTCCGTGGCCACGGTCTCTTGGTGGGAGGGCTGCGGTCTACGGGGGACTACGGGTAGTTGTTCAGCGTCTGCCGCTGGGTCGCCGTGTTGGCGGTACCCCCGGTGTTGTTGATGATGCGGTTGATCGTGCCGACGCCGCCGAGCGACACCGTCACCAGGTTGTGGAAGCGGACGCCGGGCGTGTCCGGCACCTCGAAGGAGCGCTCGGCGACCACCGCGGGGTTGACGTTGAAGTAGCAGTAGCTGCCCACGCCCCACGCCTCGTGGCTGGTGACGCCGTTGGCCACCTTGTACGCGGCGTACCCGCGCGTGCTCCCGTTCATCCACGCGGCCTGGTTCGGCGGGTCGTACGGCTTCTCGTTCTGGAAGAAGTACGTGCGGCCGCCGTTGCCGTTCCAGATGACCTCGTACTTCTGGTAGTGCTCGACGAACAGGCCGTACATGGTGACGTTGTCGCCGTTGACGGTGAGGCCGGTGTCGGCGGTGTTGACGTTCCAGCCGATGCCGTCGCCGTGGTCGCCGCGCCACAGCCACATGTGGTCGCCGATCACGTTGTCGCTGTTGACGGTCAGCGTGTTGGTCGCCTTGCCGGCGATCGCCCCGCCGATGCGGAAGAACACGTCGTGCAGCGAGGTCGGGTTGGCGGCGTGGCTCGCCGACGACCCGGCCGGGCCGACCTCCATCAGCACCGGCGAGTTGGTGGTGCCGGCCTCGAACATGATGCCGGCGACCTTCACGCCGTCGACGTCCGCGACCGACATGGCCGTCACGCCGTTGTTGGCCTGGAGGGTGGCGAGGCCGAGGCCGAGTACCACCGTGTCCGGCCGGGTGATCCGGATGGTCTGGTCGATCTGGTACACGCCCGGCGTGAACAGCAGATGCCGCCCGGCAGCGAGCGCGTTGTTGATGGTGGCCGCGGTGGTGCCGGGGCGGACCAGGTAGAACTGGCTCAGCGATATGGACGAGCCGGCCGGCGTCTTGCCGAACCACGTCGTGCCGGCCGAGTTTGCGCGCAGCGCGGGCACGAACACCCGGTACTCGCCGGTGCCGTCGACGTACAGGAACGGCTTCTCGCGGACCACCGGCGTCTGCCCGATCACCGTGTGCGGCGGGTTGGGGTAGTTGGCCGCGGGCGCGCCGGTGACGCCCTGGAACACCATGTTCCACACGCCGCCGTTCCAGCTGCCGAACTCGCTGTTGCGCGAGTACCACTGCTGCTGCGAGCCGGAGACCACCTGGCCGTCCACTTTGGTGTCGGCCATGAAGCCGCCGCTGGACCACCCGTCGCCGCCGTTCCACAGCTGGATCTGGTTGCCGGCGCCGCGCAGGTGCATGCGGCGGTACGGCGCGGCCTGGGACACCGCCCAGCGCTCCACGATGGTGCCGGCGGGCAGCGTGACGGAGAGGTTTTCGGCCGCGCGCCAGAAGTTCTGCGTGGCGTTGCCGCCCATCCAGAACGCCTCGGCCCGCACGTGGCCGTTGAGGTTGGTGTCGTCCGGCGACATGCCGAGCCCGGCGACCTGGGTGAAGAAGCCGAGGTTGACGTCGGCGGTGTAGTTGCCGGGCTTGAAAAGCACCGCGTACCGGTTGGGCGCGAACTGCGCCGTCTCCTGCTGGGTGAAGATGGTGTTCAGTCGACTTTGGATGGTGGAGGTGGGCGTGGACGGGTCGAAGACGAAGGTGTTCGGCCCGAGGTTGGGGTTGCGCGGGTCGGTCGGCTCCACCGGGTCACCGGTCGGCGGGCTGGTGGTCGGTGTGCCGCCGCCGACGCGTACCTGGAGCTCCCACAGCGAGTAGCCGAAGCCGGTCGCCCGCGCGGTGCCGTTCATGCGCACGTACCGGCCGGTGCCGCTCACGTCGAGCGTCTGCGTGCCGCCGGTGGAGGTGGTCGTGGAGTAGACGGTGGTCCAGCTCGTCCCGTTGGCCGAGGTCTGTATCTGGTACGCCGTCGCGTGCGCGGCCTCCCACTGGAGCACCACCTGGCAGATCGACTGGCTGGTGCCGAGGTCCACCTGGATCCACTGTGGATCGCTGAACGCGGAGGCCCAGCGGGTGCCGGTGTTGCCGTCCACCGCGGCCGAGGCGGGGTAGGCGGCGGCCTCGGTCGAGGATGCGGTGGCGGGGCGGCCGGCGGCGGCGTTGGCGGTGCCGCACACGTTGGGCTGGGCGCCGAACTCGCCGATCACCTCGAACTCCCACAGCGAGTACCCCCACGCCGTGGCCCGCGCGGTGCCGTTCATCCGCACGTACCGGCCGGAGCCGGTCACGTTGAGCGTCTGCGTGCCGCCGGTGGAGGTGGTGGTGGCGTAGACGTTGGTCCAGGTGGTGCCGTTGGTCGAGGTCTGTATCTGGTACGCCGACGCGTACGCGGCCTCCCAGCGGAGCACGACCTGGCTGATCGTGGCGGTGGTGCCCAGGTCGACCTGTATCCACTGTGGATCGGTGAACCCGGAGGCCCAGCGGGTGCCGGTGTTACCGTCGACGGCCGCGGTGGCCGGGTAGGCGGCGGACTCGGTGGAGGAGGCGGTGACCGGCTTGCCCTGCGAGATCAGCGTGGGCGCGGCGTTGGCGAACGGTATCGCGCCGAGCGGGAGCAGCGCGAGGACGGCCGCCGCGACGACGGCGATGACGAGTGGTCGACGTCTGATCCGGCGAAAGGGGGTACGCGAAATCATGACCCTGCCTGTCGTGGGTGGTGGGGCCCGGACGCCGAAACCGGGCAACGCTGAGAGCGCTCTCGCTCCCCGGCAGAGTGTTACGCCGGGGTCACGAGTGCGTCAAGACATAGATCCATCACAACGTAATAAATCCCGAATGCCGGAAGGCGCGGCTCAGGCGGGGACCGCCGTCGCGGCGCGCACGCCGCCGGCCGCGAGGAGCTGGGCCACCGGGAGGGTCGCCGCGCCCAGCGCCACCGCGTCGACGCCCAGCTGGCCCAACTCGATCCTGGCCTGCTCGAACGGCTTGCGCAGCGCCTGGGCCGCCGCCGCCGCGCGGATCTCCGGGAGCAGGCGCGAGCCCAGGGCCAGGCCGGCCCAGCCGCCGAGCACCACCCGCTCGGGGTTGAAGAGGTTGATCAGGTTGGCGACGCCGGCGCCCAGGTAGGCGGCCGTCTCGTCGAGCACCCGCCGCGCCGTCTCGGAGCGGTCGGCGGCCGCCAGCAGCGCGTTGATCTGGGACTCCTCGTCGGCGCCGGGCACCGCGCGACCTCGCCGCGCCTCCCGGTAGCGCTCGATGATGCCCTCCGCGCCGACGTAGGCCTCGAGGCAGCCGCGGGCGCCGCACCGGCAGGCCCGGCCGCCGTACACCAGCGTGGTGTGCCCCCACTCGCCGGCGCTGCTGGCCACCCCGCGATAGGTCGCGCCGTTGCTCACCACGGTGGCGCCGACACCCGAGCCGACCAGCGCGAACACCGCGTGGCGGGCACCCCGGCCGGCGCCGAACCACATCTCCGCCTGGCCCTGCGTCTTGGCGCCGTTGTCGATGTGGAGGGGCACGTCGACCTCGGCCCGGATCATGCGCTCCAGGGGCACGCCGTCCCAGCCGAGCGTCTGCGCGTACACGACGGCCTCGCGGTCCTGCACGACGACGCCGGAGACCCCGACGCCCACGCCGAGCAGGTCGGCGCGGGGGACACCGGCCTGGTCGGTGACCGCGGCGAGGCCGGCGACGATGTGGCGCACGACGGTGGCCGGGTCGGGCCGGGCCGCGTCGATCGGGTAGTCGGCGCTGGCCAGCAGCGCCATGGACAGGTCGAAGAGCTCGACCCGCACCCGCGTCTCACCGACGTCGACGCCGGCCACCAGCGCGAAGCGGGGCGCCACCCGCAGGCTCATGCTCGGACGGCCGCCGTCGGACTCCAGCGCGCCCGCGCCCACCACCAGGCCGGCCGCGATCAGGTCGGCCACGACGTTGCTCACCGCGGGCTGGCTCAGCCCGGTGCCGCGGGCGAGGTCCTGGCGGGTCAGCGGCCCCTCCAGGAAGAGCTTCGACAGCAGCGCCGCCCGGTTACGCAACCGGACCGTGCGGTTCGTCGTGCGTTCCAGCGCCATCCACCACCTCGATCAAACCCACCCGCCGGCAGATAACTGTAAGGCTCTCGTGCCCGCCGCCAGGCTCATGAGAGCGATCTCTTGACGGCGAACCGCAAAGTCACTTTAATGACGTCGTAATTTAAGCCCTGATGTAACTCCCACGCCAGAAGGGCAGATCGTGTCTCGACGACTGTTGGCTATGACTGCCGCGGCCCTGATGTTGGCCGCTTCGATTACCGCGTGTGGCGACGACTCGGACGGTGGTTCCGGCGGCGGCGCCAAGACACTGACCTACTGGGCCAGCAACCAGGGCTCCAGCCTCGACTTCGACAAGCAGACCCTCCAGCCCGAGCTGGACAAGTTCGAGCAGCAGACCGGCATCAAGGTGAACGTGGAGGTCGTGCCCTGGTCCGACCTGCTCAACCGGCTGCTGGCCGCGGCCACCTCGGGCAAGGGCCCGGACGTGGTCAACATCGGCAACACCTGGTCGGCCTCGCTCCAGGCGACCGGCGCGTTCGTCCCGTTCGACGACGCCACCATCGGTGCCGTCGGCGGCAAGGACCGCTTCGTGCCGGCCGCGCTGGCCGCCGCGGGGGCGCCCGGCCAGCCGCCGACCGCCGTGCCGCTCTACAGCCTCGCGTACGCCCTCTACTACAACAAGAAGATGTTCGCGGACGCGGGCATCACCGCCCCGCCGACCACCTGGGAAGAGCTCGTCACCACCGGCAAGAAGCTGACCAAGGGCAGCCAGTGGGGCCTGGCCGTCGAGGGCGCCAACATCTCGGAGAACTCGCACCACGCGTTCGCGTTCGGCCAGCAGTGGGGCGGCGAGTGGTTCGACGCGTCCGGCAAGCCCACCTTCGACACCCCGCAGAACGTGGCCGCCGTCAAGCGGTACATCGACCTGATGGCGGTCGACAAGATCGTCAACCCGAGCAACGCCGAGTACGCGCAGAACCAGTCGGTGTCCGACTTCGCCAACGGCAAGGCGGCGATGCTGCTGTGGCAGGCCGCCGGTTCCGCGTTCAAGGCGCAGGGCATGGCCGCCGACGCGTACGGCGTGGCGCCGGTGCCGTTCCCGGCCACGGCTCCGGCCGGTGGCAAAAAGGTCAACAGTATGGTGGCCGGCATCAACATCGCGGTGTTCAAGCACACCAAGGACAAGGACGCCGCGCTCCAGTTCGTGAAGTTCATGACCAGCGACGCCGAGCAGATCCAGCTCAACAAGACCTACGGCTCACTGCCGTCGGTGACGACGGTGGCCGGTGACGCGGCGTTCCAGGCCGAGGAGCAGAAGGTCCTCGCCCAGGTGCTCGCCACCAGCGCGGCCCCGCTGCCCCAGGTCGCGGAGGAGAGCAAGTTCGAGACCCTCGTGGGTACCGCGATGAAGGAGCTGTTCGCCGACGCGGCCAGCGGCAAGGCGGTCACCGAGCAGGCGGTCAAGGAGAAGCTCAGCAACGCCCAGCAGCAGATGGGCAGCTGAGCGACGAAGACGTGGCCGTGGAGGGGAACGCCGACCCCTCCACGGCCCATCCTTGAGAGGACCGCGATGGCGACCACCACGACGGCTCCGGCGACGGTCCGGCCGTCCGCCCCCGGGAAAGCCGGCCGCGGCAAGAAGACCCGGCTGCCCCGATCCAAGCTGCCGTACCTGCTGCTGCTCCCGGCCGTCCTGCTGGAGCTGCTCGTCCACGTCGTACCGATGGTGGTCGGCGTATGGATGAGCCTGCTGGAGCTGACCCAGTTTCAGATCCGCGACTGGTCGGCGGCGCCCTTCGTCGGCCTGGACAACTACAAGGCCACATTGGACGTCAACGGGCCGGTCGGCAAGGAGCTGCTGCACTCGTTCTGGGTGAC
This sequence comes from Phytohabitans sp. LJ34, assembly GCF_052068095.1. Taxonomy (NCBI): domain Bacteria; kingdom Bacillati; phylum Actinomycetota; class Actinomycetes; order Micromonosporales; family Micromonosporaceae; genus Phytohabitans; species Phytohabitans sp. LJ34. Next base: position 118,408 of record NZ_JBQHDG010000002.1, on the reverse strand, counting down.
CGTGCTCTACACGACCTTCTCGGTCGGCCTGTCCTGGATCTTCGGGCTCTTCGCCGGCGTGTTCCTCCAGCGGCCCTTCCCCGGTCGGGCGGTGCTGCGCACGCTCTTCCTCACCCCGTACGCGCTGCCGGTCTACGCGGCCGTCATCACCTGGACGTTCATCTTCCAGCGGGACACCGGCCTGCTCAACGAGCTGCTCACCTCGACCGGGCTCGCCGACGACCGGCCGTTCTGGCTGATCGGCGGCAACAGCTTCTGGGCGCTGCTGGTCGTGTCGGTGTGGCGGTCGTGGCCGTTCGCGTTCCTGTGCATCATGGCCGGCCTCCAGAACGTGCCGTCGGAGATGTACGAGGCGGCCGCGATCGACGGCGCCGGCTTCTGGCGCCGCCTCAAGGACGTGACGCTGCCGATGCTGCGGCCGGTCAACCAGGTGCTGGTCCTGGTGCTGTTCCTGTGGACGTTCAACGACTTCAACACGCCGTTCGTCCTCTTCGGAGGGTCCGCGCCGGAAGAGGCCGACCTCGTCTCCATCCACATCTACCGCAGCTCGTTCATCACCTGGAACTTCGGCCAGGGCTCCGCGATGTCGGTGGCGCTGCTGCTCTTCCTGCTGCTCGTGACGGCCGGGTACCTGCTGGTCACCAACCGGAGGAGGGACCCTGCATGAGGAGAAACCATGCGTGAGACCACCGCCGAGCGCTGGTCGCGGCGCGTCGTGCTCACCCTGCTCACGTTGTTCACGATCACGCCGCTGTACGTGATGCTCAGCTCCGCGCTCAAACCGCTGAAGGACGTGCAGGGCGCGTTCACGTGGTTTCCCTCGCGCCCGAGCGTCGAGGCGTTCGTCGACATGTGGAGCACCGTGCCGCTGGGCCGGTACCTGGTGAACAGCCTGCTGGTTTCCAGCGTGGCGGCGCTCGTCTCGGTGGCGATCGCCGTCTTCGCCGCGTTCGCGGTCAGCCGGTACCGCTTCCGCGGCCGGCAGGTCTTCTCGGTGACCGTGCTGTCGACGCAGATGTTTCCCGGGATCCTCTTCCTGCTCCCGCTCTTCCTCATCTACGTCAACCTCGGCAACGCCACCGGCGTCGAGCTGTACGCCAGCCGCACCGGGCTCGTCATCACGTACCTGACGTTCTCGCTGCCGTTCTCCATCTGGATGCTGGTCGGCTACTTCGACTCGATCCCGCGCGGGCTCGACGAGGCCGCGCAGGTGGACGGCGCCGGTCCGATGAGGACACTCTTCCAGGTCATCCTGCCGACCGCCGTGCCGGGCGTCGTGGCGGTCACGGTCTACGCCTTCATGACCGCGTGGGGCGAGGTGCTCTTCGCCTCCGTGATGACCGACGAGAACAGCCGCACCCTCGCCGTCGGCCTTCAGGGGTACGCGACCCAGTACCAGGTCTACTGGAACCAGGTCATGGCCGCGTCGCTGGTCGTGAGCATCCCCGTGGTCGCCGGTTTCCTGATGCTCCAACGCTATTTCGTGGCCGGCCTGACCGCCGGCGCAGTCAAGTGAGAAGGGTTGTCGACGAGTGCCGGACCTAACCAAGCTGCCGCCCGACTTCACCTGGGGCGTCGCCACCGCGGCGTATCAGATCGAAGGTGCCGTCGACGAGGACGGCCGGAAACCGTCCATCTGGGACACCTTCAGCCGGGTACCCGGTGCGATCGACAACGCGGACAACGGCGACGTCGCCTGCGACCACTACCACCGGTGGCCCGAGGACGTGGCGCTGATGCGCCGGCTCGGCGTCCAGGCGTACCGCTTCTCGGTCGCCTGGCCGCGGGTCGTCCCGGACGGCACCGGCCAGGTCAACGCGGCCGGCCTCGCCTTCTACGACCGCCTCGTCGACGGGCTGCTCGAGGCGGGCATCAAGCCGATGGTCACGCTCTACCACTGGGACCTGCCGCAGGCGTTGCAGGACAAGGGCGGCTGGCCCGAGCGGTCCACCGCCGAGGCGCTCGCCGACTACGCGACGGTCGTGGCCGGCGCGCTCGGCGACCGGGTCACGGAGTGGGTGACCGTCAACGAGCCGCTGTGCGTCTCCTGGATCGGCCACCTGGAGGGGCGGATGGCGCCCGGCGTGCGCGACCTCGGCCTCGCCGTGCGCGCCAGCCACCACACGCTGCTCGGCCACGGTCTGGCCACCCAGGCGATCCGGGCCGCGGCGGCCCGCCCGCCGTCGGTGGGCATCGTGCTCAACCCGAGCCCCTGCGAGCCGGGCAGCGAACGCCCGGAGGACGTGGCCGCCGCGCGGCGCGCCGACGGGCACACCAACCGCTGGTGGCTCGACCCGCTGTACGGGCGCGGCTACCCGGCCGACATGGTCGAGACGTACCGCCACGAGCCGCCCGTCCAGCCCGGCGACCTGGAGCTGATCGCGACGCCGACCGAGTTCCTCGGCCTCAACTACTACTTCCGGCAGCTCGTGGTCGACGACCCCGAGGGGCCCGCGCCGTACGCCCGGCAGATCCCGGTGCCCGGCTCGATGGAGACCGCGATGGGCTGGGAGATGTACCCGTCCGGCCTCGAGCAGCTGCTGGTCGGCGTGTCGGAGACGTACCGGCCGGCGCGCGTCGTCGTCACCGAGAGCGGCTCGGCGTGGCGTGACGAGCTCACCACGGACGGCGAGATCCAGGACAAGGAGCGCACCGACTACCTGGAGCAGCACATCGACGCCTGCGCCTCGGCGGCCGGTCGGGGCGTGCCGATTGACGGCTACTACGTGTGGTCCCTGCTGGACAACTTCGAGTGGTCGTACGGGTACGACAAGCGCTTCGGGCTGGTGCACGTCGACTACGACAGCCAGCGCCGCACCATCAAGGCCAGCGGCCACGCGTACGCCAACCTGATCGCCCAGCACCGGCAGGTGACCGCGGTCAACTGAGACCTCCCCGTCGGGGGAGACAGCGCGGGGCCGGCCCGCCGCCCGCCGTTGGCACCTGGGCGGCGGTGACCGGCCCCGCGCGCGTGCGTACCTACCCGGACGGCGCCGCGGACGGGGCCGGATCACGGGAAACCGGCCGATACGCCGAGCCGTGCCGTACGGACAGCCACGATCAACCAGGCGGAACGGATCACTCAGCCGCGTGCGTCGGCTTCCCGACAGAGGAGCCGGAACGGTGGACCCATTATGTCGACACCGTGAATCGGGCACCCGATTGACTCGCGACGCCGCCGGGAGACCCGCGGCCGGGAGGCAGTGCGCCATGAAGACAGGCAGATCCGCTACGCGGCGCGCCGTGGTCGCCGTTGCCACGCTGCTCGCCGCCGCGGCCGTGACGTTCGGTGCCGAGCCGGCCGCCGCGGCCGATCCGTGCGCGCCGCTGCTCAACCCGATCGCCTGCGAGAACAGCAAGCCCGGCACGCCGAAGAGCACGTGGGACGTGTCCGGCGCGGGCAGCGCCACCATCCAGGGCTTCGCCACCCAGATGAGCGTCAACGCCGGCGAGACGGTCAGCTTCAAGGTGAAGACGGTCGCCACCTCGTACCGGCTCGACATCTACCGGATGGGCTTTTACGGCGGCAACGGCGCCCGGCTGGTCGGGTCGGCCACCCGCAGCGGCGCGCAGAGCCAGCCCAACTGCCTCTCCGAGCCGAGCACCGGCCTCGTCGACTGCGGCAACTGGGCGGTCTCCGCCTCCTGGCCGGTCCCCGGCACGGCGGTGTCCGGCATCTACTTCGCGCGGCTGGTGCGCACCGACGGCACCAGCGGCGCCAGCCACGTCTTCTTCGTGGTGCGCGACGACGCCAGCCACTCGGACATGGTGTTCCAGACCTCCGACACCACCTGGCAGGCGTACAACCAGTACGGCGGCAACAGCCTCTACGCCGGCGCGCCGGTCGGGCGGGCGTACAAGGTGAGCTACAACCGGCCGTTCGGCACCCGGGGCAACGCCGCGGAGGACTTCGTCTTCAACGCTGAGTACCCGATGGTGCGCTTCCTGGAGTCCAACGGCTACGACGTCAGCTACATCGCCGGCGTCGACACCGACCGCCGCGGCCCGCTGCTGCGCAACCACAAGGTGTTCCTGTCGGTGGGTCACGACGAGTACTGGTCGGGCGCCCAGCGGGCGAACGTCGAGGCGGCCCGCGACGCCGGCGTCAACCTCGCGTTCTTCAGCGGCAACGAGGTGTTCTGGAAGACCCGGTGGGAGCCGAGCGTCGACGGCTCGGGGACCGCGCACCGGACCCTCGTCTGCTACAAGGAGACCCACGCCAACAGCCGGATCGACCCGCAGGCACCGTCGACCTGGACCGGCACCTGGCGGGACCCGCGGTTCAGCCCGCCCGGCGACGGCGGCCGGCCGGAAAACGCGCTGACCGGCACGTCCTTCAAGGTGAACGCCGGCACGGTCAACCTCCAGGTGCCGGCCGCCGACGGCAAGATGCGCTTCTGGCGCGGCACCACCGTCGCCACCCAGGCCGCCGGCGCCACCGCGACGTTGGGCACCGGGACGCTCGGCTACGAGTGGGACGTCGACGCCGACAACGGCTCCCGCCCGCGCGGCCTCATCCGCCTGTCCACCACCACGGCGAGCGGCCTGGACCTGCTCCAGGACTACGGCAGCACGTACGGCGGCGGCAGCGCCACCCACAACCTGACGCTCTACCGGGCGCCCAGCGGCGCGCTGGTCTTCGGCGCCGGCACCGTGCAGTGGTCCTGGGGCCTGGACAGCAACCACGACCGCGGCTCCGGCGCCGCCAGCACGCCGATGCGGCAGGCGACGGTCAACCTCTTCGCGGACATGGGCGTGCAGCCCGCCACGCTGGTGTCCGGGCTGACCGCCGCGACAAGGTCGACGGACACGACCGGGCCGAGCGCGACGATCACCCCGCCGGGACCCGGCGCGACCTTCCAGGTCGGCGCGCCCGCCACCATCTCCGGTACGGCTACCGACACCGGAGGCGGGGTAGTGGGCGGCGTCGAGGTGTCCGTCGACGGCGGCGCGACGTGGCACCCGGCGAACGGCCGAGCCAACTGGTCGTACACCTGGACTCCGCAGGCGGCGGGGGCGGTGACGCTGCGAGTGCGGGCGACCGACGACAGTGGCAACGTCGGCGCCGACGGCCCCGGGTCGGTGACCATCGGCGCGCGGACCTGCCCGTGCGACATGTGGGGCACGTCGGCCGTCCCGGCGACGCCGTCCGACCCGGATTCCTCGCCGACCGAGGTGGGGGTCAAGTTTCGCTCCGATGTGGCCGGTCACGTGTCGGCGCTGCGGTTCTACAAGAGCACCGCCAACACGGGTACCCACGTCGGGCACCTCTGGACGGCGAGCGGCACCCAGCTGGCCAGCGTCACCTTCACCGGCGAGTCGGCGAGCGGCTGGCAGACCGCCACGTTCTCCACACCGGTCTCCATCAGCGCCAACACCACGTACGTCGCGTCGTACTTCGCGCCGAACGGCCACTACGCCGGCGACCCGGGCTACTTCGCACAGTCGGGCTGGGACGCGGCGCCGCTGCACGCCCCGCGCGACGGGGCCGACGGTCCCAACGGCGTCTACCGCATCGGGATGGGCTTCCCGACCCTCGCCTGGGAGTCGGCGAACTACTGGGTCGACGTGGTGTTCAGCCCCTCGGGTGGCGCGCCCGACACCACGCCGCCGACGGTGACGGCCAGGACACCGGCGGCCGGTGCCACGGGTGTCGCGACCAACACGGCGGTGACGGCGACGTTCAGCGAGGCCGTGCAGAGCGGCACGATCGCCATGACGCTGCGCGACCCGGGCGGGGTGACCGTGCCGGGCGCCGTGACCTACGACGGCGCCACGCGCCGGGCAACGTTCACGCCGTCCGCGGCACTCGCGGCCTCGACGACGTACACCGCCGGCGTGAGCGGCGCGGCCGACCCGAGCGGCAACGTGATGGCGCCGCTCTCGTGGACGTTCACGACGGCGGCGACGCCACCGCCGTCCGGGTGCCCGTGTTCGATCTGGTCCGCGTCGGCGACGCCGGGGACGCTCTCGGATCCCGACACCGACCCGGTCGAGCTCGGCGTCAAGTTCCGCTCCACTGTGGGCGGCCAGGTCACCGGCGTCCGCTTCTACAAGGGTTCGGGCAACACCGGCACGCACGTCGGTCACTTGTGGACCAGCTCGGGCACGCTGCTGGCGACGGTGACGTTCACGGGTGAGACCGCGAGCGGCTGGCAGCAGGCCACGTTCGCCACACCGGTCTCCATCAGTGCGAACACCACGTACGTCGTGTCGTACTACGCGCCGAACGGCCGGTACTCTGCCGACAACAACTACTTCGGGGGATCAGGCGTCACCAACGGACCGCTACAGGCGTTGCAGAACGGTGTGGACGGCGGCAACGGCGTCTACCGCTACGGCTCGGGCGGGGGGTTCCCGACCAACACATGGGAGTCGAGCAACTACTGGGTCGACCTAGTATTCGTCACCAGCTGAGGAGCCTTCCATGCCCGGCACCAACCGTTGGCGTCGGCTGTTCGCGCCAGCCCTTTGCCTCGTGCTCGCACTGACGGCGCTGACCGTGCTCCGGCCGGCCACCGCCGCGGCGGCCGCACCGTGCCCGTGCTCGATCTGGCCCGCCACAGCCACACCGGCGTCACCGTCCGATCCGGACACCGATCCGGTGGAGCTCGGCACGAAGTTCCGCTCCGATGTGGACGGTGCCGTCACCGGCGTCCGCTTCTACAAGGGCATGGGAAACACCGGCACGCACGTCGGTCACCTGTGGACGAGCTCGGGCACGCTGCTGGCTACGGTGACGTTCACGGCCGAGACGGCGAGCGGCTGGCAGCAGGCTACGTTCGCCGCACCGGTGTCGATCACCGCCAACACCACGTACGTCGTGTCGTACTACGCGCCCAACGGGCGATACGCGGGCGACGTCAACTACTTCGCGAACACGGGCGTGGACAACGCACCGCTGCACGCCCTGCGGGACGGGGTGGACGGCGCCAACGGCCTCTACCGGTACGGCACCGGCGGCGGCTTCCCGACGAACTCGTGGCAGTCGGCGAACTACTGGGTCGACGTCGTCTTCGACACCTCCGTCGCAGACACCACGCCGCCGGCGGTTGCCTCGACGAACCCGGCCGCGAACGCCACCGGTGTGCCGGTCGGGACGGCGATCAGCGCGACGCTGAACGAGGCCGTCGAGGCGGGCACCGCGAGCCTGACGCTGACCGCTGGCGGCACCCCGGTGGCCGGCAGCACCGCGTACGACGCGGCGAGCCGCACGGTTACCTTCACGCCCTCGGCGGCCCTGGCGGCGTCGACCGCGCACACCGCCACCGTCAGCGGCGCGCGAGATCCGAGCGGCAACACGATGTCCCCGTTCAGCTGGTCGTTCACGACGGGTGCGGTGACGGCCGGCTGCCCGTGCACCATCTGGGCGGACACCGCGACACCGGCGACGCCGAGCGTCAACGACAACTCGGCCGTGGAGGTCGGCGTCAAGTTCCGCACCAACCAGGCGGGGTACATCACCGGGCTGAGGTTCTACAAGGGCAGCGGCAACACCGGCACACACACCGGATCGCTGTGGTCGAGCACCGGCACGCGACTCGGCACGGTCACCTTCACCGGGGAGAGCGCGTCCGGGTGGCAGACCGCGACGCTGCCATCGCCGGTGCCGGTCAGCGCCAACACCATGTACGTCGCGTCGTACCACACGACCACCGGCTTCTACTCGGCCACGAACAACGGGTTCGCGTCGGCGGTGACCCGCGGCCCGCTGACCGCCGTGGCCAGCGGCGGCTCGGGCGGCAACGGCGTCTACGCGTACGGGACCGGTGGCTTCCCGAGCAACACCTTCCAGGCCACCAACTACTGGGTCGACGTGGTCTTCAACCAGACCGCGGCCGACAACACCCCGCCCACGCTCACGGCCCGGGTACCCGCGGCCGGAGCGTCCGGGGTCGCGACGACGGCGCGGGTCACCGCGACCTTCAGCGAACCGGTGACCGGATCCAGCGTCGTGATGTCGCTGGCCGGGCCGGGCGGGGCGGTCGCCGGCGCTGCCGCGTACGACACGGCGACGAACACCGCCACCTTCACACCGGCGGCGGCCCTGGCCAACTCCACCTCCTACACGGCCTCGGTCAGCGGGGCGCGGGACCCGGCCGGCAACGTGATGTCGCCGGTCACCTGGTCCTTCACCACCGCGGCGCCGCCCCCGCCACCGCCGGACCAGGGCCCGGGCGGGCCGGTGCTGGTCATCAAGGGCGCCACCGGGTTCACCAGCTTCGCGGCGGAGGTGTTGCGGGCCGAGGGCCTCAACGAGTTCGTCACCGCCGATCTGTCCACGGTGAACAGCGCGGTCCTCAGCCAGTACGACGTGGTCCTGCTCGGGTCGACGACGCTGACCGTGGCGCAGGTCAGCATGTTCACGACCTGGGTGACCGGCGGCGGAAACCTCATCGCCTTCCGGCCGGACAAGCAACTCGCCACTCTCCTGGGCCTGGTCAGTACGACGGGCACGCTGGCCAACGGCTACCTCAAGGTGGACACCGCGAGCGCGCCCGGGGCCGGCATCACCGACCAGACCATCCAGTTCCACGGCACCGCCGACCGGTACACGGCGCTGACCGCGCGGGCGGTGGCGACGCTCTACTCCAGCCCCACGGCCGCGACCACCAACCCCGCCGTCACGCTGGTGAGCGTGGGCCTCAACGGCGGGCAGGCGGCGGCGTTCACGTACGACCTGCCGCAGTCGCTTGTCCACACGAGGCAGGGCAACCCGGCGTGGGATGGGCAGGAGCGTGACGGCGCCGCCCCGATCCGCTCCGACGATCTCTATTTCGGCGGCTCCAGCCCCGACTGGGTCAACCTCGACAAGGTCGCCATCCCGCAGGCCGACGAGCAGCAGCGCCTCCTGGCCAACCTGATCGGCACGATGAACCTCGACCGCAAGCCGCTGCCCCGATTCTGGTACTTTCCGCGCGGCCTCAAGGCGGTCGTCGTGGCCACCGGTGACGACCACGGCAACGGTGGCACCGGCGGCCGCTTCGACCAGTACCTCGCGAACAGCCCGCCGGGATGTGTCGTGGACAACTGGCAGTGCCCGCGCTTCACGTCTTACATCTACACGAACACGCCGATGAGCAACGGCCAGGCCGCCTCGTACAGCGCCAGTGGCTTCGAGGTGGGGCTGCACGTCAGCACGAACTGCGGTAACTACACGGCGAGCTCCATCGCCTCGACCTACTCCACGCAGCTGAGCCAGTTCACGCAGAAGTACAGCGGCGTGCCGGCGCCGGCGACCAACCGTACCCACTGCATCGTGTGGTCGGACTGGTCTTCGCAGGCGACCACCGCGGCCGCCAACGGGATCCGGCTGGACACCAACTACTACTACTGGCCGGGAACATGGGTGGCCGACCGGCCGGGCTTCATGACCGGCTCCGGCATGCCGATGCGCTTTGTCGGCAAGGCCGGCGCGCTGATCGACGTGTACCAGGCCGCGACCCAGATGACCGACGAGTCTGGCCAGAGCTACCCGTTCACGCCGGACACGCTGCTCGACCGGGCGCTCGGCCCGCTGGGCTACTACGGCGCGTTCACCGCGAACATGCACACCGACCAGGCCACCACGTTCCAGAGCGACCAGCTGCTCGCCTCGGCGCAGGAGCGCGGCGTGCCGGTCATCAGCGCGCGGCAGCTGCTCACCTGGCTCAACGGCCGCAACGCCTCGTCGTTCTCCGGGATCTCGCGCAGCGGCAACACGCTCACGTTCGCGGTCAACGTCGGCGCCGGCGCCAACGGTCTGACCGGCATGGTGCCGACCGCCGGCACGGGCGGCACCACGTTGAGCACCCTGAGGCTCGGCGGCAGCCCGGTGACGTTCACCCGCACCACCGTCAAGGGCGTCGAGTACGCGATGTTCGCCGCCGCGCCGGGCACCTACACCGCGACGTACGCGGCCGGCGGCGGCGCGGCGGCGGCCCGCACCGCGCCGGTGGCACCGAGGCTCGGCCCGCCGGCCCCGGCCACCGCGCCGACGGTGTCCACTGTGGAGGTGAGCCCGCTGCCGGACGGCACCGCCGGGTTCGCCTGGCGCACCGGCACCAAGACCGGCGGGACGCTGCTCATCGGGTCCACTCCGGACAAGCTGGAGCCGCTGTCGGCCAGCGGCACGAAGACCAGCCACACCGTGGTCGCGACCCGCCTGCGCCCGGACACCACCTACCACTACCGGGTCCGGAGCACCGACGCGGCCGGCAAGGCCGTCGTCTGGCCGCCGGAGGGGCAGCCGCCGGCGCGGTTCGTCTCCTCCGCGCTCGGGGTCGCCGACCGCACCGCGGCGCAGTTCCGCACCGGGCGCGGCGGCGTGGGCACGGCCGTGCGGAAGGACGGGCTGGGCGCGCTGGCCCTGGCGCCCGGCACGCGCGCCGGAAACCGCGTCTCCCGCGTGCTCGACGCCGGGCAGATGGTGACCTGGGACCGGCTGACCTACGGCGCCACCGTGCCGATCGGCTGCTCGCTGCGGATCAGCGTGCGCACCGGCAGCACGTCGACGCCGGACGCGTCGTGGTCGGCGTGGACCCCGGTCGCCCAGGGCGGCCGGGTCGAGGCAAGCTCCCGCTACGTCCAGTACCGGGTCGAGCTGACCGCGGTACGCGCGGGCCGCACCCCGGCGCTGCACTGGCTCGGCATCACCAGCAACGCGACCTACACGCCGCCCGCGGGGGAGGTCGGCCGGTAGAGGCCGCGCTGCCGGGCGGCCAACCGGGTCAGGCCGAGCAGCGCGTCCATGTGCGGCGTCGGCGTGCCCGTGGCCTGGGCGATCTCCCGGACCACCGTGACCATCGCGTCGAGCTCCAGGGGGCGGCCGGCCTCCGCGTCCTGGAGCATCGACGTCTTGAACGCCCCCAGCCGGCGGGTCACCTCGTTGCGGTCTTCGGCGCTCTGCGCGATCGGGCAGCCGATCCGCTCGCCGATCGCGGCCGCCTCGGCCATGACCGCGCGGACGAAGCCGTTGACGAGCTCGTCGTCGAGGATCAGGTCGGCGGTCACCCCGGCGAGGGCGGAGATCGGGTTCATCGTCATGTTGCCCCACAGCTTGTACCAGATGTCCTGCTGGATCCGGGGCGAGAGGGTGACCGTGAAGCCGGCCTTGCCCGCGACGGCGGCCAGGCTCTCCAGGCGCTCCGTCGTGCCGCCCGCGGGCTCGCCGAGGATCAGGCCGTCGCCGGCGTGGTGGCGGGCCAGGCCGGGCTCCTCGACGCTGGCGCTGAGGTGGACGACGCAGCCCACCACCCGCGCGGTCGGGATCGCCGCGGCGATGGCGCCGTCCGGGTCGACCGCGCGCAGCCGCAGCCCCTCGAACTCGCCGCCGGCGCCGTCGAAGAACCACCACGGCACCCCGTTGATCGCCGGTACGACCACCGTCCGCGGCCCGAGCAGCGGCCCGAGCGTGGGAGCGAGGGCGGGCAGCGCGTGCGCCTTGACGGTCAGCAGCACCACGTCCTGCGGCCCGAGCGCGGCGGGGTCGTCGCTCGCCTCGACCGGCCCGCCGACGATCCCGTCCGCGGTGCGCAGCCGCCAGCCGTGCGTCCGGAGCGCATCGAGGGTGCGACCGCGGGCGAGGGCGGTGGTGGTGTGCCCGCTGGCGGCCAGCCGGGCACCGATGACGCCGCCGACGGCACCGGCGCCCACCACACATACGCGTGTCACACCGCCCATTCAACCAGCCGGCCCTTTCGGCCGTGTCCGGCTGGCGTTTTCACCGCTTGTTAGCATGGCGCGACGCTGACCCGACTCGTCCGGCAGGAGGTCCCGTGACCGACTCCGCCGAGTTGCAGGGCATCACCATTTCGTCGGCCGGCTGGCGGAGTCCGGGCACCGGCGCGAAAGCGATCCTGGACGCGGGTCTGCGCACCGCTCTGATCGAAGTCGACGGCCGCCGGAGCGGATCCGGCGTGCTGATCGGAAAAGACCTCATCCTGACCGCGCAGCATGTGGTGCGCTCCAAATCCGGCGCGAAAGGAAAACCGGAGATCGTCGCGGTCTTCGATTACGACGAGAGCCCGCTGGCCAGCCCCGCGGAGACCGGGACGAGGGTGCCGGTCGTCGAGATCGTCGCGGAAAGCCCGCCGGCGCCGGCCGAGCTGGGATCGGCGTCGACCTCAGCCGCCGCGGACCATCTCGACTTCGCCGTCCTGCGGCTCATCTCTCCCGCACCACCGGGCACCGACACCTATGGTCACGCGACGTTCCGGAGTTTCTACGAGCTGAAGGCCGTCGAGTACGACATTCGCGGAGCGGAGCTCGTCGTCGTGCACCATCCGCTCGGCGCCGGCCAAAAAATGTCCGAAGTGAAGTCGCCGCGGTGGGACATGGATCGCACCCGGATCCGATACGACAGCAATACCCTCCAGGGATCGTCCGGCGGGCCGATCGTCGACCACGACGGCAACCTGGTCGCCATCCACCACTATTTCGGAAACCGCCGAAATCAGGGTGTGCCCATTTCCGCGATAGCGCGGCTGCTGCGCGCGGGCCCGCACGCCGGGCTGTTCACCGCGCCGGAGCCGTCCCGGGCGCATGCCGCGGCACCCGCGCCGAGCGCGCGGCCGGCGGCCGGCTACAACCCGTTCGAGCCGCTCGACGAATGGTCGTCGGCTTTCGGCGACGAGCACCGGTCGCAGTACCGGCCGACCCTGTGGGAGTTCACCCGGGGCGAGATCCAGGTGCCCGGCCAGCTGTTGCGGGACGTCACCGAGCGCCTGCGGTCGGGCTGGTGCCTGCTGCTCGGCCGGGGCACCGTCGGCAAGACGACCCTGGCGCTGTTCGTCGGCCTCCAGCACAACAGCACGGGCGGCACCGCGTACTACATGGACTTCGGCGACGGGACGTTCCAGGACCCGGCCGTGCTGATCGACAGCATGTCGGCGCTGGTCGACGACTCGACGCTCTTCGTCGTCGACAACGTCCACGTCAACGAGCGGCTGGCACACCAGCTGTACCGGCACTGGCAGCGGCACGGAGCCGGCAGCCGTTTGCTCCTCGTCGGAAGGACCATCTACCGGACGGTCAAGTCGGGCGTCGAGGGCGCGGGGCTGTCCCGGCTGGCGCCCGACGCGGTGACCCTCGAGGTCACCGACGACGACCTGCTGCTCACCTACCAGAGGCTGGCGCGCATCCACGGGCTCGGCGACGCGGGGCCGACCGTGCCGGCCACGACGCTGGCCGCGTGGCAGGCACTCTTCGCCGGCGACCGGATCGCCTTCGCGCTGGCACTGACGCGTCACCTGGAGAGCCGCGACGCCCGGCGCTGGCTCGGCTCCGGAGCGGCGCTGGCCGCCAACGACGCCATCAGCTACGTGACCGAGAAGTACCTCGATCCCTACCCCGACGCCCGGCCGTACCTGCTGCACCTGGCGACCGCCAGCACCTTCGAGCTCTCGCTGCCGGAGGAGACGGTGCCGCCGGGGGTGATGAACGACCTGGTCGCCGCGGGCATCGTCTACGTGACGACGCACGGGAGCGCGGCGTACCGGCGGTACACGCTGGCGCATCTCGGCCTCGGCCATCTGATCATGGAAGCCAACCGGACCGCCGACGGGATCGCGAGCCTCAGCGCGCTCGCCGTCAGCAGCCCGGCGTTCGGCTTCGCGCTCGCCTGGCGACTCGACCGGGTGGGCCAGCGGGACGAGGCCCTGCGGATCCTGCGGGAGCTCAGCGCCGATCCGCGCCACATGGCCAAGGCGCTGTCCGGCACGCAGATCGCCGTCTCGATCCTCCGGCTCGTCGCCGACCGCGGCGTGCGCACGTACGAGGGGATGGACAACGCGCTCACGCCGATCGGCGTGCCGGGTGCGCTGCTGGACTCGGTGCCGATCCATCTGGGCACCGCGAAGCGGTTCCTGCACTTCGTGAAGGACCGGATGCCGGCGTACTGCCAGCGCCTGTGCGAAGCGCTCGCCGAGCCGGGGCGGCGCGCCGACATCGCGGACGCCGTGCCCAACGACCTCAGCAACGCGGTGGAGTTCCTCACCTACGTGGACCGGTACCACGGCGACCTGGCCGGCGTGCTCGCGCCGCTGCTGGCGGATCCGGAGCGGTGCGCGCGGATCGCGGACAGCGTGGCCAGCCACCTCGGCAACGCGGTGCGGTTCCTGGAGTACGCGGACAAGCGCCACCGTGCCGTCGCGGCGGCGGTCGTACCTCTGTTGCGGGATCCGGAGCGGGCCGCCCGGATCGCCGACGCGTTGCCCAAACAGCTGGGCAGCTCGGTACGGTTCCTCGCCTACCTGGACGGGCGCCCGCGCGGGCTGACCGCGGTGCTCGCGCCGCTGCTGGCGGATCCGGAGCGGTGCGCGCGCGTCGCGGACGCCCTGGCCTACGACCTCGGCGGTGCGATCAGGTTCATCACCTACGCGGACGAGCGGCTCCCCGCGGTGGCGTCGACGATCGAGTCGTTGTTGCGGGACCCGGCGCGGTGTGCCCGGATCGCCGACGCCATGCCCAACAACCTGGGCAACGCGACCGAGTTCCTGGTGTACGCGAAGGAGCGCCTCCCCGAGGTGGCCGCGGCGCTCACCTCGCTGCTCGGCGATCCGGCGCGGTGCGTGCGGATCGCCGACGCCATGCCGCGAAACCTCGGCAACGCCACCGAGTTCCTCGTGTACGCGGCCGACCGCCTGCCGCATGTGACGTCGGCCCTCACCCCGCTGCTCGGGGATCCGGTGCGGTGCGCGCGGATCGCCGACGCCGTGCCGAACAACCTGGGCAACGCGACCGAGTTCCTGGTGTACGCCGACGACTGCCTCCCCGAGGTGGCCTCGGCACTCAGGTCGTTGTTGACGGATCCGGTGCGGTGCGCCGCGATCGCCGAGGCCGTGCCCAACAACCTCGGCAACGCCACCGAGGTCCTCGTCTACGCGGACGAGCGCCTTCCCGAGCTGGCCGCGGCGCTCACCTCGTTGCTCGGGGATCCGGTGCGGTGCGCGCGGATCGCCGAGGCCGTGCCCAACAATCCCGGCAACGCGGCGGCCTTCCTGGAGTTCGCGCATCGGAAGATGCCGGCCCTCGCGGCGCGGCTCGAAGCCATGCTCGACGAGCCGGTGATGGCCAGGCGGATCGTCGACACGTCGATGGTCGGCTTCGAGACGATGCTTCCGTTCATGCAGTTCGCCTACGCGCAGATGCCGGCCGTCGCGGAGCGCCTCACCGTCGAGCTGACCGACATGCGGCGCCGGCCGGCGCTCGTCGAGCTGGCCCAGCGGCACCCGCGGGAACGGGGATCGCTCAAGCGCATCGTGGAGCTGGCGGACCTCCACCACGAGGCGCTCGTCGCGCCACTGTGGACACTCTTCGAGCCGGGCGAGCCGCAGGCGGCTACCTGATGCCCTCGCGGCGGAGCGTGGCGGCGAGGCGCTGCGTGTGTGTCACGACCGCCTTGGCCACGCGGTCGAGCTCCTCGCCCTCGGCCAGGTGGGCGGGCATCGAGCAGGAGATCGCGTCGGTGGCGGGGATGCGGTAGTCGACCGCGGTCGCCACGCACGCCACGCCGGTGGTGCCCTGCTCGCGCTCGAACGCCCACCCACGCGTGCGCACCTCGTCGAGTTCGGCCATCAGCGCGTCGCGGGAGGTGATGGTGTGCGGCGTGTACGACTCCAGGTCGGCCGAGAGCATCGTCTCGACCTCGTCGCGGGTCAGGCCGGCCAGCAGCGCCTGGCCGAGCGCGGTGAGGTGCACCGGCAGGCGGCGGCCGACCCGGGAGATCAGCCGCACCGAGTCGCGGGACTCGCGGCTGGCCAGGTAGATGATGTGCGCATCGTCGCGGCGGGCGTAGTGCATCGTGTACCCGATCTCGGCGCGCAGGTCTTCCAGGCACTCCAGCGCGTATCGCAGGGCGGGGTCGCGGTCGAGGTAGGCGGTGCCGGACAGCAGCGCGTGCGGCCCCACGCCGAACGCGGTGCCGGTCTCGTCGGCCTCCACCCACTTGAGCTCACGCAGTGTGCGCACCAGCGCGTGCAGGCTCGACCGCGGGTAGCCCATCCGCTCCTGGAGCTGGGAGATCGTGAGGCGGGTGGGGGAGCCGGCGAGCACCTCGAGGATGCGGACCGTGCGCTCCGCGGACTTCACAGCTTCCGACATGACAACCCCCACCCGGGACCGGTTGACCGTCATGCTACCGGACGTTAGTTTGTGGGTGTGTGGGCGACAGGATGAGAGAAGCTGTACATATATGTGGATGCCAGCAGAGGCCGACGCGCTCCTCTCCTTCCCGCTGACGCCGTTCACGGCCGATGACGAGGTCGACCTCGACGCGTTCGCCGAGCACGTCGACGAGCAGGTCCTCGCCGGGCCCGCCGCGCTCTTCGTCGCCTGCGGCACGGGGGAGTTCAGCGCGCTCTCCCTCGACGAGTACCGGACGGTCGTCGCCACCGCCGTGCGGGTGGCCGGCGACCGCCTGCCGGTGTACGCGGGCGCCGGCGGCGGGCCGCGCGTGGCGCGGGAGTTCGCGGCGGCCGCCCACGACGCCGGCGCCGACGGGCTGCTGCTCCTGCCGCCCTACCTGGTCGCGAGCACCCCGGCCGGCCTGGTGAGCCACGTCCGCTACGTCGCCGAGGCCGCCGCGCTGCCCACGGTCGTCTACCAGCGGGCCAACGCCGTCCTCGACCCGGACGCGGCGGTGGCGCTGCTCGGCGTGCCCACGGTGGTCGCGGTCAAGGACGGCCGCGGCGACGTCGACGCGATGCTGCGCCTGGTGACGGCGGTGCGGTCGAGCCGCGACCCGCGGGCGGCGGAGTTCGGCTTCCTCAACGGACTGCCGACCGCCGAGCTGTCCGCGCTGGCCTACCGGGCGATCGGGGTGGGCAGCTACTCCAGCGCGGTGCTCTGCTTCGCGCCGGACATCGCCACGGCCTTCCACCGCGCGGTGCGGGAAGGCGACGATGTGACGGTGCGGGTGCTGATCGCGGAGTTCTACCTGCCCTTCGCCACGCTGCGCGACCGCGTGCCCGGCTACCAGGTGGCCCTGGTCAAGGCCGGGGCGCGCCTGGCCGGGCTGCGGATGGGGCCGGTGCGGCCGCCGCTCGTCGACGCCACACCGGCGCACGTCGAAGCACTGGAGGAGATCATCGCCAGTGGCCGGGCCGCCCTCAAGCGGGACGAAGCATGAACCCCGTCACCCGCGTCACCGTCACCCCCGTAGCCTTCGCCGACCCGCCGCTGCTCAACGCGGCCGGGGTACACCAGCCGTGGGCGCTGCGTACGATCGTCCAGGTCCACTGTGGAGACGACCTGGTCGGGCTCGGTGAGACCTACGGCGACGCGCCACACCTCGCCCTCGTCGAGCGGGCCGCCGCCGCACTGTCCGGAGTGGACCCGTTCGACCTCGCCGGCGTGCGCCGCGCCGTGGCGGCCGCGATCGGCGCCGTCGACGCGCCCGACCGCCACGGCCTGACCGGCGGCTCGACACCCGCCAAGACGCTCCTGCGCGTGTACGCGCCGTTCGAGGTCGCCTGCCTCGACCTCCAAGGCCGCATCGCCGGCCGCCCGGTCTGCGACGTCCTCGGCGGGCGGGTGCGCGACGCCGTGCCCTTCTCCGCGTACCTGTTCTACAAGTGGGCCGCGCACCCGGGCGGCGAGCCGGACGAGTACGGCGCGGCGCTCGACCCCGACGGCATCGTGGCGCAGGCACGGGCGCTCGTCGACCGCTACGGCTTCCGCTCCGTCAAGCTCAAGGGCGGCGTCTTCCCGCCCGCCGAGGAGATCGCGGCGATCCGGGCACTGCGCGCCGCCTTCCCCGACCACCCGCTGCGCCTCGACCCTAACTGCAACTGGACGGTCGAGACCTCGTTGAAGGTGGCCGAGGAGACCGAAGGGCTGCTGGAGTACCTGGAGGACCCGACCGCCACCATCCCCGGCATGGCCGCGGTCGCCGCCAAGGCCACGATGCCGCTCGCCACGAACATGTGCGTCGTCAACTTCGCGGACGTGCCCGAGGCGGTCGCCCAGGGCGCGGTCGGCGTGGTGCTCGCCGACCACCACTACTGGGGCGGGCTGCGCGCCTCCGCGCTGATGGCCGGCATCTGCGAGACCTGGGGGATCGGCCTGTCCATGCACTCCAACAGCCACCTCGGCATCAGCCTCGCCGCGATGACCCACCTGGGCGCGGCGCTGCCCAACCTCACGTACGCGGCCGACACCCACACCCCGTGGCAGCTCGGCGCCGACGTGCTCCACACTCCACTGTCCTTCGTGGACGGCGCGGTGCCGGTGCCGGACGGGCCCGGCCTCGGCGTGGCGCTCGACCCCGACAAGCTCGCCCGCATGCACGAGGACTACCTGCGCACCGACATCCGCGAGCGGGACGACACCACCTACATGCGCGCGGTCCAGCCCGACTTCCCGAGCCGGCGGCCGCGGTGGTGAGGGTCACCGGCCACGCCTACCCGTGGGACGTGGTCGGCGACGCCGACTTCCCCGCGCGAGCCCGCGACCTGGGCGTCGACTCGGTCACGCTCGCGGCCGCCTACCACGCCACCCGCGCGGCCACCCCGCTGCACCCGCGGCACCAGATCGTCGACGCCCGCCACACCGCGCTCTACCGCCCGATCCGCGAGCCGGTGTGGGCCGGCCGGCGGCTGCGCCCGATCGGTCCGGAGTGGATGGACGCGCCGGACCCGTACCGCCAGGCCGCCGCCGCGCTGCACGCTGCCGGCCTGCGGGTCGACGCATGGCTCGTGCTCACCCACGACAGCCGGCTCGGCCGTGCCTGCCCCGACCTCGCGGTCGTCAACTGCTTCGGCGAGCCCTACCCCTACGCGCTGTGCCCCGCCCACGAGGAGGTCCGCGACTACGCGGCCACGCTCGCCACCGAGGCGGTGCGCGACGCGCCCGTCGACGGCGTCTCCCTCGAAGCCTGCGGCCAGCTCGGCGTCGCACACGCCGGCACCCACGAGAAGACCGACGGCGCCTGGACGCCCGACGCGGCACGCTGGCTGTCGGTGTGCTGCTGCGCGGCCTGCCAGGCGGCCTGGTCGGCCCGCGGCCTCGACCCCGGCGACGTGCTGACCACGCTGCGCGGCGCGGTCCGCGCGCAGGCGCCGGGCTCGTTCGTTTCCGCCGCCGTCGCCGCGGCGCTGCTCGCCGCCCGGCACGAGACCACCGACCTCCTCCGGGCCCAGACCCTCGACGGGGTACGAGCCAGCGCGCCGGACGCTGTCCTGACACTTCACGCCCAGCCGGACCCCTGGGCGACCGGCCCATCGCCAGGGCTGACGCCCCGCGCGGCCAAGGACGTCGACCGCCTGCTGGTCCCCGCCTGGCCCACGTCACCGTCTTCGGCGGCCGCGGTCGCGTCCGCGGCGTCGACCGGCACACCAGTCGACGCATACGTAACGGTGCTGCCCCCGGCTCAGCCCTCCGACCTACCCGGACACGTCGACCGCCTGCTGGCCGCCGGCGCGAGCGGCGTCGCGCTGTACCACCTGGGCCTGGCCCCCCACACGGGCCAGGACCTGCTGCGAGCCGCGGCGAGGATGTCGAGGATCTCACGCCGCACCGCGTCCGTTTCGCGATACAAGCGGCGGTGAGTGAACCGGACCACCTGGATCCCGTGCGCCGCGAGCCGGGCATCGCGTCGCAGATCCGCTTCGCGCTGCTGCGGTGCCCCGTGTGAGGCCGCGCCGTCCAGTTCGAAGTCGACGCGTTCCTCGCGCGCGAAGACGTCGAGGTAGTAGGTTCGCCCGCCGAGCCGGACCCGCACCTGGCGTTCGAAGGGTGGCATAGCCGGTCCGGTGAACACGTGGTCGTGATCCCAGATCTCCAGGGCGCTGTGGCAGCCGCCGGCCAGTCGGTCCAGCAGGACGCGGATGGCTGCTCGGTCGCTGAGTCGGGGCGTCGCCTCCAGCGCCGCGAGGATCCGCTCCGGCGTCGTCCTGCGGTCGCCGACAGCTCTGATCAGCGGCGCCGGGCGCTGCTCCGGCGACAGGAGGGGCCAGGCGTCCACGAGTGTGGTTTCCAGTCGGGTGACGGGCAGGCCGTCTCGGACGAGGACGTCCGGCGGCTCGATCCGCAGATCTCGGCGCTGGTGCACGACGACCGGCGGGTGAGGACGCAGCCGCACGTCGGCGGGGACGCTGAGGTGCACCGGCTCGGCCGGTTCGGCGGGACGCAGACCCCACACCTCCAGAGCCGTGGTGTGGCTGAGCGCCCCGCGTCCAGCGGCGTAGCGCACCGCGGCGTGCCGCAGCACCGCGACCTGGTCGGCCGCCGTGGCGTCCACCCAGACGCCTGGCAGGAGCCGCCGACCTGGCCGGCGTGGGCCGCCCACTTCAGTGCCCCGGGCGCCACCTCGTCTCGCCGCACTACGCCGTCGCGACGTCCGAGCAGGGCGCGCAGTTCCTCGTTCACGGGGGCGACGGTCGCCCATCCGCATGAGATCGGGCAACAGGGCCATGATCGATCTGTGGATAACTCAGCTCACCGGATGAGGTGATCCGGCCGTCAGTGTGGAGTGACGGTCGGCAACCGGACAGTGGCGTGGCGGGCGCCGAAACCGCTCATAGCCTGGTCAGCCATGGATCGGAGCATGCCGCGGCTGACCGTGATCGGCACGGGCTACCTCGGCGCCACGCACGCCATCTGCATGGCGGTGCTGGGTTACGAGGTGCTCGGCGTCGACGTGGACGCCGCGAAGGTGGGGCGGCTCGCCTCGGGTGAGGTGCCGTTCTTCGAGCCTGGTCTGCCCGAGCTGCTCGCCAAGGCGCTGGAGTCGGGGCGGCTGCGGTTCACGACGTCGTTCGCGGAGGCGGGTGACTTCGGCGACGTGCACTTCGTGTGCGTGGGGACGCCGCAGCGGCCGGGGTCGTACGCGGCCGACATGCGGTTCGTGGACGCCGCCGTCAGCGAGCTTTCGCACCACCTGCACCGGCGGGCGCTCGTCGTGGGCAAGTCGACCGTGCCGATCGGCACCGCCGCGCGGCTCACGTCGTTACTGCAAGGGCTCGCGCCGGCCGGTGCGGCCGTGGAGCTGGCGTGGAACCCGGAGTTCCTCCGCGAGGGGTACGCGGTCGACGACACGATGCGGCCCGACCGGCTCGTCTTCGGTGTCGCGTCGCCGTGGGCGGAGGAGCGGCTGCGCGCCGCCTACGCCCCGGTGCTCGCGCAGGGTACGCCGGCGGTGGTCACCGACCTCGCCACCGCGGAGCTGGTCAAGGTGGCGGCCAACGCGTTCCTGGCCACCAAGATCTCGTATATCAACGCGATGGCCGAGGTGTGCGAGGGGACCGGCGCCGACGTGCACGACCTCGCCGAGGCGCTCGCCTACGACAACCGGATCGGCGGGCGTTTCCTCAAGCCGGGTCTGGGGTTCGGCGGCGGGTGCCTGCCCAAGGACATCCGGGCGTTCCTGCACCGGGCCGAGGAGCTGGGTGTGGGGCAGGCGGTGTCGTTCCTGCGCGAGGTCGACGACATCAACAAGCGCCGCCGGGCGCGCACCGTCGACCTGGTGCGCGAGGTCGTCGGCGGTGACCTTTCCGGGGTACGGGTGGCCGCGCTCGGCGCCGCCTTCAAGCCCAACTCGGACGACGTGCGGGACGCGCCGGCGCTCGACGTGGCCAGCACGCTCCAGAAGGCGGGCGCGGCGGTGCGCGTCTTCGACCCGGCCGCGATGGACAACGCCCGCCGCACGCATCCCGAGCTGTCCTACGGCGAAAGCACCCTGGACGTGGCCCGGGAGGCGGACGTGGTGGTGCTGCTGACCGAGTGGGCCGAGTTTCGCGAGATCGACCCGGTGGCGCTGGCCGGCGCGGTGGCGCACCCCCGGATCGTCGACGGCCGGCACGCGCTCGACGCCGCGGCCTGGCGGGCCGCGGGCTGGGAGTACCGGGCGCTCGGGCGCCCCTAGAGACGGCCCTGGGCCGCTCGCTCACCCCCCGGAGAGAGCGGCCCAGGGTCTCCGCTCACGTCGTGGCGCTCGGCGCCGCCCGCGGGCCGTCGGCCCGCCGGCGGCGGGTTTACGGCGCGGTGCTGAGCGCCGCCCGCAGGGACCGGCCCGCCGGCGGCGGTGCGCCGAAGGCGTCCAGTGCCAGCAGGGCGGCGCCGGTCACCGGCGGGGCGGCGAGCAGCGTCAGTGTCGCGTGTGGAGAGTGGGCGGCGATGCCCTCCTCGACCGCGTCCATCAGCAACGGGTGCCGGGCGGCGAGCACGCCGCCGCCGAGCACCACCGCGTACGGGACGTCGCGCAGGTCGAGCCGGGTCGCCGCCACCCGGACCAGCGCCACGATCTCGCCGGCCTGCCGGGCGACGATCCGGCGGGCGGTGGGGTCACCGGCGCCGGCGACCGCGAAGAGCACCGGCGACAGCTCGGCGATCCGCTCCTTGGGGATCTCGTCGAGGTGCAGGCCGGCGGCGACCTCCTCCACCGTGGACCGTCCGAAGTGGGCGGCGACCGCGGCGCTCAGCGCGGTGGGGCCGTCCCGGCCGTCCTCGCCGCGCGCGGCCCGGTAGAGGGCGAGCGCGGCCAGGTGTTCGCCGCCGCCCCAGTCGCCGCTGATCTGCCCCAGCGAGGGGAAGCGGGCGGTGCGGCCTGCGGCGTCGCGGCCGAGGCAGTTGATGCCGGTGCCGCACACCACCGCGATCGCGTCGCGGGCGTCGGTGCCGGCCCGCAGCAGCGCGAACGTGTCGTTGTCGACCCGGTGCTCGCGTGCCCAGCCGGCCTCGCCGACCGCCTTGTGCAGCACGTCCACCTCGACCGGCAGGTCGGCGCCGGCGAGGTACACCTCGGCGCGGTCGAGCGTCGTGTCCCTGTCCAGCCGCGCCACCGCGCGTGCCTCGTCGACGAGCGCGTCGACGATCGCGACGCAGCCGGGCACGCCGACGTAGTGCGGGCTGGAGGCGGGGCCGCGTACCGAGGCGAGCACCTCGCCGGCCGAGGTGCCGAGCACCACGTCGGTCTTCGTCGCGCCGCCGTCGACGGCCACGTAGAGCCGCGTCACGCGAGCACCTCGTCGGCCAGGGCGTCGGCGAGCGCGTGCTGGCCGACGAGCGGGTGGGCGAGCAGCGCGGAGTACACCCGGGACCGTCCACCGTGGATGGCGGCGGCGACGGCCAGCTCCTCGTAGGCCGCGACCGCGCCGATGAGCCCGGAAAGCGCCGGGCCTACCGGCGTCACCGGCCTGGGCACCGGGCCGTCCGTGGACACCGCGCACGTCACCTCGATGACCGACTCGTCGGGCAGGAAGGGGAGGGTGCCGTTGTTGCGGACGTTGGCCGAGTGGTGCGCGCCGTCGCCGGTGGTCAGCGAGTGGATCAGGCCGACCGCGGCCTCGGAGTAGAAGGCGCCACCGCGCTGGCCCAGCAGTGGCGGCTTTTCGTCGAGCGCCGGGTCGGCGTAGAGCCGGAGCAGCTCGGCCTCGATCCGGGCCACCTCGTGCGCGCGGGTGGGCCGGCCGGTCTCCTCCCGCACCACCTCGTCGTGGGCGTAGAAGTAGCGCAGGTAGTACGAGGGGACGTTGCCGAGCGTGGCGAGCACCTCCGGCGGGAGCCGCACCTCGGCGGCGAGCTCCGCCCCGAACGAGGACAGCAGCGCGGGCAGCCGGTCGACACCGTCCACATAGGCGGCCCGCTCCCAGGTGAGGTGGTTGAGCCCGACGTGGTCGAGGTCGACCGCCTCGGGCGGCACGCCGAGCAGCCCGGCGAAGCGGCGCTGGAAGCCGATCGCCACGTTGCACAGCCCGACCGCGCGGTGGCCGGCGTCGAGCAGCGCGCGGGTGACGATGCCGACCGGGTTGGTGAAGTTGACGATCCACGTGCCGGGCGCGACCCGCGACGCGATGTCGAGCACCACCGGCACGGTGCGCACGGCCTTGGCCAGCCCGCCCGCGCCGGTGGTCTCCTGCCCGACGCAGCCGCACGCCAGCGGGAACGTCTCGTCGTGGATCCGGGCTTTCTGCCCGCCGACCCGCAGCTGGATCACCACGATGTCGGCGCCGTCGAGCCCCTCGCCCAGGTCGGTGGTCCAGGAGACGCGGGGGTTGAGCCGCCGCGCGAACGGCCCGACGACCGCGAGCCGCTCCGCCGCCGGGTCGACGAGGTGGAGCGACGCGTCCGGCAGCAGCCGGGCGAACCCCTCGACCAGCTCCGGCGTGTACGTGGAGCCGCCGCCGACGACCGCGATCTTCATCCCTTGACCCCCGTGAGTGTCACGCCCTGTACGAACGCCTTCTGCGCGAAGAAGAAGACGACGACGATGGGCACCATGGTGAGCAGTGTGGCCGCCGAGACGATGTTCCACTGGACGGCGTGGAGCGTGCGAAACGAGGCCAGCCCCAGCGAGAGCGTCCACGCGGACTCGTTCTCGCTGGTGTAGAGGAGCGGGCCGTAGTAGTCGTTCCAGGCGTAGAAGAACTGGAACATGGCCGCGGCGGCGATGCCGGGCCGGGCCATCGGCAGCACCACGCGCAGCAGCGTCCGCCACTCGCCGCAGCCGTCCACCCGGGCCGCGTCGAGGTACTCGTCCGGGATCGTGAGCAGAAACTGCCGCAGCAGGAAGATGGAGAACGCGTCGCCGAGCAGCATCGGCAGCACCAGCGGCCACAGCGAGCCGGTGAGCCCGTAGTCGGCCCACATCAGGTACAGCGGGACGGTGGTCACCTGCGGTGGCAGCATCATCATGCACACGATCGCCACGAAGACCGTCGTCCGGCCGCGCCACCGCAGCTTGGCGAGCGCGTACGCGGCCGGCACGCTGGCCAGCAGCATTAAGAGCGTGGCGCCGGTGGCGTAGAGCGCGGTGTTGAGCAGGTAGCGGGGGAGCGGGGTGCGCTGGAACACCTCGACGTAGTTTCCCGGATGCCACGACGTGGGCCAGAGGTTCGAGGTGAGCGACTGGTCGCTGGACATGAAGGACGTCAATGCGAGGAACACGATCGGGCAGAGGAACATCGCGCCGAGCGCGATCGCGATCGAGTGCCGGGCTACGAAAGCCAGCCTCATAGGAAGCTCCGGAACCGGCGCAGCAGCACCACCGTCACGGCGGCCGCGACGACGAAGAGCACGACCGCGAGGGTGTTGGCGTAGCCGAGCGCGCCGTACCGGAAGCCGGCCACGTACAGCCACAGTGGATAGGTGAATGTGGACCCTTCCGGGTAGCCGAACGTGGAGGAGATCCCGCCGCCGGTGGTGGCCTGCCCGGAGGCGACGCTGGCCGCCACGGCCGCCTGGGTGAAGTACTGCAACGTCTGGATCACCCCGGTCACCGCGGCGAAGAGCACCACCGGCGCGATGTTCGGCAGCGTCACGTACCGGAACTGGTGCGCCGCGTTGGCGCCGTCGAGCGAGGCGGCCTCGTACTGCTCCTTCGGCACGTCGAGCAGCGCGGCCAGGAAAATGATCATCAGGTCGCCGATCCCCCACAGCCCCAACAGGACGAGCGACGGCTTGGCCCAATCCGGCGAGTTGAACCACAGTGGACCCTGGACGCCGATGTCGGCCAGCAGCGAGTTGACCGGGCCGGTGCCGGGTTTGAAGAGGAAGACGAACGCGAGCGTCGCCGCCACCGGCGGGGCGAGCGCGGGCAGGTAGAAGAGCGTCCGGTACAGGCCGGCGCCGCGCTTGAACCGGGCCAGCAGCATGCCGGTGGTGAGCGCGCCGAGCATCCGCGCCGGCACGAGCACCGCGACGAGCCACAGCGTGTTGCCCGCCGCCGTGCGCACGTTGGGGTCCTGGAAGAGGTGCTCCCAGTTGCGCAGCCCCACCCAGCGCGGCGCGTTCACCAGGTCGAACGTGGTGAACGAGAAGTACACGCTGGCGACGAGCGGGTACACCAGGAAGACGAGCAAGCCGAGCAGGACCGGCGCCATGAAGCTCAGCACGGTGAGCCGGTCCCGCCTGCGGCGTCGAGCGAGGGTCGTCATCTCAGCCGGCGAGCTGGACGAGCTGGTTGATCTGCTTGTCGACGTCCTTGAGACCCGGGCCGGGGTCGCCGCCCTTACCGGCCTGGTACTTCTGGAGGAACGTGGACAGCGCCTCCTCGTAGGCGGGGCCGACCGCGCTGGGCGGGGTGGTCGACGTGTGCGGGTGGGCGAAGATGTCGAGGAACACCTTGAAGTCCGGGTCGTTGCCCAGGTCCCCGGGTGCGGCGAGCGCGTCGGTGGTGCTCGGCACGTTCTTGATGAGGTTGGCCAGCTTGACGATCGCGCCGGTGTCGGTGGTGAGGTAGCGGATCAGCTCCCACGCGGCCTCCGGGTTCTTGGCCGTCTTGGAGACGCCGATGACGTTGCCGGTGACGTAGCCGCCGCCGTACCAGTCCGGGTGGGCGTCGCTGACCGGCAGCGGCGCGGTGCCGAACTTGACGTCCTTGGCCTGGTCGCGCAGGAAGGCGATCCGGTACTCGCCGTCGACCATCATCGCGACCTGTCCTTTGTGGAACGCGTTGTCGGCGGACCACTCGTCGCCCAGGCTCGCCCGGAACTTTTCCAGCTTGTCGTAGCCGTACCAGTCGACGAGGTCCTTCTGCCACTTGAGCAGCTCGAGCCAGGCCGGGTCGGAGCCGATCGCGCTGGTGCCGTCGTCGTTGAGCCACTTGGCGCCGACCGCCGGCCCGAGGTGCGAGGGGGAGTGTTCGTAGAAGCCGAACAGCGGCAGGAAGCCGGCCCGTTCGATCGTGCCGTCCGGCTTGCGCTTGGTGAGCTTCTTGGCCGCGTCGGTGAGCTCGGTCAGCGTCTTGGGCGGGGCGGCGATGCCGGCCTCGGTGAGGAGCGTCCTGTTGTAGTAGAAGCCGTAGGTGTCGGCGAGGAACGGCATCGCGCACCGCCGGCCCTTGAACTCGGTGTAGCTGCGCACCGTCGGCGGGAGCTTGCCGAGGTCGACGCCGTCGCGCTCGATGTACTGCTTGAGGTCGAGCCAGGCGCCGCTGGCGCAGAACTTGCCGACCGTGTCGGTGGAGTAGGACAGGCCGACGTCGGGGCCCTGGCCGGCGCCGATGGCCTGGAGCATCTTGGTGTCGTCCTGGCCGGACTTGACCACGACCTCGATCTTCGGGTGGGCGGCCTTGAAGTCGGCCACGATCGTGTCGATCGCCTTGGCCTCGCGGTCGGTGAAGAAGTGCCAGAACTCGACGGTGCCGGAGGCCTCGGTGCCGGGAGAGGCGACCGGCTTCTCGGTCTCGCCCGGTGTGCAGGCGGAGACAAGCGTTATGGCGGCAATTACCATCATTTTTCGACTAAATGAGGGCATGGTGGAGCGCTCCTTCCGGTGGGGGTGATCCGGCGGGATGGGGGGATTTCTATGCGGCCGGGGCGGTGTCCCGGAGGGTGGTGATGATCTGTTCGCGGAGGGCCTGCTGCGCGGCGACCTGGGCGCCGAGCAGCACGGGGTCGTCGGCGACACCGGTGACGGCGATCGCGGTGTCGAGCGGCGTGTTGGCGTGCAGCGCGGCGGTGACCCGGTCGGCGAGCGCCGCGCCGCCGGCCCGCCCGACGTCGCCGGCGAGCACGATGAGGGGCGGGTCGAGCACGGCCGCGACGGCGGCGAGCCCGTAGGCGATGCGCTCGGCGAGCGCGTCGAGGAACGGAGCGGAAGCCGCGGCCACCGCCGCCTCCGGGGTCGGTGCGTCGATGCCGTGTGCCGCGGCGAGCGCGAGCACCGCCGGGCCGCCGACCAGGTCGGTCAGGTCGGTGCGGTCGGCACCGCGGCCGAGGCCGACCGGCATGTACCCGATCTCACCGGCCCCGCCACGCGATCCGCGCAGCAGCGTGCCGCCCAGGTCGATGGCGAGGCCGAGGCCGCCGGAGAACCACACCAGCGCGAAGCTCTCCGCGTCGCCGGCCACCCCGTGGTGGCGCTCGGCGATGGCGGCCAGGTTGACGTCGTTGTCCGCCGCCACGGTGGCGCCGAGCCGGATGGCGAGGTCGGCGACCAGCCCCGGGCGGTCCCACCCGGGCACGTCGATGTGCCGGATGACGCCGGCGGCCGCGTCGTACGAGCCGGGGAGGGCGAGCTGGACGAGCCGCACGCTGCCCGGCACGAGACCCGCCTGGCGGGCCAGGTCGTCGACGAGCCCCGCCACCGCCGGCAGCGGGTCGGTCGGCACGGCGACCTCGGACCGGGCCACCTCGGCGCCGGCCAGGTCACAGAGGACGGCGGCGAGGTGGGGGCGCTGCGTCTCCCGTACCGAGATCGCGATGGCGTGGCCGGCGGCCGGGTTGGCCGCGTAGATCTCGGCGCTCGGGCCCGGCCCACCGCTCGTGTGGCCGACCACGACGGCCAGGCCGGCGTCGGTGAGGCGCCGCATGACCTCGGACGTCGTGGGTTTGGAGAGGCCGGTGAGCTCGCGCAGGTCGCCCCGGGTGAGCGTGCCCCGGTCGAGCAGGAGCGCGAGCGTGGCGCTCTCGTTCATCGCCCGGAGCAGCTTGGAGGAGCCGGCCAGCCGCGTCATCAACCCCTCCGTCGTCCAACCGTTAGGCAAGTTGATTAACTATTGCGGCCCCACCGCACACTCGTCAAGACCCGATCCGCCCTCTAGGCGGTCTGCTTGGCCCTGGTGCGCGCGCGGCGACCCATCAGGTAGCGGCCGAGCTCGATGAGCAGCGTGAGGCCGAAGGCGAGCGCCAGCCCGGCGAGGATGCCCTGCCACGGGTGGATCCGGCCCGACTGTCACGCCAGCGGACACCACCGATCCAGCGGGCGGCCACCAGGCGAACTTCGCATACGGCGCAGCTCAGGACGCTGTCGCGGGCTTCTTGGTGGGGTCGGCCGCCGTGGCGCCGTGATCGGGGCGTCGGGTCAGCACCTGGGGCCCGGAGGCGGTGACGGCGACCGTGTGCTCGGAGTGGGCGGTGCGGGAGCCGTCGGCGGAGCGGATCGTCCAGCCGTCGCGGTCGTACCTGATCTTGTCGGTGGAGCGGCAGA
The DNA here is from genome assembly GCF_052068095.1 of Phytohabitans sp. LJ34. Classification (NCBI taxonomy): domain Bacteria; kingdom Bacillati; phylum Actinomycetota; class Actinomycetes; order Micromonosporales; family Micromonosporaceae; genus Phytohabitans; species Phytohabitans sp. LJ34. Next base: position 89,563 of record NZ_JBQHDG010000002.1, on the reverse strand, counting down.
ACCAGGGCTCGATGGCGATGGTGAGGCCGGGTTCGAGCTTCATGCCGCGGTGGGGTCGGCCGTCGTTGGCGACGTGCGGGGCCTCGTGCATGGTGCGGCCGATGCCGTGGCCGCCGAACTCGGCGTTGACGCGGTAGCCGTACGAATGGGCGACCTCGCCGATCGCGGCGGAGACGTCGCCGAGCCGGCCGCCGGGCCGGGCGGCGGCGATGCCGGCCGCCAGCGCGACCTCGGTGGCCTCGATCAGCTTCAGGTCGGCCGGGTCGGGGGTGCCGACGACGACGGAGAGCGCGGAGTCGGCGACCCAGCCGTCGATGCCGGCCGCCATGTCGATGCTGAGCAGGTCGCCGTCCCGCAGGACGTAGTCGTGCGGCAGGCCGTGCAGCACCGCGTCGTTGACCGACAGGCACAGCACGTTGCGGAACGGGCCGCGGCCGAACGAAGGGGCGTAGTCCCAGTAGCAGGACTCGGCGCCGCGCTCCTTGATCCGGCGGCGGGCGTGGTGTTCGAGGTCCATCAGGTTGACGCCGACCGCGGCGACGCCGCTCAGCTCGGCGAGCAGCTCGCCGACGAACTGGCCGGCCACCGCCATCCGGCCGATCTCCTCGGCGGACTTGAGCTCGATCACGACAACCTCCCTCTCCCCTGTGCGGTATTTTTATACCACGCCCGGTCGGGGCGGCTACGGGGGGCTATCCTGCTGCCATGGTTCGCCAACCGCTCACGGCCGCACAGATCGCAGCCGGCCAGCGCCTCGGCGCCGCCCTCCGCGCCGCGCGGGCCAGCCGCAGCCTCGCCGAGGTGGCCGTGGCGGCCGGCATCTCCCCTGAGACCCTGCGCAAGATCGAGGCGGGCCGCCTTCCCGCGCCGGCGTTCGGCACCGTGGTCTGCCTCAGCCAGGCCCTCGACGTGCCCCTCAGCGACCTGGCCGGCGTGTGGCTGGCCGACATGCCCGTCCGCCAGGCGTCCTAGCGACAAGCCGCGCCGGCTACGCCTTGCCCGGCAGCGGCAGCCCGGCCTCCAGCAGGGCGAGCGCCTCGTCGACGCGGTCGTAGTCGATCAGATCGTGGGTGCCGCCCAGCACGTGCGGGACGGCGGCCAGCGACACGCCGATCACCGCGCCGGCCATGGCGCGCACCGCGAAGTCGTCGGCCGGCAGGCCGGCCCGTTCGGCGATGGCGCCGGCCAGCAGGTCGATCGCGTCCACGTACTGCTGTAGCAGCCGGGTCCGCAGCTCGGGCACCATGCGGACCAGCTCCTGGCGCCCCCGCTCGGCCTCCCATTCCTCGGCGGACATGCGCGCGACGACCTCGCGGATCGCGGCGCGGATGGCGGCCACCGGGCCCATCTCGGGTGGCTGGGCGAGGACGGACGCGACGAACATCGGGTCCCAGCCGTCGAGCAGGACGACGTCTTCCTTGGTGGGGAAGTAGCGGAAGAACGTGCTCGGCGAGATCTCGGCCGCCTCGGCGATCTGGTCGACGGTCGTCGCCGCGTACCCCTTCTCCTGGAAGAGCCGCAACGCGTGCCGCTGGATGGCGGCACGCGTCTTGGCCTTCTTGCGTTCGCGCAGGCCGGGATTCCTACGGTCGCCTAGGTCGGAAGCAGCCGTCATGCCGTCGATTCTGCCGGCTCCCGGGCCGCCTCGCCGTCGCGGGGCGCTCCTGGCGCGGGCCGCGCCGGCAGGAAGACGAGCGCGAGCACCGCGCCGGCCGCCGCCAGTGCCGCGGAGAGGGCGAGCGTGGCGTCCATCCCGTGAACGAACGCCGTGCGCACCGATTCCAGCAGCGTGGGCGAGCCGAGCCGGCTGGCCACCTCGACGCCGCCGGCGGCGCTCTTGCGCACCGCGTCCTCGGTGCCGGCGGGCAGCCCGTCGCGGTAGGCCGCGTTGAGCACGGTGCCGAGCACCGCGACCCCGATCGCGCTGCCGACCTGCCGCATCGCCTGGATGAGGCCGGAGCCGACGCCGCTGCGGTCGGCCTCGAGCGCGCCGAGGGCGGCGTTCATGGCGGGCGGCATCGCGAAGCCGAGGCCCAGGCCGGCCACGGACACCCACGCGGCGACGTAGCCGTACCCGGTGTCCGCGCTCGTGGTGGCGCCGGCGGCGAGCGCGACGGCCATCACGGCGAGGCCGGCCGCGACCACCGCCTTGGCGCCGGCACGCTCGGCGACCCGGCCGGCCACCCGGGCGCCGACCATGAGCCCGCCGATGACCGGGAGCAGGCGCAGGCCGGTGCCGAACGCGTCCGTGCCGTACACCGTGCCGAAGAACTGGGGGAGCGTGAACAGCAGCCCGAACATCGTGAACGTCGCGACCGTGGCGAGGATCGCGCCCCAGGTGAAGCCGCGCGAACGGAACAGCGCGAGGTCGACGAGCGGCTGGCGGGCGCGGCGCTGCCAGACTCCGAACGCCACCAGCACCACGGCGCCGGTGACCATCATGAGCAGCGAGCGGGTGTCGCCCCAGCCGCGCTCGCCGGCCTCGATCACGCCGTAGACGAGCGTGACGAGCCCGACCGTGGAGAGCGCCACGCCGGCGAGGTCGAAGCGGCGGCGTTCGTCGGCCCGCGACTCGGGGACCAGCGTGCCGACCGCGAGCAGCGCGACCGCCACGAGCGGCAGGTTGATCAGGAAGACCGACCCCCACCAGAAGTTGTCCAGCAGCCAGCCGCCGACCAGCGGGCCGAGCGGGATGCCCAGCGCGTTCGCGGTGACCCACACGGTCAGCGCGCGGGGGCGTTCGTCCGGCGTGAAGAGCACGGTCAGCACGGCCGCGGTGAGCGGCATGAGCACCGCCGCGCCGAGGCCGAGGAACGCCCGCGCGGCGACGAGCTGGCCGGTCGAGGTGGCGTATGCGCACGCGGCCGAGGCGGCGCCGAAGAGCACGAGCGCGCCGAGCAGCATCCGCTTGCGCCCGAACCGGTCGCCGAGCATGCCGGCCGGCAGCAGGGCGGCCGCCATGACCAGCAGGTACGCGTTGGTGAACCACTGTAGGTCGCCGGTCGACGCGTCGAGGTCGCGGGACAGGGTCGGCAGCGCCACGCTCAGCACGGTGGCGTCGAGCCCGATCGCGAGCGTGGCGAGGGCGAGCGCGGCCAGCGCCCACCAGCGTGACTTGATAGAAGCCATGAAATGAGAGTAACTCCCAAAAACAAGCTGCTACCAAAAAGTGGTCGCTGTCACGCCACGGGTCGGAGTGCCCCCGGCCGGCGGCCGGTGATCTTGTCGAGTGCGGCCTCCGTCGCCTCGTCCGCCGGCAGGTACACGACGAGCTGCTGGTAGTCGCCGGCCGGGAGGTCGAGCGTCTCGTACGCCAAGCGCAGCTCGCCGCCGTCCGGGTGGACCAGGTGGTGGACCCCGCGGCTGCGGGCCAGCGCCGGCGGCCGCTCCAGCCGCTGGATGAACGCCGCGCCCGCCGCCACACTCAGCCAGTCGACCAGCTCCCGCGTGTGCTCGTCGCCGCCGCCGCGTGACTCGAAGCGCAGCGCCGCCGCGGCCTCGTCGGCCCGGCGCTCCCAGTCCGGGTACGCGGTGCGGGCCCGCGGGTCGGTGAACAGGAAGCGGTGCAGGCTGGGCGGGTCGCCGTCGAGCAGCCCGACCGGGCCGGCCAGCCGCCGGTACCCCTCGGTGTGGGCGATGAGCGTGCCGAGCCGGTTGACGACGTAGGCCGGCGCCGGCTCCAGCCGGTCGAGCAGCGCCCGCACGGTCGGCCGCACCGTGCTCGCCGGCGTGGCCCGTGCGGAGCAGATCGGCCCGCCGCCGGGCTTGGCCAGCAGGTGCAGGTGGAAGCGCTCGTCGACGTCGAGCCGGAGCGCGTCCGCGAGCGCGCCCAGCACCTGCGGCGACGGGTGGCGGTCACGCCCCTGCTCCAGCCGCGTCAGGTACTCGATGCTCACCCCGGCCAGCGTGGCGAGCTCGGCCCGGCGCAGGCCCGGGGTCCGGCGGCGGGGTCCTTCCGGAAGCCCGACCTCGGCCGGGGTGACGGCTTCGCGGCGGCCGCGGAGGTAATCGCCCAGCTCACTCATGCCTTCGAGCCTATCGACGGCCGGCGGGCGGAGGGTGTCCCCCGCGGGGCCACCCTCACGCCGGCCTCCCTACCGCGTCCGGCGGCGGCGAGGTTGGGGGGAGACCGAAAGGGGAAACGACATGGATCTGGGACTCGCTGGGCGCACCGTCGTCGTGACGGGCGCCACCGGAGGCATCGGGCGGTACGTCGCCCGCGGCTTCGCCGCCGAGGGCGCGGACGTGGTGCTGACCTACCACTCGGCGAAAGCGGCGGCCGAGGAGCTGGCCAAGGAGACCGGCGCGGAGGCGGTCCGGTACGCGCTGGACGAGCCGGACTCGGCGACCGACCTGGTCCGCGCGGTGCTGGACCGCACCGGGCGGATCGACGTGCTGGTCAACAACGCCGTCCACTGGGGCGGCGACACGCTGTGGGAAGGCCCGTTCGAAGGGCTGGCCGACGACGGCTGGCTGGCCATGGTGCGGTCCAACATCGAGGGCGCCATCCGGCTCACCCGGGCGGTCGCACCGGCGATGCGGGAGCGCCGGTTCGGCCGGTTGGTGCACGTCTCCTCCAGCATCGCCACCGACGGCATGGCCGGCGGCGAGTACTACGGCGCGGCCAAGGCGGCCCTGCACGGGTTCAGCCGCTCGGTCGCGTTCAACCTGGGCCGGGACGGCGACATCCTGTCCAATGTGGCCATGCTCGGCCTGATACGTACCGAGACGAATACGCACATCGTGGACGCGGTGGGTGAGGCCTACGCGGCGCTGAGCCCGCTGGGGCGGCTGCTGGACGCGGCCGAGGTCGCCAACGCCGTGGTGTACCTCGGCTCGGCCGCGAACACCGGGGTCAACGGGCAGGTGGTGGCCGTCACTGGCGGTTCGTGACGGGTGTTGTCGGGGCCGGCCGTTACGCTGGCCGCGACATAGCCGCACGATCCGGGAGCAGCAAGGTGACCGAGACCCTCTATGGCGCGGACGACCTCACGCACCTCGAGGGGCTCGACGCCGTCCGTAAGCGCCCCGGCATGTACATCGGCTCGACCGACAGCCGCGGGGTCAACCACCTGGTCAACGAGATCCTCGACAACTCCACCGACGAGGGCGTGGCCGGCCACGCCACCAAGGTGGAGGTGACGCTGCACGAGGACGGGTCGGTGCAGGTCGACGACGACGGGCGGGGCATCCCCACCGACGTCCACGCCCGCTCCGGCCTGTCCGGCGTCGAGCTCGTCCTGACCCGGCTGCACGCGGGTGGCAAGTTCGGCGGCTCGGGCTACAAGACCTCCGGCGGCCTGCACGGCGTCGGCGCCTCCGCGGTCAACGCGCTGGCCAGCCGCTTCGACGTCACCGTCCGCCGCGACGGCAAGGTGCACGAGATGTCGTTCCGCTACGGCGAGCCCGGCGTCTTCGACGGCGACGGCCCGGACGCGCCGTTCACCCCGGAGAGCGGGCTGCGGGTCACCGGCCGGCTGCGCGCCGGCAAGCCCACCGGCACGTCCATCCGCTACTGGCACGACCCGCGCTACTTCGAGACCGGCGCGGCGCTCGACGTGGAGGCGGTGCGCGCCAAGGTGCGCCACACCGCGTTCCTGGTGCCCACCGTGACGTACGTGCTCAAGCACGCCGGCGGCAAGGACACCTACCACTTCCCCAACGGGCTCTCCGACATGGTGGAGTTCCTCGCGCCGGCCGGCGACCGCCCGGTCTGCGGCACCGTCCTGATCCACGGCTCAGGCTCGTACCGGGAGAACGCCGCCGACGAAAACGGCGTGATGCAGTCCAACGTGGAGCGCAAGGCCGAGGTCGAGGTCGCGCTGCGCTGGGGCACCGGTTACGAGCGCACGGTCGAGTGCTTCACCAACACCATCCGCAACGTGCACGGCGGCACCCACCGCAAGGGCTTCGAGCGGGCCGCCACTCGCGCGCTGGTCGAGGCCGTGCGCAATACCCGCGGCCTGCTCAAGCCCAAGGAGGAGCCGCCGGTCCTCGACGACGTGCTCGAAGGCATGACCGCGGTCGTGCACGTGCGCATCCCCGAGCCGCAGTTCACCTCGCAGACCAAGGACGAGCTCTCCACCGCCGGCATCACCCGGGTCATCCAGGGCGTGGTCGAGCAACACCTGAAGGGCTGGGTCGACGCGCGCAAGACCAAGGCCGAGGCGCGCACCGTCCTGCAAAAGATCGTCGACGCCGCCCGGGTGCGCCTCACCCAAAAGCAGCAGAAGGACGCCGCCCGCCGCAAGACCGCCCTGGAAGGCGCGTCCATGCCGGCGAAGCTGGTCGACTGCCGCTCCAGCGGCGTCGCACGCAGCGAGCTGTTCATCGTCGAGGGCGACAGCGCGCTCGGCACCGCCCGGCTGGCCCGTTCGTCCGAGTACCAGGCGCTGCTCCCGATCCGCGGCAAGATCCTCAACGTGCAGAAGGCCAACCTCCAGCAGGTGCTCGACAACGCGGAGTGCTCGGCGATCGTGCAGGTGCTCGGCGCCGGCTCGGGCCGCACCTTCGACCTCGGCTCGCTGCGCTACGGCCGCATCCTCATCATGGCCGACGCCGACGTCGACGGCTCACACATCCGCACGCTGCTGATCACGCTCTTCGCCCGCTACATGCGCCCGGCCATCGAGGCCGGCCGTCTCTTCGCCGCCATGCCGCCCCTGCACAAGGTGACCACCAAGGGCCGCGACCCGAAGACGATCTACACGTACACGCAGGCGGAGATGGAGAGCACGGTCGCCAAGCTGGAGAAGGCCGGCAAGCAGGTGGTCACGCCGGTGCCCCGGTTCAAGGGCCTCGGCGAGATGGACGCCGACGAGCTGTGGGACACCACGATGAACCCGGCCACCCGCTCGGTCCGCCGCATCACGATGCAAGACGTCGACGCGGCCGAGCGGGTGCTCGACCTGCTGATGGGCGACGCGGTGCCGCCGCGCCGCGCGTGGCTGATCGACCAGGCGGCGCGCGTCGACCGCGACGCCATCGACGCGTAGAGGGAGACGCAAGCACATGGCACGCCGCAAGGACAAAGGGTCCACTGTGGACCTGTCCGCGTTCGACCAGGCCGGCGCGAACGTCCTGGACAACCCGCTGGTCCAGGAGGTCGAAGACTCCTATCTGGAGTACGCGGTCTCGGTCATCCACTCCCGCGCCCTCCCGGACGCCCGCGACGGCCTCAAGCCGGTGCACCGCCGCATCCTCTACTCGATGTACGAGCAGGGCCACCGCCCCGAGCGGCCTCATGTGAAGAGTGCACGAATTGTCGGCGATGTCATGGGAAAGTACCATCCTCACGGCGACGGGGCGATCTACGACGCCCTGGTGCGGATGGCGCAGGACTTCTCGCTCAACGCCCCCCTCGTCGACGGGCACGGAAACTTCGGGAGCCCGGACGACGGCCCGGCCGCCTCGCGGTACACCGAGGCGCGGATGTCGCGGGAGGCGATGCTGCTCGTCGGGGAGCTCGGCGAGGGCACGGTCGACTTCTACCCCAACTACGACGGCTCGCTGGAGCAGCCCACCGTGCTGCCGGCTGCCTTCCCCAACCTGCTCGTCAACGGCACCTCGGGCATCGCGGTCGGCATGGCCACCAACATGATCCCGCACAACCTGGGTGAGGTGGTCGCGGCCGCGCGGTGGCTGATCAAGCATCCGGACGCGACGCTCGACAAGCTGATGACGTTCGTGCCCGGGCCCGACCTGCCGACCGGCGGGCTGCTGCTCGGCCTCGACGAGGTGCGCAAGGCGTACGAGACCGGCCGCGGTGTGGTGCGCATGCGCGGCAAGGTGGAGATCGGGCCGCTCGAGGGGAGCCGCGGGCGGCAGGCGATCACGGTGACCGAGCTGCCGTACGGTGTGGGCGCCGAGAAGGTGATCGAGCGGATCACCGAGGAGGTCAACCGCACCAAGCGGCTTCAGGGCATCGCCGACGTCAAAGACCTCACCGACCGCGAGGCCGGCACCCGGCTGGTCATCGAGTGCAAGGTGGGCGTCAACCCGCAGGCGCTGCTCGCCGACCTCTACCGGCTGACGCCGCTGGAGTCGTCGTTCGGCGTCAACAACCTCGTGCTCGTCGACGGCCAGCCGCAGACGCTGGGCCTCAAGGCGCTGCTGGAGGTGTTCCTCGCCCACCGGTACGAGGTGGTCACGCGGCGCACGACATACCGGCGGCGCAAGCGGCAGGAGCGCCTCCACCTCGTCGACGGCCTGCTCATCGCGCTGATCGACATCGACAAGGTGGTGCGGCTGATCCGGGCGAGCGAAAACGCGCAGGCGGCCAAGGACGCGCTGATGAGCCAGTTCAAGCTCTCCGAGATCCAGGCGACGTACATCCTGGACACCCCGCTGCGCCGGCTCACCAAGTTCGACCGGATCGAGCTGGAGGCCGAGGGAGAGAAGCTGCGCGCCGAGATCGCCGAGCTGTCCGCGATCCTCGACGACGACCAGGTGCTCAAGAAGGTCGTCTCCGACGAGCTCGCCGCGGTGGCGAAGGAGTTCACCGCCGAGCGGCGCACCACGCTGATCGACGGCGACCTGAAGGAGACGCTCGCCGCGTCGGTGCCGTCCGGGCCCCTGGAGGTCGGCGACGACCCGTGCCAGGTGATCCTGTCGGCGAGCGGCCTGGTGGCCCGCACCGCGGTCGAGTCGGAGGAGGCGCCCGAGGGGCGCAGCCGCCGCGGCCGGGTCAAGCACGACAGCGTGCGGGCGGTGGTGCACACCACCGCCCGCGGCCTCGTGCTGCTGGTGACCAGCCACGGGCGGGCGTTCAAGACCGACGTGTTGCCGCTGCCGGTGCTGCCCGAGCAGACCGGCACGGTCTCGCTGAGCGGCGGCATGTCCGCCTCGGAGCTCGTGCCGCTGCGCGCGGGGGAGACGGTGATCGGCCTCGCCCCGCTGACCGGTGAGGGCTCGCCGGGCCTCGCGCTCGGCACCAAGCAGGGCGTGGTGAAGGTGTGCGCGCCGGAGTGGCCGGTGCGCTCCGACGAGTTCGAGGTGATCACGCTCCGCGAGGAAGACGAGGTGGTCGGCGCCACCTGGCTCACCGACGGGGCCGAGGTGCTCGCGTTCGTCAGCTCCGACGCCTCGCTGCTCTACTACCCGGCGAGCCTCGTCCGGCCGCAGGGCCTCAAGGGCGGCGGCATGGCGGGCATCAACCTCACGGCCGGCTCGCACGCGGTGTTCTTCGGCGCGGTGCGCACCGACGACCCCGACCACGGCGACCCGATGGTGGTCACGTCCGCGGGCGGCAGCGTGAAGGTCACTCCGCTCTCGGCGTACCCCACCAAGGGAAGGGCGACCGGCGGCGTGCGCGCCCAGCGGTTCCTCAAGGGTGAGCGGCGGCTCGCCCTCGCCTGGGTGGGGCCGCGGCCGGCGGCGGCCAGCGGGAGCGGCGAGCCGGTGACGCTGCCCGAGGTCGACCCGCGGCGCGACGCGTCCGGCGCCGCGATGTTCGGCCCGGCCGTTGTGGGCCACCTCATAGAGCGCGGGTGATTGACCTCTAGCGGGGTTGAGGTTCGAGACTCGATCCCATGAGAGCGGCGATATTCAGTGAGTTCGGTGGGCCCGAGGTGCTGCGGGTGTCCGAGGTGGACACTCCGCGGCCGGGTGCCGGCGAGGTGCGGGTGCGCGTGCGGGCGGCCGGCGTGCAGCCCTACGACCTGGCGGTGCGGGCTGGCTGGACGCCACCCGGCGTGACGTCGCCGCTGCCGCGGATCCCGGGCAACGAGTTCGCCGGTGTGGTCGACGAGGTCGGGGCGGGCGCCACGGGGGTGTCCGCCGGCGACGAGGTGCTGGGCTTCGGCCAGGTGCAGGCCTACGCGGAGTACGTGGTGGTGCCGGCCGGCCACGTGACGCCCAAGCCGGAGACGATGCCGTGGGAGGTGGCCGGCGGCTTCACGGCGGGCGCGCAGACCGCGTCACTCGCGCTCGAGGCGCTCGCCCTTTCCCAAGACGACACCCTGGTGGTACACGGAGCGGCCGGCGCGGTCGGCACGATGGCGGTGCAGCTCGCGGTGCGGGCCGGCGCGCGGGTGATCGGCACGGCGGCGCCGGACAACCACGACTACCTGCGCGAGCTGGGGGCGACGCCGGTCGCGTACGGCGACGGCCTGGTCGAGCGGCTGCGCGCGCTCGGCGGTGCGACCGCGGCGCTCGACGGCGCGGGCGGGGAGGCGCTGGAGGCGTCGCTGGCGCTGGTGGCCGACCGCCGGCGGATCATCACGCTGGTCGAGCACGGCCGGGCCGCCGAGCTGGGCGTCCGGGTGGTCGAGGGGGTGCGGTCCGCGGAGCGGCTCGCGTCGCTCGCGGAGCTCTACGCCAAGGGCGAGCTGCGCTTCCACGTCCGGCATACGTATCCACTGGAACAGGCGGCCCAAGCCCATCGCGAACTGGAGAAGGGCCACGGTCGGGGCAAGATCGTCTTGCTCGTGGCACCATCGAGCGGTGCGACTGGACGGAGTGTGGCTCCGATACCGCCGGGGTGAGCCGTGGGTGTTGCGCGGCGTCGAGGCGTCGGTGGCGGCGGGCGAGGCGGTCGCGGTGGTCGGCCGCAACGGCGTGGGCAAGTCGACGCTGCTCAAGCTCGCCGCCGGGCTGCTGCGCCCGCAGCGGGGCGCGGTCCGCGACCGGCCGCCCCGCGTCGGGTACGTGCCGGAGCGGTTCCCGGCCGACCAGCCGTTCACCGCCCGCCGGTACCTGATGGGGATGGCCGCGGTCCACGGCCTGGCGCCGGCCGACGCTCTCCGCGCGGTGGGTGACTGGTCGGCCAGGCTGCACCTCGACGGGTTGCTCGACCACCCGCTGGCCGAGCTGTCCAAGGGCTCCGCGCAGAAGGTCGGCCTGATCCAGGGCCTTGTGCACCGGCCCGACCTGCTGATCCTGGACGAGCCGTGGGAGGGGCTGGACGCGGCCACCCGGCTGGAGATCCCGATGGTCGTGACGGAGGTGCTGGCGCGCGGCGGGCGGGTGCTGATCAGCGACCACCTCGGCGAGGTCTCCTCCCTGCCCGACGTGCGGACGTGGGAGCTGGCCGACGGCGTGCTCTCGTCGCCCATTGTGGACGCCGTCGAGTGCGTCATCGAGGTGGCCGTCGCGGTCGCCGACGTCGACGCCGCCCTGGTCGACCTGCGCGCCGCCGGCCACCGGGTGCTGGGGGTGCGTACGCCGTCATGAGCGCTCTCGTCCGCCTGCGGCTCGCCGCGTTCCTGCGCACCGGCCGCGCCCTCGCCCCGCTGCTCATCCTCCTGGTCGTGCTCGGCGTCATCTACGGCGGCGGGAAGGCGCAGGCCGCCGAGGCGTACGGGTTCTCCGCCGCGGTCCTCTTCCCGGTGGTGGCCTGGCAGACCCAGATCCTCTTCAACGTCGAGCCGGACACCCAGCGCCAGCTGTCCACAGTGGCCGCCCGAGGGCTGGCCCGGGAGACCGCCGCGGGCCTGCTCGCCGCGCTGGTGCCGGCGCTCGTCCTGGTCGCGATCGCGCTGGCGCTGCCGTGGCCGCTCGGCGGCATCACCGGCCCTTCGGTGGCGTCCGGCGTGGTCACGGGTGTGTGGGCGCACCTGCTGCTGGTGCCGCCCGCGGTGCTGCTGGGCGCGCTGGCCAGCCGGGCCGCGGTGGGCAACGCCGCCCGCGGGCTAGCGGTGCTGACCGGCTGCACGGCGCTCGCCTTCGTCGTGGGCACGAAGGACTCGCCGGTGCCGTGGCTGGCCCCGCCGCTGCTGCCCACCGCACGGGCGACGGTCGACGGGCTGGCGCCCGGGGCCCTGACGCTCCAGACGGCGGTGGCGGCGGTGTGGGCGGTGGTCGCCCTCGCCGGATACCTCACCCTGCGTCGCCGCAACACCTGAGCCGCGGCGCGTGCCCTCAGGTCGGCAGCGCGCGGACACGGCTGTGGCGCGTTGCCGGAGGTGTCGGGGTCGGCTCAGGTCGGCAGTGCGCGGACGACGGCGACCGGGCAGTCGGCGTGGTACAGCAGCTGCTGGCTCACCGAGCCCAGCAGCAGGCCGCGGAAGCCACCCCGGCCCCGCGACCCGACCGCGACGAGCTGCGCGCCGCCGCTCGCCTCGACCAGCGCCGCCGCGGCCGAGCCGGCCACGACGTGGACGCTCGCCGGGACCTGGGGGTACGTGTCCCGCCAGGCGCTGACGAGCCCCGCGGTCTCCGCCCGTGCGGCGTCGACGTGGGCGGGCTGATCTCCGGCGCGCACCACCTGGAGGCTCGTGCCCCGGCCGGCCGCGGCGGCGAACGCGAACTCCACCGCCAGCAGCGCCTGGTCGGACCCGTCGACACCGACCACGACCGGGGCGCCGGCGGCCGGCTCCCGCCCGCGTACGACGACGACCGGGCAGCGCGCGTGCGCCGAAACGCTGACGCTCGTCGAACCGACCAACTGCCCGGCGAACCCGCCGGCGCCGCGCCCGCCGAGCACCACGAGGCGGGCCCGGTGCGAGCGTTCCACCAGCACGGCGGTGGCGGCGCCGGCCACCACCGCGCCGGTCACCGCCACGTCGGGGTGGCGCTCGTGCGTCTGCGCCACGGCGGCGGTGACGGCCTTGCCCGCCTCGTCACGGGCGCCGTAGTCGGGCCAGACCGCCGGGGCCAGGCTCGCGGCACCGTCCATCACCGGCCAGTCGAACGCGTACACCAGGTCGACGGGCGCGCCGCCGCGGGCACCCTCGTCCATCGCCCAACGCAGGGCCGCGCGGGCACCGTCGGACTCGTCGAAGCCGACGACGATCGGTGGTGCGGCGTCAGACATCCCGCCAACGTACGCACGGCGGACCGCCTGGGGGCCCGATCGGCCGGAACGGCGGGCCACGCTCACCCCACGGAGGCGGGCTAGGGATGAGAGCTGCCTCAGTGGCCGCATGAGAGGGTCGAACCAGCGGGGTCGAAATACGTATTTCGGCGCGGGATCCGCGCTTTTCCCGCAGCCTTGCGGAAATGCCTGGATGAAGGACCGCTAATCGCGATGCGACGTCAACCGGCGGCCGATGAAATCGGCACGGCCGGGCGGTTCGAGGAGATCCCGGCCGGCCGCGACACCGACCAGCTGATGGTCAATGTGGTGTCCGTCGTCGCCCTCACCCGGCTGCTCGTGCCGGCGATGCTGGCCCGCGGCGACGGTGGGGTGATCAACGTGGGCTCCACGGCCGGCTTCCAGCCGTCGCCCTACTTCGCGTCCTACGCGGCCGCCAAGACGTTCGTGCTCAACTTCAGCCTGGCGCTGCGCTCGGTGCCCACCTCAGCCCGCGCCGCCCCCGCCGCCTCGTCACCGCGATCGCCAAGCGGGTCACCCGCGGCGTCCTCAACCGTCCTGACGGAACGGAGTGGTCGGCTGGCGCCGCGGTCAGCCGCGCGGCGGTGCTCACCACCCGGGTATAGCGTCGCGGCATGACGGAGTCGGCCACCTGGACGAGGGTCGACGACGGCCGCTTCGCGCTCGACCTGCTCACCGCGTCATACCGGCGCCACGTGTTCACCCGGCACACCCACGCCACGTTCGCCATCGGGGTGGCGGTCGCCGGCGTGGAGCAGTTCCGTTACCGCGGCGAGACGCACCGCGCGGGCGTGGGGAGCCTGGCCATCCTCGAGCCGGACGAGCCGCACGACGGCCGCGCCGCCGCGGAGGGTGGCTGGTCCTACCGGGTGCTGTACCCCAGCGAGGCCATGCTGCTCGACGGCCGGGCGACCCGGCCCGCGTTTCCCGACGCGGTCGTCCACGACGCGCGCGCCGTGCACCTGATCCGCGCCGCGCACGAGGCGCTCACGGCCGGCGCCGACCCGCTCGCCGCCCAGTCGAAGCTCGCGTGGGCGTTCGAGGCCGTCATCCGGCGGCACGGCCGGGAACGCGCCGGGCCGAAGCCGGTCCGCGCCTCGGACCCGGCCGCCGCGCGGAAGATCGCCGCGATCCGCGACCGGCTCGCCGCCGACCTGCGCTGCCCGCCCACGCTCCGGGAGCTGGCGGCGGGTGTGGAGCTGTCGCCGTTCCACATGCTGCGCGTCTTCCGGGAGGCGACCGGGTTTCCGCCGCACACCTGGCTCGTGCTCGAACGCGTCTGCGCGGCTCGCGACCTGCTCGCCGCCGGCGTGAGCCCGGCACAGGTCGCGGGCGCCGTCGGCTTCGCCGACCAGGCCCACCTGACCCGCTGGTTCAAGCGCGTGACGGGGGTTACTCCGGCCGCGTACCGCAACAGCGTTCAAGACCCGGTGCGCCGCCTGGCCTGATTCTCGTGCCATGAGTCGTCGTGGGTGGGTCCTCTTCGCGGCCATGTGCGTGATCTGGGGTGTCCCCTATCTGCTGATCAAGGTCGCGGTCCGCGAGATCGGCCCCGCCGAGCTCGTCTTTCTCCGCACCGGGCTCGGCGCGCTACTGCTGCTGCCCGTCGCGCTCGCCCGCAAGGAGATCCGCGCGTCGCTGCGCCCCTGGCTGCCGCTGCTGGCCTACACGGTCATCGAGGTCGCCCTGCCGTGGCTGTTGCTCTCCGACGCCGAGCGGCACGTGGACAGCGCGTTCACCGGCCTGGTCATCGCGGGCGTGCCGCTGGTCGCCGCGGTCCTCGCCCGGGCCACCAACCGCGACGAGCACCTGACCCCGAGCCGGGTCGGCGGCCTGCTCGCCGGCTTCGCGGGGGTCGCGCTCCTGCTCGGCTTCCAGGTCGGCGCCGGCGGCGTCTTCCCGATGGTGGAGCTGATCGGCGTGGTCGTCTGCTACGCCACCGGGCCGCTCATCGTCGAACGCTGGCTCGGCGACGCGCCCCCGTACGGCGTCGCGGCGATGTCGCTGGCGATCGGCGCGCTCATGTTCGCGCCGGTGGCCGCCCCGGATCTGCCCGACCTGGCGCGCACGGTGACCCTGGGCCCGGTACTGGCCGTGCTGGCGCTGGCGGTCGCCTGCACCGCGCTGGCGTTCGTGCTGTTCTTCGCGCTGATCGCGGAGGTCGGCGGCGTACGCGCCACGGTCATCACCTTCGTCAACCCGGCCGTGGCCGTGGTCCTCGGCGCGGCGGTACTCGGCGAGGAGATCACGCCACTCACCGGTGTGGCGTTCGCGCTGATCCTGGCCGGCTCGATCCTGGCCACGCACCGGGAGACCGCGAAGGCGGGCGTCAGAAGTACGTCCGCATGACGTCGACGACCACGTCGGCGTCGTCGATGAGGGGGATCGCGCGCCATTTGTCGAACGCGGTGCACGGGTGGGAGATGCCGAAGCGGACCAGGTCGCCCGGCGCCAGCGCGGCGCCGTCCACGGCGAGGAACGCGTGCTGGTCCATCAGCCGGGTCACGGTCAGGCCGGCGGCCGGTGGCGCGGCGCCGCCCGCGCGGCGCACCGCGAGGGGCACCGGCAGCCCTTCGTCGAACGGGGCGTCGCGCTTGCCCATCCCGACGATGGCCAGACCGGGCTCGGGCGTCGAGATGACCTGGGCCCACAGCTCCAGCGCCGCCTCCAGCCCGCCTTCGCCGGGCACCCGGTTGAACGGTGTGTGCTCCCGGTAGTAGCCGTCGTCGTGGGTGACGTAGGCGCCGCTGCGCAGCACCGGCACCACCTCGTGGCCGGGCAGCCAGTCGCCGGGTAGGCGTTCGGCGACCACGTCGAACCAGACGCTGCCGCCGGCGGACACGATCACCGACGGCGGCAGCAGGTGGGCGAGCGCGACCGCGGCGGTCCGGAGCAGGTCGACGAACGCGGCGACCGCCGCCGGGTCCGGCAGGCCGCCCTCGTAGCCGGTCACCCCCGCCAGCGTGAGGCGGGGCGAGGCGGCGACCGCGCCGGCCACCGCCAGGGCCGCCGACTCGGTGCGGCAACCGGTCCGGCCGCCCTGGTACCCGATCTCGACGAGGACCTGGAGCGGCCGGGTGCCGCGCGTGGCGGCGGCGGCCGCGACGCCCTCCAGGGAGTCCACCTGGAAGTAGAGGTCGAAGCCGGCGTCGGTCTCGGCGGCGGCCCAGCGCAGCGCGGCGGGGTCGAGGAGCTGGTTGGCGAGCAGGACCCGCGGCACCCCGAACTCGCGGCACACCCGCGCCTGGTCCGCGGTCGCCACCGTGATGCCCCACGCGCCGGCGTCCAGTTGGGCCCGCCAGAGCGTGGGCGCCATCGTCGTCTTGCCGTGCGGGGCGTGCGCGACGCCGTGCCGCCGCGTGTAGGCGGCGATGGTGGCGATGTTGCGGTCGACCGTGCCGGACCGGGCCACGAGCAGCGGCCACCCGAACGTACCGCCGAAGAGGGACTGACCAACGGGACTGTCGGATTCCCAGAAACCCTTGTCGAGTGGCACCCGCACCTCCGATAAGATCCCCGGACTGATCTTAGGGGGCCGGCCATCCAGGATCTGCTGCTGACCGGAGGGCACGTCGTCGACGTGGGCGGCGGGCACGTCGGCCGCTACGACGTGGCGGTCCGGGGCGGGCGGATCGCCGCCGTCGCGCCCGGGTTGGCGCCGCACGAGGCCCGCGAGGTCGTCGACGTGACCGGCCACCTCGTCACGCCGGGGCTGGTCGACCTGCACACGCACGTACACCCGGGTGCCACCTACTGGGGCGTCCACCCCGATCCGGTCGCCTGGCACTCCGGCGTCACCACCTGGGTGGACGCCGGCTCCGCGGGGGCCTGGGGGATCGACGCGCTGCGGACCGCGGTCTCGTCCTACCGGGTACGGGTGCCGGCGCTGCTGAACATCTCCGGGCTGGGCCTGACCGGCCGCACCGGGGAGTCCACCGACCTGGCGCACGTGGACGTCGACGCGGCGCGGGACGCGGTCGCCCGGCACCCAGACTTCGTCGTGGGCGTCAAGGTGCGGATCGACCGCGAGACCGTGGGCGCCAACGGGCTACGCCCCCTCGAACGCGCGCTCGCCGTCGGCCCGCCGGTGATGGTGCACGTCGCCGCCGGTCCACCGGGCCCCGAGGACGTGCTCCCACTGCTGCGGCCCGGCGACATCCTCACCCACTGCGCCAGCGGCACGGCCGCGGTCGGCGCCGGGCCGGTGGTCCGCGAGGCGTACGCGCGGGGTGTGCTGTTCGACGTCGGGCACGGGGCGGGTGGGTTCGCCTTCGACGTGCTGGAGGAGCAGCTGGCCGCCGGTCTGGCCCCGCACACCGTGTCGACGGACCTGCACACCCGGTGCCGGTACGGGCCGGTGTTCGACCTGCCCACCACGATGGCGAAGCTGCGCGCGGTCGGCGTGCCGCTGCACGACGTCGTCGAGGCCGCCACCGCCGCCCCGGCCGCGGCGCTGCGGCTGCCCGGCGGCGTGGGGACCCTCGCCGTGGGCGCGCCGGCGGACGTGGCGGTGTTCGCGGTGGACGAGGGACCGTTTCCGGTGGTCGACGCGAACGGGCAGGTGCGCCGGGCGCCGGAGCGGCTGCGGTGCGTCGCCACCT
This sequence comes from Phytohabitans sp. LJ34, assembly GCF_052068095.1. Taxonomy (NCBI): domain Bacteria; kingdom Bacillati; phylum Actinomycetota; class Actinomycetes; order Micromonosporales; family Micromonosporaceae; genus Phytohabitans; species Phytohabitans sp. LJ34. The sequence continues at coordinate 72,187 of NZ_JBQHDG010000002.1, read as the reverse complement.
ACGTCGCCGGCCGGCTCCTCCCGCCGTCGCTGCCCGAGCCGCCGCCCCCGTGGGTACCCCTGACCGAGGCGCAGCGGGCGGCGCTGGACCGGCGCGACAAGGCCCTGCGCGACCTCCTCGGCCAGCCCTTGGTCGGTCCGGAGGGCCTGACCGAGCAGTTTCCGCGAACCAGGAATGAGGGATGAGACCATGCGCGCGATCTCGACCGACAACGCGGCGCCGTCCGGCGGCCCCTTCTCCCAGGCGGTCGTCGCCGGAGATTTCGTGTACCTCGCCGGTGCGGTGCCCCGCCTCCCGGACGGCAGCTGGGTGCGCGGGGCGTTCGCGGAGCAGGCGCACGCCGCGTTCGGCAACCTGGCACGGGTGGCGGAGGCGGCCGGCAGCGACCTCGACCACGCCGTGCGGGTCGGCGTCTACCTGCGCGAGTGGAACGACTTCGCCGAGATGAACACGATCTTCGCCCAGTACTTCAAGGGCCCGGTGCCGCCGGTGCGCACGACCCTGCCGGTGGCGCTCAGCGGGTTCGACATCGAGGTCGACGCGGTCCTCTACACCGGCTCCTGACCGGACCGCCGCGCCGCCCGGTCGAGACGGCCGGTGAGCCGCGCCAGGTGTGCGGCGAGCTCGGGCGGCTCGCGTACCTCGAACTCGAACCCGAACGCCGCCGTCCACACCGCCAGCTGGTCGAGGTCGTCCGACCCGATCCGCACAGTGCACGTGTCGCCGTCGATCGGCTCCACCACGCCGATCGACGGTGGCACCTCGTCGGCGACCTCGCCGACCGGCGCGTGCATGACGAGCACGGCCTGCCACCGGTATGGGCTGGTGGTGACGCCGAGCGAGAGGTAGCGGGCGAGGTCGTCGGCGGGCAGCGGGCGCGGCGTGAAGCGCGGGCCGGTGGGCACCCGCGGCGTGAGCCGGTCCACCCGAAACGTGCGCCAGTCGGCCCGCTCCGTGTCCCACGCCACCAGGTACCACCGGGGTCCATTGTGGACGAGGCGGTAGGGCTCCACGTCGCGGACCGCGCCCTTGTAGTCGAAGCGGACACGCAGGTGGTCGCGGATCGCCGCGGCCACCGCGGTCAGCACCGCGGGATCGGCGGTGGGGCCGAGCGTGGGCGTGGTGACCACGGCGGCGCCGAGCGTGCCGACCTTGTGGCGCAGCCGCGACGGGAGCACCTGGTCGAGCTTGGCCAGCGCGCGCACCGACGTCTCGGCGATGCCGGTCACCCCGCTGGCCGCCGCCGTGCGCAGCCCCACCGCCACGGCGATCGCCTCCTCGTCGTCGAGGAGCAGGGGCGGCAGGGTCGCGCCGGCGGCCAGCTGGTAGCCGCCGCCCACCCCGCCCGTCGCGTTTATCGGGTATCCCAGCAGGCGCAGCTTGTCGACGTCGCGCCGCACGGTCCGTGGGCTGACGCGGAGGCGCTCGGCAAGCGCGGTGCCCGACCAGTCGCGGTGCGCCTGGAGCAGCCCGAGCAGGCGCAGCAGGCGGGCCGACGTCTCCAACATGTTTTCGATCCTGCCACCGATCGCGGACAGGAGTTGGCCGCGATTGTTTCTAGCGTCGGTGCATGACGATTCTCGTGGCCGGTGCGACCGGCAATGTCGGCAAGCCCCTGGTCGAGCAGCTCCTCGCCGCCGGGGAGAAGGTCCGCGCGCTCACCCGCGACCCCGCGAAGGCCCAGCTCCCGGCCGGCGCCGAGGCGGTCGCCGGCGACCTCACCCAGCCCGCCACCCTGCCCGCGGCGTTCCAGGGGGTGCGGGCCGCCCACCTGATCAACGTGTACGGGGCGGACCCCGCCCCGATCGTGGACGCGCTGCGGGAGGCGGGGATCCCCAAGGTCACCGTGTTACGCGGCGACGTCGCCAAGAGCCCGCTCGAGGAGGCGATCGAGGCCAGTGGGGTGGCGTGGACGTGGCTGTCGCCGGTCGAGTTCATGTCGAACACGCTCGAGTGGGCCGACTCCGTCCGCACCGAGGGCGTGGTCCGCGAGGGCTTTCCGGACGCGCGGAGCGCGATGGTGCACGACGCGGACATCGCCGCGGTCGCCGCGGTCGCGCTGACCGGCGATGGCCACGGCGGCCAGGACTACTGGCTGACCGGACCGGAGGTGTTCACCACGGCGGAGAAGGTGCGGGTGGTCGGCGAGGTGCTGGGACGGGAGATCCGGTACGTGGAGCTGAGCACCGACGAGGTCGTCGCGGGGTGGCGGGAGGCCGGCTTCGGGGAGGAGGACATCGCGTTCTTCCTCGCGATGCGGACCAACCCGCCGGAGGCCGGCTACACGGTGCTGCCCACGGTCGAGAAGGTGACGGGCCGTCCGGCGCGCACGTTCGCCGACTGGGTGCGTGAGCACGCGGCGATGTTCACCGCCTAGTGCGGTGCCGCACACCCGGGCCGGCGAAGCCGGCCCGGGTGTGCGGCGGCCGACCGGCGCCGCACTAGCCGATCGGCGTGGGCACGGGGGCGGGCTCGGGCTGGGCGATGTCGTCGCCGACCCGGCGCGCCCACCGGCCGGCCACCACGGCGTACCAGCCGGCGATCACCGCGAACCCGGCCGCGACCACGAACACGGCTGTCGGCGAGTGCCCGTCGCCGGGCAGCGTGAGCGCGGCGATGAAGAGGCCCAGCACGTAGCTCAGGTTGTAGGTCGTGTCGTTGACCGCGAAGACCCGGCCGCGGTAGTCGTCGTCGCACTCGTGCTGGATCGACGTGTCCACCACGATCTTGGTGCCCTGCGCGGCGATGTTGATCCAGAAGACGGCCACCACCAGCAGCGGCTGGGTGAACGACGACACGGTCAGCGGCAGCGCGATCGCGATCGCCGCGATCAGGCCCGCCACCCAGCGCCACCCGCCGATGCGCCGCGTCACCGGCGGCGTGATCAGCGCGGCGACCAATACGCCCAAGGTGCCGGCCACCACCACGAACGCCAGCCCGGTGATCGAGTCGTGCACGTCGTCGTCGGTGACGAAGTAGTGGCGGTAGAGCAGCAGCATGGCGAGCGTCAGCACGCCGAAGAGCACCCGGAAACCCGCCTTGGCGGCCATCGTGTAGGCCGCGCCGCGTCGGCTCGCCAGGTGCACGAGGCCGTCGCGCATGCCGCTCAGCACGTCGCCGATCGCCGAGTGCACCGGCGCCCGCGCGGGGGCGGTGGCATGGTCGGGCCCGAGCGCGTCGACGCGGAACGAGCGCCACGCGAGCACCGAGGACGCCACGTACCCGATGGGTGCGACCAGCGCCATCGCCGCGTAGCCGGAGTCTCCGGCGGAGAGCAAGAAGTTGAGCAGGACGAACGCGATGCCGAGGCCGGCGGAGAAGCAGATCGACCCGAGTGTGCCGGAGAGCGAGTTGGCGGTGACCAGGCGTCGATCCTCGACGACATGCGGTACCGCCGCGGAGAGGCCGGCCAGCAGGAAGCGGTTGAGCCCGATGATCGCGAACGCCACCACCACGAACGCGATGCCGTTGTTACCCCCGTGGATCAGGTACGCCGCGGGCAGCACCAAAGCGGCCCGGAGCAGGTTGGTGAAGACCACCAGTTGGCGGCGGCTCCACCGGTCGAGGAAGACGCCGACGAACGGACCGATCAGCGAGTACGGCGTGACGAGCAGCGCCGACCCGGCGGCGATCGCCATCGCGCTGGTCTGCTTGTCCGGGTTGAAGAGCACGCTGCCGGCGAGGGCAGCCTGGAAGAGGCCATCCGCGAGCTGGCTGGAGAGCCGCACACCCAGGAGTCTCCGGAACCCGCGGACGGCGAGAACGGAGCGGAGGTTGTGGGAGTCGCGGTTGGCCATGACGCCCTAGCGTAGGCCGTGTTTCTGCGTTATCCATTCGTGATGTGCGACAGCGGCACGAAGCAACTAGATAAACCGGACATCTTCTGCCCCCTTCGTAGTGTTCGTGCGACGCTCCGGTGAACGCTCGGTGCGCTCCGCTGCCGCCGTGTCACGGTGTGCCGCGCCGTGGATAGAGTTGCCAGGTGGCCGGACGTCTGATGTCAACCGAGCGACTGACCCTGCGCCCCTGGGAGGTCGACGACGCCGAGGCGGCGCTGGCCGTCTACGGCGAGGGCGGGGTGGCGCGCTGGCTCAGCCCGGCCATGGACACGGTCAGCGACCTCGGCGCGATGCGGCTGATCCTCCAGCAGTGGATGGCCGAGGACCAGCGCCTGTTCACCCCGGCCGGCCGGTGGGCGATCGAGCGCGTCGAGGACAAGCAGGTGATCGGCGGCGCCGTCCTGCTCCCGCTCCCGCCCGGCGGCGAAGACCTGGAGATGGGCTGGACCCTGCGCCCCGACGCGTGGGGCCAGGGCTACGCGGCCGAGGCCGGCCGCCGCCTCGCCCAGTGGGCGTTCGACGAGGGCTCCGACGAGGTCTTCGCGGTCGCCCGCCCCGCCAACGAACGGGCCGGCGCGACAGCCCGCCGCATCGGCATGCAGTGGGTCGGCGAGACGGAGAAGTACTACGGCCTCCGCCTCCAGGTCTTCCGCCTCCGCCCCGGCGACCTTGACTGACGCGTCCGCGGTCGGTGGCGGATGTCCGATCCAACACATCTCAGCCCTCCACGGAGTCCTCGCCCGCGTGCGCGACCTCGGCGCCGCCCTCATCTCGGTCACGATCGGACGAGGCGCACGCCGGTCGCGAGCAGCCAGACGAGCCAGGCGGCGAACCCTAGGAGCCCAACGAAGATCAGCGCCGAGCCGTCGGCGATCGCGAGGTTGCCGAGCCCCACGGCGAGCAGCAGGCTCCCGCCCACCAGGCCCAGCAGGCGCTGCCAAGCCGGAGTCAGCCCGCTCGCGTGCGCGGCGAGGGCCGCGCCGATGAAGGTGGTGCCGAGCGTCGGCAGCGCCAGCGCGAACGCCGCCGCGTGAACCTGCCAGACGAGCTCGAACGCGGGCGTCGGCTCGGCGAGCCCGCCGGCGGAGAGCGCGAGCCCGATCTGTAGGACGTTGACAAGCACGAAGATGGCCGACAGCGCCGCGCCAGCGGCCAAGGCGAGCCGCGACCCGTCGGCGCCCGCTCCGCCGCGCCGCTCCACGAGACCGTGCAGGCCCGTCACGAACACGAGCAGCAGCGGCAGGTACAGGGCCACCAGACCGGACGCGATCGCGACCGAGTCGCGGTTGGCCGCGTAGTATGCCAGCACTTCCTCGATCGGAGCGCCGAAGGTCGGCGCGCCCGTTCCCGCCAGCACCGCGTTCTCTATCGCCACCGACACCGCGAACGCGATCGCCGCGGCGCCGACGAGCCGGCCTCGAACGAACCAACTGCGGGCTAGCGGGGTGGCGGTGTTCTGCGGTGATCTCATCTTTTACTCCTTCGTTTCAGTCGGATGGCGGGTTGTCGAGCAGGTTCGGGGTGTTCGTTCAGATGGTCATCGGTTCTTCTTTCGAGAGGAGCGGTCCGTCCGCCGGAGTGCCGGCAGGTCTGGGCGTGCATACGCACGGGTTGGGTCGTTCTCGTCGGTCCGGTTGTCAGACGGTGACGACGACCTTCCCTCGGGTGTGGCCGGCCCCGACGTAGCGGAGGGCGTCGGCTGCTTCGTCGAGGGGGTAGGTGCGGTCGATGACCGGCGTGACCTGCCCGGTCGCGAGGAGGTCGGCCGGGGTGAGCAGGTCCTGGCGCTTCGCGACCGACACCAGAGGCTTCAGCTACGGCGGCCCGCATCGTCGCCGCCCCGGCCGGACTCGGCTCCCGGCGCCAGGCGTGCTCCGGCATTCGATCGCTGTTCGGTTTCCACAGACGCCTCCCCGCGTCCGAGCTGCGACTCTCGCCGCCTCGTACACCGTACGTCGTACACTGTACTATGGGCGTACGCTGTACGATTGTCAAGCCGTTCGAGGGAGCGAGGAGACCCTTGTCTGCGAGGGAACAACGCCAGGTCGCGTCAGACGCGGGGCTGAGCAAGCAACGGGTGGTGGTCGAGGCGATCCGGCTCGCCGACCGCGAGGGGGTCGACGGGCTGAGCATGCGCCGGCTGGCTGGCGCGCTCGGCGCGGGCGCGATGTCGCTCTACCACTACGTGGCGAACAAGGGGGAGTTGCTGGACGCCATGATCGACATCGTGTTCGAGGAGATCGAACTCCCGCCCGAAGAGACCGACTGGCAGTCAGCGATGCGACGGCGGGCGGTATCCGCCCGACAGGTTCTCGCACGCCACCCGTGGGCGATCGGCCTGATGGAGTCGCGGACATCGCCGGGGCCCGCGAACCTCCGCCACCGCGAAGCGGTCACCGCCTGCCTGCGGAGGGCTGGCTTCTCGGTCTTGATGGCGACGCACGCCAACTGGTTGCTCGACTGCTATGTCTACGGTTTCGCCCTGCAAGAAGCCAGCCTGCCGTTCGACACCGCCGATGAGCTCGCGGACATGACCGAGGACGTCTTCCTGCCCCAGCTTCCTCCTGACGAGTTCCCCTACCTCAACGAGTCCGCCGCGGCGCTCGTCGCTGCCGGCTACGACCCGGCAGAGGAGTTCATCTTCGGCCTCGACCTCATCCTGGCCGCCCTCGAGCCCCTGAGAGCCTCCGCATAGCAACGCCCACGGACCGTCGCGCGGCCCTCTGCACCGGAGCTCCGATCCATCACCGCGGAACGAACTCACCCGCGACGGCCTCGCCGCCTGGGTCAACGGCAGCATGCCCGGCCGACGCCCTCGCCTTGCCCAACTCGGCGCGACTGACCAGGCACGCGACGCCTTCCGCGCCGGTGCCAGCATCGCCGCTCTGGCCCGCGAACACGGCGTCAGCCGTGGCGCGATCCGCACCGCGGCCATGCTCGACACCGACGGCGCGACCTCCGCCGACCGCAAGGCATACCGGATCTACACCGACCGGTTGACCGCCGCAGCAGCCCGCGCACCGGGCCAATAGGCGCCCTGACAACCGGCCGACCACGCTGCATGCACTCTGACCAGCCTTACCGCTAGTTTTCACAAGATCATCAATCAAGGGCCGGGTCCGGCCCGACGTCCGGACCGCGTTCATCCCGTGAGGCCGTCATGACTGGAATGCACTGAGCGCGCGCAAACCGGAAGCATCTAGTGATCGCCCGCTCGATTGCGGGCGATACAGGACAGCGATCCCAGAGACGCGCACGAAGGCCGGCTGTAGACACTGTCTACCTAGGCTGGTAGACAGTGTCTATGACGGAGGAGGACCTGCGCGCGCGGCTTGTCGCGGCCGGGGTGGAGATGGTCAGTCGCGAGGGGAGTTCGGTGCTCCGGCTGCGCGAGATCGCTCGCCGGGCGGGGGTGTCGCACGGCGCGCCGCGGCGTTACTTCCCCACTCACCTGTCGCTGCTGTCCGCGATCGCCCGCCAAGGGTTCCAGGAGCTGGGGGAGCGGGTCGCCCGCCTGCTGGCGGGTGGCGGCACGCCGCACGCGCGGCTGCTGGCGCTCGGGCGGGCCTACCTGGAGTACGCGTCGACGAACCGCGGCATGTTCGAGCTGATGTTCCGGCACGACCTGCTGGAGAGCAACCGGCTGGGCCTGCGGGAGACGAGGCTGCCGCTCTTCGACGTGCTGGTGGAGCTGGTCGGGCAGGCGCGCGGCGAGAGCGGGGCCGCGGCGCGGGTGGCGGCGGGCGCGCTGTGGGCCAACCTGCACGGCCTCGCCCAGCTCTCGACCTGGGGGAGCCTCCAGCTCGCCACCGGCCTCGACGACGTGGATCCGCTGCTGCGCGCGGCGGTCGACGCCCACGTCGGGCCGGCGCCGCGGTGAGCCGGCCGAGGGTCACGCTCGCGGTCAGCGTCGCGGGCGCGATGCTCGTCGCGCTGGACGGCACCGTGCTCACCGTCGCGTACCCCACGCTGCGGCGCGACCTGGACGCCACGTTCGCGCAGGTGCAGTGGAGCAGCACCGGGTACCTCATCGCGGTCGCCGGCCTGCTGGTGGTCGGCGGCCGCCTCGGCGACCTGTACGGGCACCGCCGCCTCCTGCTCACCGGCATCCTCGGCTTCGCCGCCTCGTCCGCCGCCATCGGCCTCGCGCCGGGCATCGGGTGGGTGGTGGCGCTGCGGGTGGCGCAGGGTGCGTTCGGCGCGCTGCTCCAGCCGGCGACGCTCGGCCTGCTCCGCACGGCCTACCCCGCGGCGCGGCTCGGCTCGGCCATCGCGCTGCGTACCAGCGCGATCGCGGCCGCGGGCGCCGCCGGACCGGTGCTCGGCGGCGCGGTGGTCGGCCTGCTCGGCTGGCGCGCGGTCTTCCTGCTCGGCGTGGTGCCGGCGGCGGTGGTGGCGGCGCTCGCGCTCGCGGTGCCGGCCGCGTCCCCGACCGGGCGTGGCGGCCCCGACGTCCTGGGCGCCGCCCTCTACGCGGCTACGCTCGCCGGGCTGGTGCTCGCGATCGTCCACCCGCCGCTGCGGTGGCCGGCGCTGGCGGCGGGGCTCGGATGCGCGGTGGCGTTCGGGCGGCACGAGCGGCGCTCGGCCAATCCACTCGTGCCGCCGGCCGTGCTGCGGGTGCCGGCGGTGCCGGTCGCGCTCGGGGTGCTGGCGTGCGCGTCCGGGGCGGCCTTCGGGACACTGTTCGCGGCCACGTATCTGGTCCAGGACGGGCTCGGCCTCGACCCGCTCCACAGTGGACTGCTTGGGCTCGGCCTGACCGCCGCGATGATCGTGGCCTCGCCCGCGGCGAGCCGGCTGATGCGGCGGCACGGGGCACGGCCGGTCGCGGTGGGGGCGCTGCTCACCGCGGCGGCGGGCATCGCGTCGCTGGCCCGCGCGGAACGGGCGGTCCTGGTGGGCGCCGGCCTGGTGTTGCTCGGCGCGGGGCTGGGCGCCGTGATGGTGGTGGCGACCGCGACCGTCGTGGGGCACGCGCCGGTGGAGGCGGCCGGCGTGGTGGGCGGCCTACAGCAGACCGCGATGAACACCGGACCGGTGGCCGGCATCGCGGCCGCGGCGGCGTTGATGGATCACGGCATGGCGGGGGCGTTTCTGCTGCTGGCGGCGGTGGCTGGGATCGGGGCCGCGCTGGCTACGCGCCTGCCCAGGCCGGTGCCCGTGCCGGCCTGACGCGGTGGCCACGGACGTTGGCCGGCGGCGCCGGCCTGGCTCAGCGGGGCAGGCTGGCGACCGTCATGCGGATCAGCTGGGCGTACGTCTCGTCCAGGTCTTCCGGGAGGCCGAAGCCACCGCTCGCCTCGATCGACGCGAAGCCGTGCACCACCGCGCGCAGGCAGCGGGTCGTGTGTATCGCGGCCGAGTCGGTCAGGCCGTAGCCGCGCAGCACGGCCAGAAACACCTCCAGCAGCCGCCGCCCCGGCGCGGCGGTGCGGGGGTCGTGCAGGGCGTCGGCGGGGGCGGTGGCGTAGCGGGCGGGGTGCTCCCGCACGTAGTCGCGGTAGGCGTGCATCAGCGCCTCGACCGCGTCGTCGCCGGAGCGGCCGAGCACGGCGCGGGTGAAGCGTTCGGTCATCTCCTCCAGCACGCGCGCGCCGACCAGGGTACGCAGCTCGGCGAGGCTGCCCACGTGCTTGTACAGCGAGGGGGCGGCGACGCCGGTGCGCTGGGCCACCGCCGCCAGGGTGAGCGCGTCCGCGCCCTGCTCGTCGATGATGGTGCGCGCGGCCTCGACCACGGCCGCGGTGGAGAGCCCGGCCCGGTGACTACGCTTCATAGCGGCAAAGCTAACCCTATTAGCCAGGCTCGTCAAGCAACCGGGTGGCGACGCTCGGAAGGAGGTCGAGGTAGGCCGCCTGCCGGGCCGCGGCGGCGTCGAGTGCCGCCGACTCGGCCGGGGTGAGCGCGCGGTGGAGCAGCGCCTCGATCTGCAGGGTGTCCTTTGTGGAGGTGCGCCGCCAGTGGCCGGCTACGAGCCCGTCGAGCAGCAGCACGCTATTGGGCACGGAGGTGGCCGGCGGGAGCGGGCGGACCACGTGCTTGCTCTCGGTGAACGCCACGAGGTACTCGTCGTAGCCCTGTACCAAGTGGACGGTGGGTGACCCGGGCGGCGCGGTCTCGTGCCAGCCGGACCAGTAGGACACGCCGTCGACGACCTCGTGGCGCAGGCGGTCGCCGGCCAGCGCCACGCCCCGCGCGATGTCGGCGCGGGTGAGGCTGGACCACCACATGAGGTCTCTGGTGGTGGCCGGGCCGTGGCTGGTGAAGTAGCGGGTGACGAGGTCGGCCAGCGCCTCGTCCGGGTCGCGCTCGGGCGCGGGCGGCACGCGCTCCTCCAGCAGCGCGTAGGTCTGCTCCTTGCCGCGCGCCGGGCCGCTGCAAACGAGGCCGTCGAGCTCGGCGTGCATCAGCAGGTATCCGAGCCCGAAGCCGGTGCTCGGCAGGCCCGCCGCGCCGACGACGCCGGCCAGCTCCTTGCGCGTGCGGTAGCCGCCGCCGGCGAGCGCCTCGGTGAGCAGCCCGTGTGCCGTGGCGAAGGCGCCCGCGTCGAGGCCGACCTGGCGGTAGACGTGCGCGTTGGTGGCGTGCACCCGCGGGGCGGTCAGGCGCAGCAGCCACCGGATGTCCTCCGGCGCCACGAAGTGCCACGTCGGCCGCAGCACGTGGGTGCGCAGGAACTCGCCCGCGTCGAAGGAGCGCTGCACCTCCGCGTCGGTGACCCCGGGCAGGCGCTCGCCCAGCGACCACTTGGCCAGCCCGAAGTCCTGCGCCTGCACCGCCCCGAACCACCGGACGACGTCGGCGGGCGCCGCGAAGGAGGTCAGCAGGGCGCTCCTCATGCGACGGTCGGCGATGGCGCTCACGCCCACAGGCTACGGGTGCGCCATGACAAGAACGCCGTGCGCCGGGCCGCCGATCGCCTGGTACACGTGGGGGACGTCGCCGGGAAACCGGATGAAGTCGCCCGGCCCCAGCTCCGCCGGCTCGGCCACCGGGCCGACGCGCAGGCGCCCCGCCACCACGAGCAGCGACTCGGTCACGCCGGCCGGGTGGGGGTCGGCGTGGCGGGCGGTGGTGGCGAACTCCACCTCGTAGAGCTCGGCGAGCCGCTGGCCGCGTACCCGATCGAGGAGGCGGGCGGAGACCGCACCCTCCACGCGGGTGCCGTGACCGGCGCGGACCACCTCGACCCGCGTGCGCGCCGGCTCGCCGATGAGGTCGCCCAGCGCGGCGCCGAGCGCGTCGGCGAGCGCGTAGAGCGTGTCGATCGTGGGGTTGCCGCGCCCGGCCTCCAGGTTGGTCAGCGTGGCCCGGCCGACGCCGCTCCGCTCGGCCAGCGCGACAACCGACAGGCCACGCGACTCACGGAGGATGCGGATATTTGCCGCGATCCGGCTTGCGGGCGTGTCGTTCATGCGCACTATAGTAGTCACTGTGACTAGTACAGGAGTCAGACCGGCGCGCCGGATGACGGACATCGTGGGGTTCGGGATCGACCGGGTCGCGCGCAACGCCGACCGGGTGACCGCCCGGTGGCCGGTGCTGCGCCTGGAAAACCTCGACACCGACCTGCCCCTGCCGCCCGAGGCGGTGCCGGTCACCGCGGCGGCGCTCTCCACCCCGCCGGCGAACTCGTGGCTTCCGTTCACCGGTGACCTCGACCTGCGGGCGGCGATCGCCGACCTGCTCGTCGACCGCACCGGCCACCACTACGACCCGGCCGAGGAGATCGTCGTGACCAGCGGCGGCACCGAGGCGGCGCTCGACTGCCTGCTGGCCACCATCGACCCGGGCGACGAGGTGGTGCTCGGCGACCCCACCTACGCCGGCCTGGTCAACCGGGTGCGGCTGGTCGGCGGGGTGCCGCGCTTCGCGCCGTACCGGGTGGTGGGCGGCGAGTGGCGCCTCGACCTCGACGCGCTGCGCGCGGCGGTCGGGCCGGCCACCCGCGCGCTGCTCCTGATGAGCCCCTCGATGCCCTCCGGCGCGGTGCTCGACGAGGAGGAGTGGCGGGCGGTGTGCGACCTCTGCCGCGAGCGCGACCTGCTGCTCGTCTACGACGGCGCGATGGAGCGGCTGCTCTTCGACGGGCGCCCGTTCGTCCACCCGGTGCGCGAGCCGGGCATGGCCGAGCGCACGCTGGTGATCGGGTCGCTGTCGAAGGAGTTCCGCATGATCGGCTGGCGAGTCGGCTGGGTCGCCGGCCCACGCTCCCTTGTGGAGCACGTCGGCTGGGCTCACGTCTACAACACCACCACCCCGGTGGGCATCGCCCGCGCGGCCGCGACCGCCGTCCTCCGCGGCGACCACACCCACGTGACGGCGGCCGCCGCCGAGCTCCAGCGCCGTCGCGACACCATCCTCACCGGCCTTGCGGGTCTTCCTCTGGTACGCCCGGCGGGCGGCTGGTCGCTGCTGCTCGACACCGTGGCGATGGGCGTCGACCCGGCCGAGGCCTCGCGCCGGCTGCTCCGCGACGGCGCGGTGGCCGCGACCGCGATGACCGGCTGGGGCGACGCGGTGGCGGCACGGCACATCCGCTTCGTCTTCAGCGCCGAGCCGGTCGACCGCCTGGCCACCCTCCCGGAGCGCCTGGCCGCGGCGGGCCTCCGCTAGGCCGGCGTGGCCGCGCCCCGGCGGATCCGCGCCAGGCGGGGGCGGGACGGCCAGCGGACGTCGCGGACCCAGCCCACCTTCTCGAAGAGCCAGATCACCCGCGCGGAGATGTCGATCTCCCAGGGGCGTACGCCGTGGCGGGCGCAGGTCGGGTCGGCGTGGTGGAGGTTGTGCCACGACTCGCCCATGCTGAGGATCGCGAGCGGCCAGAAGTTGGCCGAGCGGTCGCGGGCGGCGAAGGGGCGCTCGCCGATCATGTGGCACACCGAGTTGACCGACCAGGTGACGTGGTGCAGCAGCGTCACCCGCACCAGGCCGGCCCAGAAGAACGCGGTCACCGCGCCCCACCACGACCACGTGATCAGCCCGCCCATCACCGCGGGCGCGATCAGCGTGACCACCGTCAGCGGGCCGAAGAGGCGGTGTACCAGGCGGAGGTCGCGATCGGCGAGCAGGTCGGGCGCGAAGCGTTCCTGGTTGGTCAGGTCGCGGTCGAGGATCCAGCCGAGGTGGGCGTGCCAGAAGCCGCGGGCCAGCGCCCCCGCCGACGTGCCGAACAGCCACGGCGAGTGCGGGTCGCCCTCCTTGTCGGAGAACGCGTGGTGCCGCCGGTGGTCGGCCACCCAGTGCAGGATCGGCCCCTGCACGGCGAGGCTGCCGGCGACCGCGAGCGCCACCCGCATCGGGCGGCCAGCCTTGAAGGCGCCGTGCGTGAAGTACCGGTGGAAGCCCACGGTGACACCGAGGCAGGTGAAGGTGTACCAGGCGGCGGCGAGCGCGACGTCCACCCAGGACAGTCCCCAGCCCCACGCGATCGGCACGGCCGCGAGCAGGGCGAGGAACGGGACGATGACGAACAGGTACACGGTGACGTGGGCGGGCAGCCCCCGCTTGCCAGCCAGCAGGGTCTTGGGGCTCATCGATTCCGGAGGTTAGGGCATATTTACTTCCGCCGTACGAACGCCGGCCTGACACAAGGCCGACAGTTGGTTGCCAGTGACGACAGGATCCGATAGCACGTGGACCGTGTCGAAATGGGGTGCCAGCGAGATTCTGGCGTTGCTGGGCGTCGTCGCGACGATCGTGGTGGCCATGGTCGGGCCGGTCCGGCGGGCGATCGGGCGGGCCTGGCGGGGCGCGCTGCTCCGGGCCGGGCGGCCAGAGCGCAGGTACGCGGCGTGGTTCGTCCGCACCTGGGGCGTCTACGACAACCCCTACCTGGACGACAAGGAGGATCTTGACCTCACCCGCACGTTCGTGTCGCTCTCCTTCCACGAACCGGAGGGCGACCGGGAGGTACGCGCGGTCGCCACCGAGGTGCTCGCCGACCGGGCCGCCGGCAACATGGTGATCGAGGGCGAGCCCGGCTCCGGCAAGTCCACATTGCTCAAGGCGTACGGCGTCGGCGCGCTGCGCGCCCGGCACTGGCTGCGCGGCCGGCGGCCGGGCCGGGCGGAGGTGCCGTTCCTCGTGCCGCTCCGCAAGCTCGCCCGCTACCTCGGGCGCGGTGGCGGCCTCGCCGACTTCCTGGTCGACGACATCCTGGTGTCCGACTGCGGCATGACCCGGGCGGACGCGGTGCGGCTGCTCGCCTACCTGCTGGAACGCCAGCGGGTCCTGGTCATGCTCGACGGCCTCGACGAGGTCACGGCCGACCGGTACGACGCGGTGCTGGAGGCGGTCCACCGGTTTCTGCGCGACCACGACCGCGAACGCCCCACCCACCTGGCCCGCGTGGTGGTCACCTGCCGGCGGCAGAACTTCCGGATGATCGAGGACGAGTGGGTGCCGGCCATCGCCCGCCGGGTGTGCACGCTCGCCCCGCTGCGCGACTCGGAGATCTTCAGCTACCTCAACGCGCTGCGCCCCAAGTTCAAGGCGGCGAGCGGGCCGGAGAGCTTCCTCCAGGCGGTACGCGCCTCGGGCACGCTCGACCTGCACCGCACGCCACTGGTGCTCGCGATGTCCGTCGGCCTGTACGCCCGCAAGGACTACTACGAGATCCCCAGCTCGATCGCGAAGCTGTACCAGACGATGATCGAGGAGATGCTCGACCGGCACCGGTTCAAGCGCGACCCCGGCGGCGGCGCGCTGCGCTTCCCGGTCGGCGACAAGTACCGCCTGCTGCGCGAGTTCGCACTGGCCACCGCGCGCTCGCCGGCCGGGTTCGACGAGTTCGACCGGCGCGCGCTCGTCGACTTCGCCACCGCGCTGGCGCCCGACCTCGACGCGCCGCCCGAGCCCCGGGCGCTGGTCGACGAGGTCATCGGCCGTTCGGGCCTGCTGACCGACGTGACCGAGACGGGCCGGTTCGTCTTCGCGCACCGGTCGATCCAGGAGCATCTCGCCGCGGAGGAGCTGCGCAAGCTGCCGGACGGCGCCGACCTGCTGCTGGACAAGGCCGCCGACAGCCAGTGGCGCCAGGTGGTGCTCTTCTACGCCGCCGGCCTGGACCAGCGGGCGGCGAACGAGTTCCTGCCGAGGCTCGCCGACCGCTCCTTCGCCGCGCATTGCCTCGGGCGGGCGCGCGCCTCCGACGACGTGGCCGCCGACATTCTGGACAGCCTGCGTCCGGATGCGCGCGACCGCGACCTCTCCGCCCTGGTGGCGGCCGCGATGTCGCCGCGGGCCACGGTGCAGGAGATGGCGGTGCAGCGGCTGGAGAAGACGATCACCGATCCGAACGCCAGCCTGGCGGCCCTGAGCGGCGACATCGACGGCGTGCTCCCGCTGCTGAACGCCCTAGCCGGCACCAACGCCGCCCGGATCGCCGCACTGGTCCCGCGCGTCATCGACCGCATACCGGACGACCCTCGCCTGGTGGAACCGCTGTGGCGCTGCCTGACCGCACCCGGCATCGATAGGCTGCCGGCGGCGAAGACCCTCGTCGCCCGGCTGCTGGAGCTGGTGATGGAGCCGGACGGGAAGGCGGCGCTCGACCGGCAGGAACGCTACGACCGGCCCTTCCTGACGGCGGCCGTCCGGCAGAAGGCCTACCCGTTCAAGGAAGGGCTGCCTCTCGACAGCAACCTCGTGACGCTGCTGGCCTGGGCGGAGTACCTGGAGGTGGCACCGGACACGCTCAACCGCTTCTACCAGGCGAAGGCGGAGGGGCGCCTGGCCCGGGTCGAGGTCGACCGGTCGCGGACGGTCACCGTCTCCCTCTTCTGGCCCGCCCGTGTCGTGAACGCGGTCGGAGCCGTCGCCGCGCTGGCCGGGACGGTCAACGTCGCGGTGTTCGAGTGGCGCGCGCTGATCCGCCCCTTCGGCTGGTGGTCGCCGCTGCTGCATCTGGCGCCAGCGGTGGCCGCGTTCGGTCTCGCCATCGGCATCATTCTCTGGGGGGAGAAGGGGCGCGAGGGCAGTTGGCGGCGCTACCTGGACGAGGCCGACACCAAGGTGAGATCCGGCCACGCCGTCTCCACGGCCGCGGAACGGTTTCCCAACGCGTTTCTCATCGTCTTCGTCATCCTGCTCGTCCCATTGGCCTACGCCGTCGCGGCGGCGCCGCTCGCGACGTGGTCGCTGACCGGCTTCCTGGTCCTGGCCACAGCCATGCCGTTCTTCGTCTACTGGGTCCCGTTCCTCGCGCTCTTCTCCGAGGGCACCCGACTCCACCTCTACAGGCCGAACCCGTACATCGACATGTATGACGACCCGCGGAGCCGGCACTGGCTGCGTTGACAGCGGCGATCATCGATGGTCTCATTGGAACTCTTAAGAATGTTTACATTCGAGTACGGAGTGTTTCCGATGGGAAGAGTCCGGCTGCTCGCCGCCGCCGTCGTGGCCGTCCTGCTCACCGGCGTGGGTGTCCACCGGGCCGCCGCCGCGCCGCCCACGTTCACCCACCCGGGCGTGCTGGTCAGCCGGGCCCAGCTCGACTTCGTCCGTACCCAGGTCAATGCCGGCGCCCAGCCGTGGCGGGCGGCCTACGACCAGATGATGGCCAGCGCCTACGCCTCGCTGTCCCGCACGCCGCGCCCCCGCGCGGTGGTGGAGTGCGGCTCCTACTCCAACCCCAACCTCGGCTGCACCGACGAGCGGCAGGACGCGCTCGCCGCCTACACGCTCGCGCTCGCCTGGTACATCACCCGCGACGCGCGCTACGCCACCAAGGCGATCTCCATCATGGACGCCTGGTCCGCGGTCATCACCGACCACACCAACAGCAACGCGCCGCTCCAGGCCGCGTGGGCCGGCTCCAGCTGGCCGCGGGCCGCCGAGATCATCCGGTACACGTACACGGCCTGGCCGAACGTCAACCGCTTCGCCACCATGCTCCGCACCGTGTACCTGCCGGAGGTGGCCGCCGGACGGGCCAGCACCAACGGCAACTGGGAACTGTCCATGATGGAGGCCGCGCTCGGCATCGCGGTCTTCCTGGAGGACCGGGCGGCCTACGACCGGGCGCTGGCCATCTTCCGGGCGCGGGTGCCCGCGTACATCTACCTCACCGGCGACGGCGCGCTCCCGCGCGGGCCGGCCGGTAGCGGCATCGACACCCGCGCCGAGATCGTCGCGTACTGGCACGGGCAGAGCACGTTCGTCGACGGGCTGTCGCAGGAGACCTGCCGCGACTTCACCCACACCGGGTACGGCATCGCCGCGATCGCGCACGTCGCCGAGACCACCCGGATCCAGGGGCAGGACGTGTACCCCGAGGTGGGGGAGCGGCTGCGCCACGCGCTCGGCTTCCACGCGCGTTACCAGCTCGGTGAGGCCCCGCCCGCCTGGCTGTGCGGCGGCACCCTCACGCGGGGGCTGGGGCCGGTGACCGAGGTGGGCTTCAACGCGCTGCACGGCCGGCTCGGCATCGGGATGAGCAACACCCAGCGGCTCACCGAGCAGGGCCGCCCGGCGGGCACCAACTCGCTCTTCGTGGCCTGGGAGACGCTGACGCACGCGCGCAACCCGGCCTGAGTCGGGCGGGCGGCGGCCCGCCGTGGGAAGCCGCCGCCCGCCCTTTGTTCACGCGTAGGGGTGCCGTCACGCGTAGGGGTTCAAGAACTGCGCCGGGCGCAGCGCCTTCGACGAGATGCGGATGTCGCCGATCCAGCCGTAGAAGCCCTGCCCGTACCTGAGGTCGAAGGAGTTCGCGCCCACCACGAACGGCTTGCCCATCGTGCAGATGCCGATGGACGGCTGGGTGGGGTTGCGGGCGATCTTCGAGCCGTCCACGTACACGACCGTGCGACGGGAGTCGTTGACCACCGCGAGGTGCATCCACCGCCCGACCGGCAGCGCGTGGCTCCACGACGTCGGGTCCGCGTCCTGCACCGACGGGTACACCACGAACTGGAGGAAGCGTTCCGGCGAGATGTTGAGGCTGCACGTGGGTTCGAGCGGCGACCAGCCGGTGGTCTTGCCCGCGTCGCCGTTGCGCCCTTCCCAGCTGAGGATTCCCATCCACGCGTGGTCACCCACGAACGGGTCCGGCAGCTTGACGAAGACCTCGATGGTGTACCCGTCGCGGAAGGTCATGGTGTTGATCGGCGCGCGGTCCGCGGCCCGCAGGATGGCGCCGCGGTCCGGGCCCTTGCCGCCGTCGAAGCGGAGGCTGGCGTGCGCCGGCTGGCCGGGGTGGTGCTCGCCCGACCACGTCACGACTTCGGGCGCGCTGGCGTGCAGGCGCTGGAGGGTGAGGTCGTTCCCGTTGCCGGTGAGGTCACGGGCGACGGCGCCGGCGGCCAGCGGCGTGCCCGGCGTCCCCGCACCGTCGATGCCGGAACGGTCGAAGCGCCAGTACGCGACCGTGGAGCGGGACGTGACCGCGGCGGCCGGGCGCGGCGCGGGCGGGGCGACCGGCGCGAAACCCTGGAACCGGGCGGCGAAGTCGATGTCCACGGTGAACCTGTCGACCGGCCCGGTCAGCTCGATCGTCTCGGATTCGAGCGGCGAGCGCTTGGCCGGGTCGCGCGCCAGGAACCACGGCGCGAACGTCTCCACGTCGATCACGCCGCGCACCATGTCGAAGTGGTACAGCCGGATCATGGCGGCGCCGCCGTAGTAGCGGTCCTGGTAGTTCGTAATGTGCACGTGGACGTCGTGGCCGGCGTCGTTGGTCAGCGTGGTGCGGCCGGGCGGCCAGTAGTGGCCGTTGAGCGTGAGGAACACCTGGTCGTTGCGGCGGATCAGGCGGTCCCACAGTCGCTGCCCGTTGCCGCTCAGGTGCGCCTCGCCGCCGTCCTCGGCCCAGGCCAGGTCGTGGGTGGTGAGGATGACGGGGGTACGCGGGTGCGCGTCGATCACGCCCTGCGCCCACTCCAGCCCGCGGTCGGAGATGCGCCAGTCGAGCGCGAGCACGATCCACTCGCGGCCGCCGGCGGCCAGCAGGTGGTAGCTGTTGTACCCGTCCGGCGAGGCACCGCCGAACGTGGGCGTGCCGGCGAAGCGCCGCGGCCCGAACGCGCGCAGGTAGGCGGAGTCGCCCCGCTGGTCGTCGCCGCCGCGGATGTCGTGGTTGCCGGCGAGAACGCTGTACGGCACCTTCCCGTCGATCAACCGGAACGCCTTGTCGGCCAGCCCGATCTCGTGGTCGCTGCCGTGCTCGGTGACGTCGCCGAGGTGGGTCATGAAGGCGATGTTCGCCTCGGCCCGCTCCTGCTTCAGGTAGCGGAAGGTCGCCTCCAGCGGCGCGGGGTCCGAGCTGTCCTCGTCGAAGAGGTACTGCGTGTCGGGCAGCACGGCGAGCGCGAACCGCGGGCTGCGCCAGTCGAACCCGCCTTCCTTGTCATGCGCCGCCGCGGGCTCGCCCGCCGCGAGCAGGCCGGCGACCGGCGTGGCCAGCAGCGCGGCCGCGGCCGGCGTGGCGAGCAGCGTCCGGCGCCCGACGCCGGGCGCCCTTCCGTCGTTGTCCATCAAGCCTCCCGATCACCCGATACCGGCGTGACTCTGGCCGCCTCGGGTGACGGGGTGGTAGCGCGGGCTCCAACGCCGCCCGAAGACTCCGCGATCTTGGTAGACCGACCCGGCCGCCCAGACCGGCCGCCCAGAACGTGCGCGCCGGGGCGGAGATGCTCCCGCCGGTCCCTTCGGTGAACGCGAGGTCGCGCCGGCCGCGCCGGCTTGGAGGCTGGGCGCGGCCGACGACCGTGTGGACGGTGGCTACTTGTGTTTCGGCAGCACCGGCACGAGGTTGTCCCACCTGGCGATCTCGCACGAGTGCACCCGGTTGAACGACGCGTCGACCGGCTGGTCGCGCCACCGCCCGGTGATGTGCGCCGTCTCCGGGCCGTCCGAGAACGGCAGGCAGATCGTGCCGGGCGGCACCGGCTTGAACGGGTCGGCGGTCGCCTTCTCCAGCAGCTCGCAGGCGCCGACCGGGTCGGGGTGGGTGCCACCCGCCGGGTCGCACACAAGCTGCCAGACGACGACCTGGGACGCCGGCGTCGCGAGATAGGTGATCGTGAGCTCGGTGGCCGGCGGTGCCGCGGCCGCCGCCGCCCCGGTGCCCGCGGCCGTGACCGCGCCGCCGAGCGCGAGCGCGGCGACCGCGGTGAAGATCCTGACGTACGTGCGCATTCCCCGTTCCCCTTTCGCACGTGAGCGATGCCCGGATCCTGTTGACGCCGGGTCGGACGGTCAAGGCCACAGCCCGACATTTCCGTATTGAGAAGCAGGAAATGCGCAACAGTGCAACGCGATCGCGGACTGTCCTCGATCTGCCAACCTCACGGCGCCGCTGGGCGTGTTAGGAACGAAGGCGACACGGGGGTGTTCAGTGACTCGATCTCATCGTGCTCACGCGACAGTCGGCACAGGTCCGCCGGTGGCCTCACTGGTCCGATTAGGACAGTCTCCGGACGCGGACCTCCTGTACCGCACGTTGGTCAACTTCGGACCGCGGACCGCCGCGGACCTGGCCACCGACCTCGGCATGGCGCTGCGCCGCGTCGGCCGGGCACTCGACGAGCTGGCCTCGGCGGGCGCCGTCGCGCCGGAGGCCACGGTGCCGAGCCGGGCACCGACGTGGACACCACGGCCGGCGGCCGAGGTCGCGTACGGGCGGCGGACCCACGCCGGCACCGCGCGGGCCCCGCTCGTCGCCGCGCTGGTCGGCCTCATGGCGCGGCACCTCCACCCGGCACACCAGCCAGCACCCGCTGCGGGCCTCACGCCGCTCCAGCCGCGCGAGCCGGCACCTGCCGCGGGCCCCGCGCCGCTCCAGCCGCGCGAGCCGGCTCCCACCGCGGGCCCCGCGCCGCTCCAGCCGCGCGAGCCGGCGCCCACCGCGGGCCCTGCGCCGCTCCAGCCCCGCGAGCGCGCGTTGATCGCCTTGCTGGCCGCCGGCCACACGGAGGTCCGCGCCGCACGCGAGCTGGGGATCAGCCGGCGCACCGTCTCCTACATCCTGCGCGACATGATGGACCGCCTCGGCGTCGCCAACAGGTTTCAGCTCGGCCTCACCCTGGGCGCGCGCTACGCCATCCGCCCACCCCACCACGACGAGTGCGCCTGAGCCCGACCGCCGGCCCTCCGCGAGACCCTGACAAGGCGGCCGATACGAGGCTGCCCTGTTAAGCCCGCCGACTCTCACGCCGGCCAGCGCATGTCACGTCCGGTGGTGGTAGAGGTTGCGTCGGGGTGCCTGCCGCGGGTCCACGTAGGTGGGTGGGATGAACTCCGGTAGCCGGTCGGCGGCGAGGCGGACGGTCCAGTGTCCGCGGTGGATGATCCGGTGGTGGTGGCCGCAGAGTAGGACGCTGTTGTCCAGGCTGGTCGGGCCGCCCTCGATCCAGGCGCGGATGTGGTGCCCGTCACACCAGCGTGGTGGCCGGTCACAGCCGGGGAACGCGCACCCGCGGTCGCGTAGCTCCAACGCCGCCCGCAGCCCTCCGCTGATCAGCCGGCGGCCGCGGCCGACGTCCAGGACCTGTCCGTTACCGCCGAGCACGGCGGGGATCAGCTGGGCGTCGCACGCGAGTTGGCGGACCTGCTCGGGGCTGAGCCGTCCGCCGGTGTCCAGCGTGCCGATGCCGAGCTTTTGGCCCAGCGGGTCGAACGGCACGGTGACCGTCACGTGTGGCCGCTGCCCGCCGTTGTCCGGCAGCTGCTCGGTGCGGGTGGCCAGCTCACACACCGCGACCAGGGCGTCGGCGCGGCGCTGGGCGGGGGTGCGCGGCTCACCGTGGTCGTGGCGGGGCGCGCACAGCGGGTCCAGGGCGGCGTTGACGGTGGCGGCGCCGGCCTCGTCCAGCCAGCCGGTCAACCGGACCCGGCCATCACCTTGCCGGGTCAGGTGGAACGCGCGGCCGTGATGGGCGCGCTGCTCCATCCGCCGCAACGCGGCCGTATCGGCGGCGTCGGCGATCCGCGGTGCGACGTGGGCGAGGATCCGCTGTCCGGCCTTACGCAGGATCGTCGGCTCGAACTGCCCGGCCTGACCGATCAACACCGCCTCGGCCTGATCGACCAGATCGGTGCCGAGATCGGCGGGCAACTCCTGGACCGCGGACACGACCACAGCGGCCTGCTCGGCGTTGACCACACCCGCGACCAGCGCCGCGTCGAGGGCCGGTCGCTGGTCGAGCGCCGCGGCCAGGTCGAGCATCCGCTTTGCCGCGTGGATGCTGATCCGCAGATGCTCACGCAGCCACACGGCGGTGCTGGACGCGTGCTGCGCGACGGGCAGACCGCGGCCGTCGATTTCCCGAACCAGGTGCGACTCGGCCGCGGTAATAGCGGCCGCGGCCTGGTGAATGGTGTCCAAACAATCGACAAGAGCGGTGTCGGAAAGCGACCAGGTAGGCGCGTCAGCACACTCGCCCGCGAGGGCCTTGAGCTGGGCAGACGCATCCACTAACACCCACTAATCGTCCCGTGCCACCACCAAGACCACCAGCCCTTCCACGCCGACAAGGCAATTAACGCCACGATATCGTGGCATTGACGAATCGAGCGGCGCCGGCAGCACGGGCCGGTTCCGTCGGGACTGCTGCCCCATTGCTTCGATGTCCCGTCAATGGGGGTCCGGCCGGGATCTTCAAAAGGTCCAGGACGCCGACGGTCTGGCCACCACTGTGCTCGCCGGTCGGCCGGAAACCCAACTTCAGATAGAACCCTGGGCGGCGGCCGCGATGTCCAGCCGCCAGAGGCCCGAACGCAGATCGCCGCCCGCCGGCCGATCGCGTCCGAGCGGCGTCGGGCCAGCCTGTCTGGTGGAGCTGTCTTCGACCGCCGAGCACCGGCGCGGCCAGAGCCGCCAGACACCGCTGTCGTGGGCCCGGTTAGGTCGTAGGCCGGCACGGCGTCCGGATAGCCGGTGTCCGAACGGCTCCCGGCGGACGCGGCTGGCCGGTAGGTGCTGTGCCGCGCCGGTGCGGCCGCCTTGCCCAGCGGCCAGCGAGACATGCCACAAACCCAGGCGGCTTGTTCAACGGGCTCTGCGGCCGAGCGCGCCCTGCCGCGGGCCCGACCCAACGGCGCGGGGGGTTCAGGACGGGAAGTGCCGGGTGCGCCACGTCGCCAGCTCGCGCTGAGCCGCGGCGAGCTGGGCGGCGGTCACCGTGCCGCCGGTCGTGTTGACCACCAGGGCCGCGTGCACGCCGGCGCCGGCGTCCAGCAGTAGGCGCCGCGCGGTCGCCGATCCTTCCTCCAGGGCCGTGGTGACCGCCGTCACGTCGGTGACCACGGTGGTGGTCGCGGGCGCGAACGACGCGGGCAGGTGCAGCTCGGTCGTGCCCGCGGTGCCGCGCCACACCAGGACGCCGTACTGCCGGCCGGCCGTCAGCGCGCGGATCGCGGGCAGGCTCTGCGGCGCCGCGAGCCAGGCCTGCTGCTGGCCGGCGCCGCCGTAGCCGGAGCGGGCCAGGTCCTCGTACGCGAACGCCAGTGTGCTGCCGGCGACCGCGGTGGGGAAGAGGCGGTCGAGCACCCGGCGGTCGAGGCGGGGGACCACCGTGCCGGCGGCGTCGACGGCGACCACCGAGTGGTCTTCGCCGTTCCAGCCGTCGCCGGGCTCGGCGTGCCGTCCACTGTAGATGTCCCAGTGCCACATCGTGTTGGACAGCACGGTGCCGCCGGACGCGGGCGCGCCCCACCAGCTGGCGCCGGGCACGCCCGCGTCCATTCCCTGGTACATGGCGCGCACCATCCACGGTGTCCGGTCACTGTGGAGCGAGTTGCCGAACTCGGAGACGAACGGCGCGGTGGCGAGGGTGCGGGCGCGGTCACGGACGCGGTTCATGGCGGCGGCGTAGGTGCCGTCGCCGGCCGGGGTCGGGTCGAGGGTGATGCGGGCGCCGTCGTAGTAGTGGGAGTTGAACACGTACCGCGTGCCGAGCGGCGCGATGGTCGAGAGGCCGCCCTGCTCGAAGAAGCCGGTGTTCCAGAAGACGAGCGGCTCGACGTACGCCGGCTTGGCGGCCCAGCCGGCCTCGTCCATGCGCGCGCGGAAGCGCTGGTAGAACGGCAGCAGCCAGCGCCGCTCCCACTCGGCGCCGGTGCCGCCGTCGAGCCCGCCGTCGAAGGGCTCGTTGAACGGGTCGAAGCCCACGATCCGGTCGAACGCGGCGGCGGGCAGCCGCTGGCGCAGGTAGCGCATCGTGGCGCCGGCCTGGTCGAGGAAGGCGTCCTGCACGCCGTACTCGTTGCGCCAGAAGTCGTACATGGCCTCGCGGACGGCGGCGTTGTTCTGCATGTTCTGCCCCCAGAGGAAGCAGATGCCGCAGAACTCGTCCGGGTAGTCGCCGGCGTCGATCACCCACTTCGGCGCGCCGTCGCCGTCGTACCAGCTGTCGTCGTCGAACAGGTGCGCCGAGTAGAGGTCCTGGTGGTAGTCGACGAGCACGTGGATGCCCCGGTCGGTGAACTCGCGGATCTGCTCGATCGCGCGGTCGAGGTATCCATAGTCGATCGTGTGCCGCGCGGGCTGCACGCCCTCCCAGCTGATCAGGAAGCGGATCGCGTTGGCGCCGGTGAGGTCGCGCATGGCCTGCGCGGAGGTGGCGGCGTCGGCGCGGCTCCGGAACGGCAGCAGGCCGTTCTCGGTGAGCTTGGCGCTGCCCGCGACGTTGAAGCCGCGCAGCACGATCTCGCGGCCCCGGTCGTCGCGGAAGACCGCGCCGTAGACGCCCTGCGTCGTGGGGAGGGGCGCCGCCGCCGGCGCCGCCGCGCCGGCGGTCACCCCGAGCAGCACGACCACCGAGAATGTGAATATCCTTCGCGTCACCGCCATAGGCACGGATGCTAACGGTGATCGATGGATACGGCAATGGTCAGGGCCGGCCGTGCTCCGACAGCCACGCGTCGCCCACGAGTGAACGCAGCCGGTCCCGCACCGCGCCGCTCGCCGGGTCGGCCAGCACCGCGCGGACCAGGGCGTCGAGCCGGCCGCCGCGGCTCGCCGTGCCGATGAGCTCGCGGGTGACCCGCCGCGCCGACCCCGACCAGCTGATCAGGGTCATGTCGAGGCCGGCCGCGGAGGCGAGCATGCGGCTGTCGGTGCTCGTGGAGTAGACGGTCAGCAGGATGTCCTCCAGCTCGCGGGTCTCCTGGCGCGACCAGTCGAGCGGGGTCTCCGCGAGGAAGTGCGTCGCGCTGGCGGGGCGCTGCTCCGTGCCGGAGTCGACGGCCCACCACAGGTAGAGCGCCCGGATGGCCTCCCGGACCGGCTCCGGGGGAAACTCCAGCCGCCACAGGCGGTCGAGCAGGAGCCCCGCGTCGGTGCCCAGCCCGGTGAGCGTCCGCCAGGCGGCTTCGAGCCCCTCCCGGTCGGACGTCAGGGGCCGCAACCCCAACTGCCTGGCCAACCGGCCCGGATCCTCCCGCGCGAGGTCCCAGTCGGCGATCGCGGACACGATGGCGCGTACCCGCCGCAGGTCCTCCTCGTGGCCCAGGCCGACGAGCCGCACCGCCTCCTTGAGGCGGTCGGGCTCCTCCTGGCCCAGCGCGGCGGCGAGCAGGCGGACGAGGGCGGTGCTGTGGGTGACATTCCGCGGGCCGTACCGCTGGATCAGCCCGCGCACGCCGAGCCCGAGCGACCAGCGCAGGTCGCCGTCGCCGAGGCGGCCGCGTTCGAGCATGTTCATCCGGTTGAGCAGCAGCTCCAGCCGGAGCTCGGGATGGCCGGCCAGCAGCGGCAGGTCGGCGCCCTTCTGGAGCTCGCCCTGTGCCGCCTCGGACTCGCCGAGCCGCTCCTCCAGCCGGGCGAGCCGGACGACGGCGGCCGCGGTCCTGGTGGCGTCCCCCGCCTCTTGGGCGGCGCGCACGTCCTTCCGGGACGCCTCGGCGGCCAGCCGCAGGTCGCCGCCGGCCTCCGCCACCCGCGACTCGAGCCGGTGCAGCTCCGTGCCGGGCATGCGTTCCGGCCGCCCGGTCAGGAGCCTCCGGGCCTCGGACAGGTCACCTTTGCGGAGGGCGACGTCGACCGCCGGCGCGGTGCGGCGTTCCCAGTTGGCGAGGTCGTCGGAGACGGCGAGCGCGTGCGGAGCGTGGATCAGCCGCGCGGACGACGGCGGGAAGTCGGCGACCGACAGCCCGAGGCGGCGGATGGTGTCGGCGTCGACGGGTGCGGTCAGGTCGCCCTGGGCCAGCCGGTGATAGGTCAGCTCCAGGTCGGTGTCGTCCGACCGGGGCTCGCCTTCGTAGAAGCCCACCGCCAGGTCGCCCACCCGGGAGACGAGCTTCGGGTCGTGCAGCTTGAGCGCCGCGAGCGCCGGCCCGCGCAGCTCCTCGCGCAGCCGCAGCACGTCGCCGTCCCGTTCGGCCATCGTCAGCTGGCTGGCGAGGCCGCCGAAGAGCTCGGCCGGCGGCAGCGTCGGCGGCGGCCAGAGCGCCGGTACCAGGACCCGCTCGACGAGGTCGACGGAGATCCGCCGGAGGACGAGGCTGGCCTGGGCGACCCGCCGCAGCTCATCCGTCGTGCGCTCGTCGGGCACCGAGACGTGGTTGAGGATCCGCTGGTAGAGGAAGCCCCGCACGAACTCGACGCGGACCCGGTCGAGTGCCCGGGCCCGGGCCGCCGCGTCTTCCACGGCGGCCGAGCCCTCCCGCACCAGCACCTGCGCCGCCAGCCGTACCGTGAGCGGGATGCCGCCGACCAGCCCGATGATCTCGCGGGCCAGCGCGTCGTCGATCGGGGGAGCGGCGGCCCCGGCCTCCTGGCGGACGATGTAGCGCAGCAGGTCGGCGGCGGCCTCCTCGCCCAGCGGCAGGACGTGCAGCTGCCGGTCGTGCCGGCCGGGGGCGAGGAAGACCGAGGCAGGGCCGCGGCCGGACACGACCAGCCGGAACGAGCGCAGCTCACCGGCCAGTGTGGCGAACAGGTCGAAGAGGTCCGCCGCCCGGTCGGGCCGGGTGCGCTCCACCTCCTCGAAGGTGTCGAGGACGACGACGAGGGCGGTGTCCACCATGGACTTTCCGCGGGCGAAGCCGGCCGCCCGTTCGCGGTAGGAGGTCGCCGTGTCGGCCGCTTCGAGGCCGGCGCCCTTACCCCGGCGGTGCGCGACGTCCTCGTCGTGCTCCAGCTCCCGGCGGTACTCCGGGAACTGCGCGCCGACCTGCCGGATGACGTCGTTGAGCACGGCCGTGGGCTCGCAGGCGGACAGCGTCGGCCGGTCGAAGTCCAGGTAGGCCCACGCCCAGCGGTCGGCGGGGCCGCACGACTCGTACATGTCCATGACGAAGCGGGCGACCAAAGTGGACTTTCCGACGCCGCCGACGCCGTACACCACCATCGCCGGGTCGGCGGCCAGCCCGCCGGGGACCGGGGCGGCCGTGCGGTACGCGTGCAGCCTGGCGACCTCGTGCTCGCGGCCCAGGCAGCCCGCGTCGGCGAGCTTGCGGACGCTGCGGACGACCTCGAGGAGGGCCAGGCGCCCCTCGATCTCGGCGCGGCTCGGCGTGACCTTGACAGTGCCCGCCAGCCCCGCGCGGGCCACCGCCTCGGTCGCCCACCGCCACACGTCGAGGGCGACCACCAGCTCGTCTTCGCTCAGTGCCGTGACCGGCCGCCCGGTCGCGAGGACGAAGTCGTCGAGTACCCGTTGCAAAGGCGTGTCGTGCTCGGGCCGGACCTCGCGCCGGATCCGGGCGAGCTCCGCCTGCCCGCCCCGGCGGAGCATCGCGGCCAGGGCGTCGATCCGCCGCCGCTCGAAGAGCACCACCTCCGGGCGGCCGCCGCGGGCGGGCAGCGGCCGGCACAGCAGGTGCTCCAGGCTCGCCCCCTCACTCGTGGCGCGGAGCGCGCCGGGGTCGAACGTGCCGAGCACGGCCAGCCGCTCGACCGCCGGGTCGGCGGCCAGCCGCTCCTCCGCCTCGGCCGCGTCCACAAACGACAGTGCCTGCTCAGGATCCATCCCGGGCCCCCAGCACGTCGAACAGGAGCGCGGGCAGCCGCGGCGCCAGCTTGCGCGGCTCGGGGAGCGGACCGCCGACGGGAAACAACGTGTCCAGCTGGGTGGCCAGGCTCGCCTCGTCGAGGCTGCCGCCCTCCTCGACCGCCCTGGCCCGGAACCAGGCCTCCACCTCGCTGCGGGCCAGCCCGATCGCGGTGTCCTGCTCCAGCCACTGGGAGTGTTCGAGGGCGAACCGCTCGGCGTCGCGGCCGGCCAGTACCAGCCGGAGCGGGACCCGCGGGTCGTCCGCCACCGTGACGAGCGCGTGGATCAGCTCGTCGAGGCCGCCCTGCTTCGCGGCGGTCGTGTCGTTGACGCTGTCGATGAAGATCCACCACTGCCGCGGCGAGTCGCGCAGCTTCGTGGTGAGCCACATCTGGAGCGTGCTGATCGTCCGCGCGTCCTGTGCCAGCTGCTCCTTGGGGTACGGCAGCTCCAGGCCGATGAGCAGGTCGTCGATGATGCGTTCGCGGCGGGTGTCGATCCCCAGGCCGATGTAGTTGCTGAGGTTGATCTGGATGGCCACCAGACCGTCCGGCGCCGCCTTCCGGATCGGCGCGCTGAGCTTCGCCCGTTCCGCCACGTGCTGGAGGAACTGGAAGGAGTAGGAGACGCCGCTGCCGCTCTCCCCGGTGATCGCCAGGACCCGGTTGGCCGGCTCCTTCGCCGTCATGGTGCGGACCCGGTCGCGGAGGCCGCCGCGGTTGACCAGGGGTCGGCCGCCGACCGACGTCGTCCGCAGCGGATCGATGTCCACCGGCGCGGGCGGCGTGGGCGCCACGACGGCCGGCGAGACCGGTGCGGCCGCCGACAGCAGGCTCGCGTACGGCCCGTCGCAGATCGCCTTGGCGATACACGAGATGGGAACGGCCTGGTTGTCGCCGCCCTGCGAGTAGTGGTGCAGCGCGACAAGCCGGCCGCGGATGTCGACGACCGGCGAACCGGAGGAGCCGTTGAGCGTGTTGCCCCGGTAGCGGATGCGGGTGCCGAGCTGGTTGCACTCGGGCGGCGTGCGGATCCAGGTCACCCGCTGCGTCTGGCCCAGCGGGTGCTGGGTGATGAACAGCAGCGGGCTGGACCTGAAGTCGTAGGCGGTCTCCTCGAGCGGGTACATGCCGCGCGGCGTCACCTCGCGTGCCAGCGGGACCGGGAAGCCGAGCTTGACCAGCGCGAAGTCGAGGCGGTCGGCCGGCGCGTTCCAGTCGCGGACCCGGCCGGTGCCTTCCGCGTCGGTCGGCTGGCTCGCCGCGAGCAGCTCCACCACCGGGATCCCGGTGCCGGTCTCGGCGAGGCTGCGGCCCGGGATGTCGCTGTAGTCGAACCGGGCCACCATGTCCGCCGGCAGCACCGGCGACGCGCCGACGACGTGGGCGGCGGTCAGCAGCAGGTCGGGACCGACCAGGAAACCCGTGCCCCGGGGCTGTCCGGCCACCTCGATCATCGCCGTCCGGGCCATCGCGTCGAGGATCGCCTGGACCAGCGAACGCGGGTCGTCGAGGCCGGCGGTGACCGAGGTGATCGCCTCGAGACCACCGACCGGCTGGTCACCGGGCTCCTCCATCGACTCGACGAGGCTGGTGACGACCGGGTCGGTGCCCTCGGTCGGCGGGGGCGGAAGCCCGTGGCGGGCGGCCAGGCGGGCGTACGCCGGGGCGAGCCGGTCGCCCAGCAGCTTGCGCAGCGGCGGGTGGAACGCCTCGCTGCCCGGGTCGTGCAGCACCTCGGCGGCCAGGTCGAGCGCCCGACCCCGCCCGGCGGCCTCGGTCAGCGCCCATTGCCACCGGGCACGGGCCGAGGCCGCCGCCGGCCCGGTGTGCCAGTCGAGCCCGACCGACTCGGCGATCGCCTGGATCGCGGCGAGGTCTTCGTACGCGTAGGTCAGCACGTCGACCACGCGTCCCGGCTCCCCGGCGGACCAGTCGGTCCGCGGATCGTCCCACCAGGGTGCGGGCGGACCGGACATCATGCGCCCCCTCAGTGCAGGACCCGTTGCAGGATCTCGTGTACGCGCGAGGCCTGCACGGCCTCGTTGCGGTCGCCCTGGATGCCACCGAAGTGCAGGCCGAGCGCCTTGCCGCTGTCGAGGTCGAGCACGACGGACCCGGAGTTGCCGCCCAGCGTCGTCGCGTCGTGGTGCAGCAGGTCCTTGGCCACGACGGCGGTGACCTGCCCCGGCGCCAGCCGCTTGACGTTGTAGACGCCGTCGAAGATGCGCTGCTGGTCGGCGGCGTCGTTGCGGCTGTCGTGGGCGGGGTATCCGATCACCGCGACCCAGGACCCGACGCCCGCGGCGGCGATCTCCTCGCCGGACATGAGGTCGATCGTGCGGGGCAGGGGCTCGCCGTCCGCGCCCTGCGCGTCGACGCGCAGCAGGGCGACGTCGAGCGAGTCTTCCGGCTCGATCCACAGGATCTCGCGGACCCGGAAGCGGGACTCCTCCGTCTGCTGGTGCTCGTGCCGCCAGTCGACGGAGGCGCGAACGGGAGGCGCGCCGAAGTTGGCCCGGAAGGCGAACCCGCCGTCGACCGCGGTGGCGAACTCCCGGGCCACGTGCCGGTTGGTCACCACGATGCCGTCGCCGACCATCCAGCCGGTGCCGACCCAGTCGAGCCGGTGGTTGCTCAGGTCGATGCGCCCCGCGCTGCCGATGATCGACTCGACCGCGGCCCGTGCCGTCGCCAGCCGCTCGCGGATCAGCTCGCTCTCCGGGAAGTCGTCCGGCGGCGCCTCGAACGTCGACCGCTGTACCAGGTAGACCGGCCGGGTGAAGCGTTCGATGATCGCTTCGAGGCCCGGCTCGGCGCCCGGCTCGTAGGTGCCCTCGGCCATCCCGTCGGCGACGGCGGCGGCGTCGTCGACGCCGGGCCCGCCTTCCAGGCCCTCCAGGCCGCCCAACTGGTCCTGTGCGTGCTCGGCGAGCTCGTCGAAGCGGTCGAGGAACTCCTGCTTGACCGCTGAGTCCGCGAATACCTGCCGAACGTCCATGTCGCCCCTCCTGAACTACCGTGAGATCCAGCTCGTCGCCCTGACCGCCGCCGGCGCGCAGCCGCAGCTGGTCGCGCAGGCGTGGGCTGACCACCGCGGCGGCCAGGCGAGGATGAGCGCGAATCGGGCCCATTCTTCAATGGGAGCCCCCGGCACAATTACCGTCGCCTCCCGCAAAGCGCCAATTGTCGTTGGCATCGGTCACCCCCGCACAGAGGCTCCCGGTCGATGTGACGTATCCCCGCCCCATTCATCCGAAGGTCTCAGCGCCTATTCTCGTCTTTTCGGCGCCGGCCAAAAGGCAAAGTCGTTGATTTGCCACCCGCACGTGCGATCCGCGAACCGAGGTGCCGGTCCCGCTTGGAGGCCGAGGTCGGCGCGGGGCTGGGCGGTCGGAGCGCCGCCGACCGAGACGCGTTAATGCGTTTAACGCCGTCTAGACGACGGGGGGTACCGCCTCGGGTCTCCTGTGCTTTCGCACAAGGCGAGGCGGTACCCGGCCGTGTGTTGTCGGAACTGCGACGTATCAGCGCAGCGGGATCGCGATCGCGCCCGGAAGGGGAAGGCGCATGGTCGTGCCCGCCGCCGCGCGCTGTGCCGTCGCGTTCGGACAGACACCGGCCATGACGGCGTCCGCCAAGGCGGCGTCGATCGGGTGGACCTCCGGGATGACGCCGAGGTTGTAGTGGCTGAGGTTGGTGGCGAGGGACATCTGCCGCCCGCCGTCGGGCGCGTGCAGCGACACCGTGATCTGCCCGATCACGCCGCCGTCGTGGCCCCACGCCGCGCCGCACGGCGTGGGCAACCAGAAGAGGCCCAGCCCGTATCCGCCGTCGTCGGGCCGCGCCGGGTCCATCGGCACCGTCGTGCGCATCTGCGCGAGCTGGGCGGGCGGCAGGAGCCGGCCGCCGAGCAGCGCCCGGTAGAAGGTGTCCAGGTCGGAGGGCGTCGAGATCAGCTCGCCGGCCGTCCAGGCCCACGACATGTCGTAGGTGGCGAAGTCGCGCACGCCGAACAGCGCGAAGTGCGCCCCGGCGTGCCGCCCGCGGATGGTCCGGTCGGCGCCCGGGAAGTAGGTGTCGTCGAGGCGCAGCGGGCGGATCACCCGGCGGGTCACCTCGGCGGACGCGGCGTTGCCGGTGACCTTCTCGATCAGCAGGCCGATGATGATGTACCCGGTGTTGGAGTACGAGTAGTGGTCGCCGGGCGCGCCGGTGCGCGGCAGCGACAGTCCGATTTGGACGAGTTCCTCTGGGGTGAAGCGGGTCTGCCCCACGCTGGTCACTTCGGCGTAGGAATCGAGGATCGCCTCGGTGTAGTTGCCGATGCCGCTCGTGTGGTTGAGCAGCATCCGCACCGTGACCCGCTGGCCCACCTCACCGGGGACGAGCTCCGGCAGCCACCGGCCGACCGGGTCGTCCAGCCCGACCTTTCCCTCGGCGACGAGCTGGAGCACGGTGGCGGCGACGAAGCTCTTGGTGATGCTGCCGACCCGGTGCCGCATGTCGGGCCGCGCCGGGCGGGCGGTGGACAGGTCGGCGACGCCGGAGGCGCCGGACCAGGTGCGGCGACCGTCGCGGACCTCGGCGAAGGCGGCGGGCACCCCGGAGGCGTGCAGGGCGGCGAGTGCCCGGCTCAGGGAGATCGGTGCGGCGGGCGCGGACGAGGCGGATGCGGGCAGGCCGGCGACCGCCACGAGAGCCACGGCCACGGCCGCGACGGCGCGTACCATCTGTCGTTTCCTCATGCGGCCCATCGTCGGTGACCGATCCGGCGGGCGCGTCACCCCACGGCGGGAGGCGGGGGTCCGTCCGGAGTGGGAGGAGATCACCGCAACGGTGATACGTGGCGAAGTGGTCGGACATCCGTCGTCCGGTTGGCGGGCTTTCTCATCAATGTCAATTGGGGCAGACTGTGCCGCGTGGAAGCGCTCCGACTACTGGGTGGCCGCTACCGGCTGGAGGACCAGATCGGTTCCGGCGGCATGTCGGTGGTCTGGCGGGCCACCGACGAGGTGCTGCGCCGGCCCGTAGCGGTAAAGGTGCTGGCCGGCCGCCTCGCCGCCGACCCGGGCGCCCGCCTGCGCATCCAGTCCGAGGCCCGCGCCGCCGCCCGCCTCTCCCACCCGCACGTCTGCGGGGTGTACGACTTCGGCGAGTCCGTCGACGAGTCCGGCCGGCCGGAGCCGTTCGTGGTGATGGAGCTGCTGCGTGGGCCGACGCTGAGCCAGCGGATCGCCGACGGGCCGCTGCCCGCGCAGCTGGCGATGCGGGTCTGCGCCGAGGTGGCCAGCGGCATCGCCGCCGCGCACGACGCCGGCCTGGTGCACCGCGACATCAAGCCGG
The DNA here is from genome assembly GCF_052068095.1 of Phytohabitans sp. LJ34. Classification (NCBI taxonomy): domain Bacteria; kingdom Bacillati; phylum Actinomycetota; class Actinomycetes; order Micromonosporales; family Micromonosporaceae; genus Phytohabitans; species Phytohabitans sp. LJ34. The sequence goes on along the minus strand of NZ_JBQHDG010000002.1, from coordinate 39,061 downwards.
CCAACGTGATCCTGACCACCCGCGGGGCGAAGGTGGTCGACTTCGGCATCGCCGCCGCGGCCGGCCCGCTCGAAGACCTCGACCAGGACGACCGGATGATCGGCACGCCCGCCTACCTGGCGCCGGAGCGGCTCACCGGCGACCAGGTCGTGCCCGCCTCCGACGTGTACGCGCTGGGCCTGCTCCTGCACTACGTCCTGGTCGGCAAGCTCCCCTGGGCGGCGGAGACGACCACGCAGATGCTGCGCGCGCACACCTACGCGGAGCCCGAGCCGCTGCCGCCGGTCAGCGGTGTGCCGGCCGAGGTGGCCGACCTGTGCGGGCGGTGCCTGGCCAAAGACCCGGCCGACCGGCCGACGGCCACCGAGGTCGCCGAGGTGCTGGCGGCGGCCGCCGGCATGGTGCTGCTGCCGGGGGAGACCTCCGGCCGGCACGCGGCGGCACCGGTCCTCGACGCCGCCGAGGCGGGCCCCGCGCCCGACGACCAGCCGACTGTGGAGCCGGCCGCCGTCCGGCGCCGCCAGCGCATGCTCGCGGTCGGGGTCGTCACCGCCACGGTGGTCGCGACCGCGGTGGTGGCCGTCCTGATCGCCGGCGCGGGCGGCGACCCGACCGGCGCGCTCGCCGAGCAGGTGCCGGACGTCGAGGCCACCGGCACGCCCGGCGCGGTCACGCCGCCCGGCGGCGGCGACCCGTCCACCGGCGGGCCCGGCCAGCCGGCGGGACCCGCGGCGACGACCGGCGGCGTGACGTCCGGCCCGGCGGCGCCGATCACCGGCGTGCCGACCGGGGGGCCACCGACCACGCCCGGGTCCTCGCCCACGGTCGAGCAGTCACCCGACCCGACGCCCGACGGCACCACCCGCACGCTCGCCTCCGCCGGCGGCACCGTCGAGGTCCGCTGCGAGGGCCGCCTGGCGCACGCGCTCAGCTGGTCGGCGGCCGACGGCTACACGGTCGGCAAGACGGAGCCCGGCCCGGCCGGCACGGTGCACGTCTGGTTCGAGGGCCCGGAGCGGGTCCACATGAAGATCCAGTGCAAGAGCGGCGTGCCGAGCTCGGTCAGCTGACCCGGGTGAGCGCGAACACGTCGGCGTCGTACGAGGCCGTCCAGCGCACCGGGAGGCCGACCGACGTCAGGTGGGCGCCGGAGTAGACGGTGCCGGCCGCCTCGTACCTCGCGGCGGGGTCGAGGCCGCGCAGGGGCAGTCGCACCGGCCGGGCGGGCACGGTGTCGAGGCCGTCCAGCGGGCCCGGGTTCCAGGCCAGGACCACGACCCGGCCGTCCAACGTGTACTGGACGGCGCAGCGCTCCTCGTCGGGGCCGCCGATCCGGTGCACCTCACCGCGGGTGACCACGTCGCGGACCGCCTTGTAGCGGGCCACCCAGCGCGCCGCTTCGGCCCGCTCGGCCGGGCTCCAGCGGCGGATGTCCGCGCCGATGCCGAGCACGCCGGCGCTGGCCAGCACGAACCGGAACGCGAGCGACCGCGGCCGGGTGTCGAATAGGCCGGTCGCGTCGGTCACCCACGAGCTCATCAGGTGTGGCGCGTGCGCGCGCAGGTAGCCGTCCTGGATCCGCAGCCGGTCGATCGGCGCCGTGTTGTCGCTCGGCCACACCACGTCCACTCTGGACGCCATCGCCAGGTCGACGCGCGCGCCGCCGGCCGCGCACCCCTCGACCGTCACGTGTAGATGGTCGCGGCGCAGCGCGTCCAGGATCCGGTACAGCGCCGCCACGTGCGCGCCGTCGAGGTCGAGCCCGTCGTCGGGTACACCGGCGCGGCCGGGCTCGGTACGCGGGCGGTTGAAGTCCCATTTCAGGTACGTGATGTCGTACCCGCGCAGCAGACCGTCCAGTGTGGAGTGGACGAAGTCCTCGACCTCGGGCCGGCCCAGGTCGAGCAGGTACTGGTTGCGGATCGTGGTGCGGGGGCGGCCGTCCACCTGGTACACCCAGTCGGGGTGGGCCGCGTAGAGTGCCGAGCGCGGGTTGACCATTTCCGGCTCGACCCACAGGCCGAACTCCAGGCCCAGCTTGCGCACCTGGTCGACGAACGCGTCGAACCCGTCCGGAAACTTCGCCGGGTCGGGTGTCCAGTCGCCGAGTCCGCCGGTGTCGTCGCCGCGCCCGACGAACCACCCGTCGTCGACCACGAACGTCTCCACGCCCAGCTCCGCCGCGACCTCGGCGAGCGCGAGCTGGCCGGCGGCGGTGACGTCGAAGTAGGTGGCCTCCCACGAGTTGTAGACGACCTTGCGGGTGCGGGTGAGCCGGTCGCCGGCCAGGCTCCGCTCGTACGCGTGCCAGACCCGGGCCAGCCCCTCGACGCCGTCCGCGCTGTAGGCGCCGGCGGCCACCGGCGTGACGAGCGTGGCGTCGGGCGCGAGCGCCAGCGGGCCGTCGACGGCGACCCGGCCGGCGCGGACCCGGGTGAGGCCGGCGGCGTCCCGCTCGGCGGCGATCCGCCACGACCCGGTCCAGGCCAGCGCCACCCCCCAGGCCTGGGCGGCGTCGCGGACGTCGCGCACCGCCAGGTACGGCGAGAACTGGTGGCCGGTCACACCCAGCGTGCTGCCGATCTCGAACCGGCCCCGCCACAGGTCGGTGTTGGCCGGCGTGAACTCGCGCGCCCACTGTCCACTGAGGTAGGTGAGGCGGGCGCCGTGCGGGGTGGGTACGGAGAAGGCGGCCGACCCGATCTCGACGAGTTGGAGCGGCGCGTCGCCGGTGTTGGTCAGCTCGACCCAGCGCTCCACGACGTCGGAGTCAGCGGCGAGCCGGTAGTGCAGGGCGGCACGCAGCCCGGTCGCCGCGTCGGCGAAGTCGACCCGGAGCGAGTCACCGTGCTGGGCGGCGCCGTCGAACGACCAGGACAGCGCCCGCGCCGGCCGCACCACGAGATCCGGGCCGGCGAACGGGCGGGCGCCGTCCGGCGCGTACTCGACCGCGGCGACGTCGCCTGGCGTCATGTACTGCGCCTTGCCCTCCCAGGCCAGTGGAGAAGGGCCGGCGCCGACCCCGTGCGGCCCCCAGGCGCGCAGCTCCAGCCAGCCGCCGTGCTCCGGCAGCCCGACGGTGTACTCCGTGGTGGCACCGGTGAGCGTCCACTCGCGACTCACTTGAGAAATCCCTCGTTGAGCCGCCGCTGGAGCGCGACGTCGGCCCACATCGGATGGTGCGGGGCGGCGTTGGAGCAGACCAGCGTGCCCCAGGCGCCGACCTCGGACGAGCGGCGGACCGCGTGCGCGCAGATCTCGGCGCCGACCGGGCCCTCCTCGAAGGTGCCGTACAGGGGCGTGTAGCCGACCCAGCCCTCCCCGAAGACCAGCGGCACCGAGTGCTCGGCGGCCCAGTCAGCGGCCACGTCGATCCAGGTGTCCAGTGTGGAGCGCATCGCGCGGCGGTGCTCGCCGTACCGGTCGTAGAGCCAGCGGTCCCACTTGACCGGGTCGCACCAGTCGTGGGTGTACATCTCCCGGTGCCGCACCGCGGTCGCGTCGAGCCGCCACCGGTCGGCCGCCGGCGGCTGCCAGTCGTCGAGCGCGGGCGCGCCGTCGCGGAGCAGCTCGGCGTAGGCCCGCTCCTGCGGATACGGCCGGCTGCCGTCGCGGAGCGCGAACTCGTCCACGAGCTGTTCGAGCACGCCGTACACGTACGGGTGGAAGACGGCGACGCCGGCGTTGCGGGGCAGGCCGCGCATGTACCCGACCGGCACGCGGGCGTAGTTGGTGGTGACCGGCACCCCCGGGTGGCGGCCCCGGAAGCGGTCGATGCCGCCCTCCAGGTACGGCTGGAGGGGCACGATCGCCGCCTCGCCACGGGTGCCGGTGACGTCGGCGAGCCGGCCGATCTGCACCTCGTTGTGCAGCTCGACGAACGCCACCCGGTCGTCCAGCCCCTCGGCCTTCAGCAGGTCGACGAGGGCGGCGAGCGCGTCGGCGAGCGCGTTCGCCCGGTCGGCCGGCGGGATCGCGGTGACCGCCCGGTGCCACGAGTCGTCGGCGAGGAACGACGGGCTCTGCTGGTACTCCCAGCTGGAGACGATCACCTTGAAGTCGTACCGGGCCGCGCCGCGGAAGAGCGCCAGGAGCTGCGCCCGGCCGTCCACCGTGGTGGTGTGCCGCACGTCGTACCACCGGGTGCGCTGGCCGTAGTCGCCGCCCAGCCCGCTGAGTGTCAGCCGGCTCGTGTCGAGCCCGCTGCCGAACAGCAGCAGCGGCATCGCGCAGATCCGGATCGCGTTGTAGCCGCGCTCGGCCGCCTGCCGGAACGCCTCGTCGAGATCCTCGAACGGCTCTCCGGGCCCGGTGCGCGTGTACCAGGTGAAGTCCCAAAGGGTAATGGTGAGGCGGTCAGTCACTTGGTAGACCCCATCAGTAGACCGGACACGAAGTGGCGCTGGAACGCGAAGAAGACGACGGCCGTCGGTACCGCGGCCATGATGGACGCCGCCGCGACCACGTTCCAGTTGCTGACGTAGCCGCCCTGGAGGTTGAGCAGCGCCGCCGTCACCGGAAACTTGGCCTGCGTGCGGAGCACGGTGATCGACCAGATCAGGTCGTTGAAGATCCAGGTCGTGGCGAGCGCGCCGAGCGCCGCGAGGGACGGGCGGCACAGGGGCATGATGATCCGCGCGTACACGGAGAACGCGCCCGCGCCGTCGATCCGCGCCGCCTCGGTCACCTCGGACGGGATCGACCGCATGAAACCGTGCAGCACGAACGTGTAGAAGCCGAGCCCGAAGCCGACGTGGATCGCGATCAGGCCGATCAGCGTGTCGTAGATGCCGAGCGACTCGGTGATCCGGGAGACCGGGATCAGCAGGATCTGCGGCGGCAGCAGGTTGCCGGCCAGCATGACGAGCAGGATCGCGCGCCGCCCCGGGATCGCGTACCGGCTCAGCGCGAACGCGGCCATCGACGACAGCAGCAGGCTGAGGACGACCGCCGGCACGGTCACCTGGACGCTGGTCCACAGCGCCTCGCCCATCGACCCTTCGCCGAACGCGGTGCGGAAGCCGTCGAACGTGAAGCTGTCCGGCAGCGCGGCGGTGCCCCGCGCGGCGATGTCGTCGAAGGAGCGGATCGAGATCAGCACCACGAACACCATCGGCGCCACCCACAGCAGCGTCAGCGGCGCCATGACGGCGTGGAAGACCCAACCCTTCCGCCGTACCCGATGACGATCGTGCGAAGTGGAGGGTGATGTCGCCGGCGGCGCCGGCGTGGCGACGGCCGGTGCGCTCATGAGACCTCTTCTTTCAGGGTCCGGACCAGGTACGTGATGATGAACAGCAGCGCGAGCGCGAAGATGACGACGGCGATGGCCGAGGCGTAGCCGAGGTTCAAGAACGTGAAGCCCTGCTGGAACATGTAGGTGCTCAGCAGCTCCGACGAGTGGTACGGCCCGCCCTGCGTCATCGCCCACACGATGTCGAACGTGCGCAGCGAGTCGATGACCGTCACCGCGAAGACGACCGTGTTGACGCCGCGCAGCTGTGGCCAGGTGACGTACCAGAAGCGCTGCCACGGGCCGGCACCGTCCACAGCGGACGCGTCGTCGAGGGAGGGGTCGGTGCCCTTGAGGCCGGCGAGGTAGAGCACCATCACGTAGCCGACCTGCCGCCACACGGCCGCGACGAGCACCGCGTAGAGGGCGGTCTTCGGGTCGGCGAGCCATTGCCGTTCGAGGCTTTCCAGGCCGACCGCGCCGAGCAGCGTGTTGACGGTGCCGTCCGGCTGGTACTGCACCCGCCAGAACAGGCCGGTGACCGCGAGCGAGAACACCATCGGCAGGTAGATCGCGCTTCGGTAGATGCCGACGCCGCGGCGCGGCTTGTTGAGCGCCACGGCGAGGGCGAGGCCGCCGGCCACGGAGAGTCCTCCGAAGCCGACGGCCCAGATCACGTTGTTGCCCAGCGCTTCCCGGAAGACGTCGTCCGAGAACAGGTCGCGGTAGTTCGAAAGGCCCACCTGCTCAGGCGCGCCCAGCCCGTTCCACTTCGTGAGCGAGAGGTAGAAGCTGTTGAGGGCGGGCCAGAAGACCAGCCCGATCTCGATGGCAGCGGGTACGAGCAGGAAGAGCCAGACCACCGGCGAGAGGTGGCGCTGCCTTCTTCTTCGGGCGGCGGCAACCGTCACGAGTTGAGTACCTTCTGGGCCGACGACTGCCAGCTGGCGAGAATCGAGTCGACGTCACCGGGCGAGTCGAGAAACTTCGTGAGCGCGGTGTCCGCGGTGCTCTGGAGCTCGTCGCTGGAGTCGCGGTTGAAGAACTGCGTGATCGCGGCGCTCTCGTTGAGCAGCGTGATGCCCTTCTGCACGAGCGGCGAGAACCCGGTCGTGCTCACCTGCGGCGAGGTGGGCAGGTTGGACGAGGCCGACTCCTTGATGAACAGCTCCTGGGCCGGCGCCGACGCGAGGTACGAGAGCAGCTCCTTGGCGCCGGCCACGTTCTTCGACTTGGCGCTGGCGAAGTAGCCGTCGGTCGGCGCTTCTTCGGCCACCGGCACGCTCGGGTCGATGATCGGCACCCGGAAGAAGTCGATGTCGTCGACGACGTCCTTCGGCAGCGACTGGGTGAGGAACGCGCCGATCAGGTACATGCCGGCCTTCTTGCTGGCCAGCGGCGTGACCGCGTCCTGCCAGGAGTACGAGCGGCCCTTCGGGTCGATGTACGGCAGCAGCTCGCGGTAGTGCTCCATGACCGCCTTGACCTCGGGGCCGTCGAAGGAGTGCTTGCCGGCGAGCAGGTCGCGGTGGAACTGCGCCCCGTTGATCCGCAGGTCGAGGTAGTCGAACCAGCCGGACGCGACCCACGGGGTGGAGCCGGTGCCCATGCTCAGCGGGGCGACGCCCTTGGCCTTGATGGCCTTGCACAGCGCGATGAACTCGTCCCACGTGGTCGCCGGCTGCACGCCCCACTCCTGGAACGCGCTCTTGCGGTAGAAGACGCCCCACCAGTAGTAGTTCGTCGGTACGAAGATCTGCTTGCCGTCCGCGCCGGTGGACAGCTCCTTGAGCGCGGGGGAGAAGCCGGCGCAGGCGCCGCTGCCGGTCCACAGGTCGGAGACGTCGAGCAGGAAGCCCTTGCTGGCGTAGTCGCGGGCCACCGAGCCGGCGTACCAGGTCAGCACGTCCGGTGGTGTGGCCGAGTTGAGGTACGTCGGCAGCTGGGCCCGGAAGGTCTCGATCGCGATCGTGTTGAGGGTGACCTTGGTCTTCGTGTACCCCTCGACAACCTTGGTGAGCGCGGCCTTGGGAGACGGGTCGGAGAGCGAGGACTGGAGGGTGAGGGTGGCCGAGGATCCGCCGCCACTGTCGGAGCTGCCGGTCGCGCAGCCGCCGAGGAGGGCGGCGGCGCCCAGGCCGCCGATGCCAGCAAGGAACTTGCGGCGGCCGAGTTCGCTGTGAACCATCGTTGTCCTCCTGCGAGCGAAGCCCCGTGTGTGTGTAAGCGGTGTGTTTCCGAAAGGTTGCAACAGCCCTGGGCGGCTGTCAAGATATCTTCGTAATTAATGGTTAGTTGGCGGGAGTGGTCAGTGGCTGGACGGCTCACGGGCAAGAATGCCCTGGTCACGGGCGCTGCGTCGGGCATTGGCGCGGCCTGTGCGCGCCGCCTCGCGGCCGAGGGCGCGTCCGTGGTGCTCGCCGACATCCGCCCCGCCGATGACGTGGCGGCGTCCATCGAGGGCGACACCCTGGTGATCCGCGCCGACGCGTCCGACGAAGGAGACTGGACGGCGGCCGTGGCGGCGGCCCGCGAGCGCTTCGGCCCGGTCGGCATCCTCGTCTCCAACGCGGTCGCCGTCGAGATCGCGCCCGCCGACGCGACCACCCGCGCGTCCTGGGACCACCAGATCGGCGTGAGCCTCACCGGCACGTTCCTCGGGGTCCGCGCGTGCCTGCCCGACCTGCGCGCGACCGGCGGCAGCGTCGTGGTGGTGTCCTCCGTGCACGCGCTGGTCGGGCTGCCCGGCCGCCCGGCGTACGCCGCCGCGAAGGGCGGGCTCGTCGCGCTCGCCCGGCAGCTGGCCGTCGAGTACGGGCCCGAGGTGCGGGTCAACAGCGTGCTGCCCGGCCCGATCCTCACACCGGCGTGGGATCGGATCTCGTCCGAGGACCGCGCGTTCACCGCGTCCGTGACGGTGGCCCGCCGCCTGGGTACCCCCGACGAGGTGGCGGCGGCGGTAGCGTTCCTCGCGTCGCCGGACGCCAGCTACGTCACCGGTGCCAGCCTCGTCGTCGACGGCGGCTGGACCGCGGTGAAGTCGTCATCCTGAAAACCGAAGGTAGGCAGATGCAGCAGTACGCGGCGCGCGGGGTGCACGGCCAGACCGTGGAGGTCATCGCACAGCGCATCCTCACCGGCCACTTCGCCGAAGGCTCCACACTGGACATCGTGGCGCTCCAGGCGGAGTTCGACGTCAGCCTGACCGTGGTCCGCGAGGCGCTCAAGGTGCTCGCCGCCAAGGGAATGGTCGACGCGCGCCCCAAGCGCGGCACGTTCGTCCGCCCGCGCGCCGACTGGAGCCTGCTCGACGGCGACGTGCTGCGGTGGCAGTTCGCGCGGGCGGCCCAGCCGAGCCTCTTCGAGGACCTGCACGAGTTGCGGAGCATCGTCGAGCCGGGCGCCGCGAGCCTCGCCGCGGCACGCGCCACCGACGCCGACGTCGAGGCCCTCGACGCCGCGCTCGCGGCCATGGCCGCGGCGGGCCCGGACGCCTCGGCCGCCGTCGCCGCCGACCTCGCGTTTCACCGCGCGCTGCTCGCCGCGACGCACAACGAGCTGCTGGTACGCATGGAGGTCGTGATCGAGACCGGCCTCGCCGAGCGCGACCGGATGGTGCACGGCGCGCTCGGCACCGACGATCCGGTCCCGTCGCACCGGGCGGTCGTCGACGCGATCCGCGCCCACGAGCCGGCAGCGGCCGCCGACGCGATGCGGCAGCTGCTCCGCAAGGCCTTCGACGACGTGGCCCGGCTGGGCGAGGCACCGTCATGAAGATCGACCGCGTGGAGACGTTTCTCGTCCCGCCCCGCTGGCTCTTCTGCCGGATCTCCACCGACGAGGGCGTCGTCGGCTGGGGCGAGCCGGTGGTCGAGGGGCGTGCCGAGGTGGTGCGGGCGGCGGTGGACGTGCTGGCCGAGTACCTCGTCGGCGAAGACCCGCTCCGCGTCGAGCACCACTGGCAGGTGCTGACCAAGGGTGGTTTCTACCGTGGCGGGCCGGTGCTCTCCAGCGCCGTCGCCGGGCTCGACCAGGCGCTGTGGGACATCGCCGGCAAGGCGTACGGCGCACCGGTGCACGCACTGCTCGGCGGCCCGGTCCGCGACCGGGTCCGGGTGTACGCGTGGGTGGGCGGCGACGACCCCGCCGAGATCGCCGAGGCGGTGGCCGCGCACGTCGAGGCCGGCATGACCGCCGTCAAGATGAACGCCTCCGGCCGCCTCGCCCCGGTGCCGACACTGGCCGATGTGGACGATGTGGTGCGCCGCCTCGCCGCCGCCCGCGAAGTGCTCGGCCCGCACCGCGACGTGGCGCTCGACCTGCATGGGCGGGCCACCTACCCGGCCGCCCGCCTCATCCTGCCCGCCGTCGCCGGCCTGCACCCGCTGCTGGTGGAAGAGCCGCTCGTGCCCGAGCACGGCCACCGCCTCGCCGAGCTCGTCGCCTGCGCGCCGGTGCCGGTGGCGACCGGTGAGCGCCTGTACGGCCGGGCCGACTTCCTGCCCGCGCTCCAGGCCGGGGTCAGCGTCGTGCAGCCCGACCCGTCGCACGCCGGCGGCATCTCCGAGGTGCGCCGGATCGCCGCGCTCGCCGAGACGCACGGGGCGCTGCTCGCCCCGCACTGTCCACTGGGGCCGATCTCGCTCGCGGCGAGCCTCCAGGTCGCGCTCGCCACGCCCAACTTCCTCATCCAGGAGCAGAGCATCGGCATCCACTACAACGGCGGCACCGAGCTGCTCGACTACCTCGTCGACCCGGCGCCGCTGCGGATCGTCGACGGCCACATCGCCCGCCTGGATGCGCCCGGTCTCGGCATCGACGTGGACGAGGAGGCGGTGCGCCGCGCCGACCGCACCGGCCACGCGTGGCGCAACCCGGTGTGGCGGCAGGACGACGGCTCGTTCGCCGAATGGTAGATCCACGGTGGACGGTGACGGCGGGCTAGACCGTCCGGCCGGTGCGCAGCACCTCCAGCGCGCGGTCGGCGTGCTGCTCCATGCTCAGCTCGCTGTGGATGACCGCCACGATCCGCCGGTCGGTGCCGATCACGAACGTCATCCGCTTCATGCTCATCGGCCCGAGCGGCAGCTTTCGCTTGACGCCGAAGGCCTCGGCCACCTCACCGTCGCTATCTGACAGCAGCGGGTAGTCGAAGCCGTGCTTTTCGGCGAACTCGTGCTGCCGCCGCACGCTGTCGCGACTGATACCGACGCGCTGCGCGCCGGCCGCCTTGAACTCCCGCGCCAGGTCGCGGAAGTGGCAGCTCTCGGCGGTGCAGCCCCGGCTCAACGCGGCCGGGTAGAAGAACAGGACGACCGGCCCACCCGTGAGCAGCTCACTGAGCCGCCGTGGCGTGCCGGTCTGGTCGGGCAGCTCGAAGTCCGGGACCAGGTCCCCCTTGTCCACACCAGAACCCATGGCGCAAGGCTACGCCGGCTCGCCGCCGGCGTCGGGCTCCGGTGGCGCGACGAGATGCCGCGCGCCGAGAGCCACGCCGAGCTGGAAGCGGTTTTCCACGCCCAGCCGGTCCATCAGGGAACGGATGATCGTGGAGACGGTGCGCGCGCTGACCCGCAGCTCAGTGGCGGCGGAGGCGTCGGTGTGCCCCTGCGCCAGCAGCCCGATGAGCATGTGTTCGCGGGGGTCGAGTTCTATCCGTGACATCGGGTTCTCCTGTATGGCTCGGCCGGCCGCCCAGTGCCGCTCGAAGAGAGCCACCAGCGCGGCCACGACGGGCGGCTGGGTAACCTCCAGGTAGCCCCGGTTGACGTCGGTCGGCGTCACCGGAAACAGGGCGACCTTTCGATCCACCACGAAGAGCTTCATGGGTACGGCCGGCATCTCCCGGTACGCCGGCTGCGGGTCGGCGGGCGTGCGCCCGTACGGCGACATCGGGTCGGGTGTGGCGGGCTGTACGCCCAGCACCCGCATGGACACGCCGCGTTCGAGGAGGGTCCGGTCCATGGCCACGGCCGGCTTCGCGGCCTCGGCGTCGAAGCTCGGCTCGGGGTGCATGGCCAGGTGCTCGTGCCGCGCGATCGCGACGAGCTCGCCGAGCCGGGCGCGGCTCGCGGCCCGCGTGCGCAGGTGCCGCAGCCCCTCGCCCAGCTGCGTGGCCTGCGCGACCACCTCCGGCAAGGGCTCCCGCCGCACGGCGTCGGCCGGCGGCGGGGGCGGCGGCTCGCGGCGCACGCTCGCGGTGGAGCGGGGTACCCAGACCAGGCCGGTCTGGCCCGGCGACCGGCGCGCGACGGCGAGGCCGAGGGCGGCCAGCTTGTCGAGGGCCTGGTTGACCCGCTGGCGCGGCATCCCCAGCTCGCGGAACAGCTCGCGGGCGGTGGCCCGGCCGAAGGTGGAGAGCCGCCGGTAGACGAGGTCGGCGTCGGGCGACGCGCCCCAGCCGATCAGCGACGGCACCGGCTCCGTGGACGCGGTCACCGGTACCTCCCGCTGGGCGGGTGCGGCACCCGTGCCGCGGCCGCCGGTGTGGGCGCGGCCATGGCTACGACGGGACACGACGCCCCGAAGACCGCGCGGAAGTAACCAGCCATCGAGTCGCCTCCCCAGGACTCAGCCGCCTGCGTCATCATGCAACCAAGCGTCGACCGGACAGTCACGAGCCGTTGCCGATTCGTATCCAAGGCTGCGCGTTCGCGCAGCGGTGTCGGCATTTCCCGTCACAGGCAGGTGCCGCACACCGGATTTCGGCGGACCGGACCGCCGGTGTCGACGACCATCCCCAGCACCGCCGGGGCGTCCACCGGGAGCGGTGCGACGACCGGCGGCGCCTCCCGGCTGCCCTCGTCGATGCCGAGGCAGGCCAGGCGCCCGTACGGGGCGTAGGCGAGGCACGCGGCCAGTAGCTCGTTGCCGACCGTGTCGCCGCTGCCGACCAGCGCGACGTCCACAGTGAACTCCGTCGGCCCGGCCGGCGAGCCGTAGGGCAGTATGGGCGTGCCGATCCCGGCGCCCATCCCGCGGTAGACGATCACCGCGAACCCGTTCGCCGGCTCGGCCGGTAGGCACGGCTGGACCCATCCGGAGAGCCCGAGAAGGGTCCGGCCCTCGTCCACGCGCACGCCGAAGCCGGTGATCGCGCCGGTGGCACACGAGACTGGCGACCATTGCTCGCTCGGCACCGCCAGCGCCGGACCGGCCGGCACCCCCAGCGCCAGCAGGCAGGTCGCCCCGATCAACGCCAACCTCGTGCGACGGAAACCCGTCATCGAACTGCCTCCCCGTCCCGTGTCGTCAACTGCGTCATCATGCAAGCAGGCGTCGACCGGACAGTCATGAGCAGTCGCCGATTCGTGTCCAAGGCTGCGTAATCACGCGGCCGGCTCGTTCTTAGGTCTCGTCTGCCGCGGGGCGGGGGAACGAGCGGAGCAGCCGGTCGGCCACCTTGCGGTCGCCGTCGATGTGCAGGTCGCCCCTGCGCAGGGCGTCGGCGGTCTTGCGGCCGGCGAAGACAAGCCCGCGCAGCGTCGCCGGGCCCGTGGTCAGGATGGCGTCGGGCGGGGTCGGAAACGCGCCGCGGGCCAGACTCAGCTCGCCGCCGGCCACCTCGACCCGGAAGCGGTCGTCGCCCAGCCGCAGCTCGACCCGCGCCGCCAAATCGCCGGCGGCCGCGGGGTCGAACGTGGAGCGGAGCGCGAGCATCAGCGCGTCGACGCTCAGCTGGCCCCCCTCGGGCAGCGGCAGCCGGCTGCCCCACGCGGAGAGGGCGAGCAGCACCGGCTCGAGGCGCTGGCCGCGCTCGGTCAGCTCGTAGACCTGGATGCTCGCCGGCGGACCCAGCCGTCCGCGCCGCACCACGCCGGCCTCCTCCAGCTCGCGCAGGCGCTGGGACAGCACATTTTGGCTCATGCCGGGCAGGCCGCGGCTGAGGTCGCTGAAGCGCTTCGGCCCGAAGAGCAGCTCGCGCACCACCAGGAGCGCCCACCGCTCACCCACCGCGCCGAGGGCGCGCGCCACGCCGCACGGGTCGGCGTACGTCCGTTTACCACTCACGACGAAAATCTTAGCGGGCACTTGCGCAACAGTGGTACTCACTCCTAAATTAGGAGCATGACCGACCTGATGAAACTGCCGCAGGGCGACGTGCGGCTGCTCGGCGCCGACCTGGCCCGCGACCTGCTCACCTCGACCGAGCTGGCCCGTATGGCGTACGTGGCGAAGGACGGCACGCCGCGGGTGTTCCCGATGCAGTTCCACTGGAACGGTGAGGAGCTCGTCTTCGCGACGTTCGCCGGCGCCCAGAAGATCCGCGCGCTGCGCGCCCGGCCCGACGTCGCCATCACCATCGACCGGCCCGGGCCACCGTCCGAGATCCTGCTGCTGCGCGGGCCCGTCGAGGTCACCGACGTCGAGGGTCTGGTGCCCGAGTACGTGTGGATCCACCACCACTACTACGGCCCCGAGCAGGGCGCCCGCAACATCGCCGGCATCGACCGGCCGGGCCTGCGGATGGCCCGCATCTCCCTCCGCCCCACCTGGGTCGGGCTGGTCGACTTCCAGTCCCGGATGCCCAAGGTGCTGTCCGGAAGCGGCGCCTGACGTGGCGAGGTACGTGCTGGTCCCGGGCGCCGGCGGCGCGGCCTTCTACTGGCACCGCGTCGCGCCGCTGCTGCGCGGCGGCGGCCACGACGTGGTCGCCGTCGACCTGCCCGCCGGGGACGACGCCGCCGGCCTGGAGGAGTACGCGGACGTGGTGGTCGAGGCGATCGGCGGCCGCACCGGAGGAATCGTGCTCGTCGGCCAGTCGATGGGCGGGCTGAGCGCGCCACTGGTGGCCGCGCGCGTTCCGGTGGATCTGATGGTCCTGCTCAACGCGATGATCCCGCGGCCGGGCGAGTCCGGCGGCGAGTGGTGGGAAAACACCGGGCAGGCCGCGGCGTCCGCGGAGATGGCGGCGCGGGAGGGGCGGTCGGCGGAGTTCGACCTGGAGACGTGGTTCTTCCACGACGTGCCGGCCGAGGTGACGGCGGCGGTGCTCGCGCGGGGTGAGCCGTCGCAGTCGGGGACGCCGTTCGAAAAGCCGTGGCCGCTGGACGCGTGGCCGGACGTGCCGACGCGGCTCCTCCAGGCACGCGACGACCGGCTGTTTCCGCTGGAGTTCCAGCGGCGGCAGGCCCGCGAGCGGCTCGGCATCGAGATCGACGTGATGCCGGGCGGCCATCTTGTGGCGCTCAGCCGCCCGGCCGAGCTGGCGGAGCGGCTGGAGCGCTATCGCACCGAGGCCGGCCTGGCCTGATCACGCCCGCTAGTGCGGTGGCCACAAACGTTGGCCGGCTTCGCCGGCCCTGATGAGCGGCGGCGCAAGGCCGCCCCTGACCCGGTGAAGGTTCGGGCGCGGGACAAACTAGCGGTCGAGCGTCGTCGCGGGGGAGACGCCGTAGGTGCGGCGGTAGGCGGCGGCGAAGCGGCCCAGGTGCACGAAGCCCCACCGGCTGGCGACGCTCGCCACCGTCGCCTGGCCGCGGCTGGCGGCGCGGAGCTCCTCGTGCGCGCGGGCCAGGCGCAACCGCCGCAGGTAGGCCATCGGCGACACGCCCACGTTGCGGCGGAAGCCCTCCTGCAACGCGCGCACGCCCACGCCGGAGATCCGCGCGAGGTCCTGGACGGTGACCGGCAGGCCCGGGTCGGCCTCCATCACGTCGATCGCCCGCTTGACGTGGCGGGGGCGGCTGGGCGCGGCGCCGCCGGCAAGCTCGTCGCGGTACGGGTGGTCGGCCGCCAGCAGCAACCCGGTCAGGATGCCGTGCCACAGCCGGCCGGCGACCAGCGGGTGGTGGATCAGGCCGCCGTCGTCGTGCAGCTCGGCGCCGACCAGCCGCACCAGGCGGGCAAGGCTGCGCCCCGGGCCCCCGGTCAGGTCGAAACCGCGCGAGATCCGCAGCGGCGCGCGCACCGGGTGGCCGAGCAGCCCCTCCAGCTCCGCCTCCAGGCCGGCCGGCTCGATCTTCGTGCTGAGCAGTCGGCAGTCGGCGCTGATCCCCGGCACGTCGACCGGCCCCGCCTCCGGGCGGTACAGGTTCGCGTGCTCCGGCGAGACGACGACCTCGATGCCGCCCTGGCGGGTCACCGCGTGGCCGGCCAGGGGCAGGTCCATGTGGTACGTGGGCATCCGGTCGATCTCCAACCCGATTTCCGCGCCGAAGCGCAGATCCGCCATGGTCAGCGGCCCGAACCGGACCACGTCCATACCGAACGCGAACCTCTCGGCGGGGCCGTGCACGTCCATGGCGATGGCGTAGAAATGCTCCTTCACCACCTCGCGGGACTCGTCGACACTCCCGCTGGCGTAGGACTTCAGTGCCGGCATCTTTCGGAGTATGCCGGCTGCCGGCCGGGGTGGCGTAGGACAGCCGGTCCCGCTTATGTCCCAACGTGTTGGGCGATCATCCAGAGGTGGCCGAACGGGTCGGCGAGGCGCCCGCCCCGCTCGCCGTAGGGCTGGTCCGCGATCGGGAACACCACGGTGGCGCCATGCTCCTCCATGCGCCGCCCGACGGCGTCGGCGTCGTCGACGTACAGCGCCATCACGACCGGACTGCCGCCGAGCGTGGGCGGGGCCGGGTCGCCGTCGCCCTCGTCCTTGACCGCGAACGTCACGCCGGCCAGCTCCAGCGCCGCGTGGTGGATGCGGCCGGTGGCCTCGTCGGTGTAGCGGGCGATTTCGGTCGCCCCGAGCGCGGAAACGTAAAAGTCGATGGCCTTGGCGGCGCCGATCACCACCAGGCGCGGGTACATGTCACTCATGCCCCGATCATGTCCAAGGCCTTGGGGCCTCGCCTTGTAAAAACGGGCCGGCGGCGCGCTGGCGCTCGCCGAGATCCCCGACCCGCGCTGCCAGGTCCGCGCCGCAAGCCCGCGGGGGCCTGAAAGGACTCTAGAGGGGGACGTGGTTGGGCTCGGCGGACGAACGGGGGGTCCACTGCGTCGGGCTCTGGCCGGCTAGTGCGCGGAAGTCGTGGATCATGTGTGCCTGGTCGTGGTAGCCGCAGTCGGCGGCGAGGCGTGCCCAGTCGCCGTCCGGGCGTCCGGTGGCTGCGGACAGAAGGCGTTGGAAGCGACGTACCCGGGCGAATCTCTTGGGAGCGAGACCGACCCGTGCGCTGAACAGGCGCACGAGCCTCTTGGTGGTCCAGCCCAGGCGGTCCGCGGCCTCCGCGACGGACGCGCCGCCGTGGAGGGCGGCCACCGCCGCGGTGAGTGCGGGGTCGGGTTGCGGTGGGTCGGCCGCGGCGAGCAGTGCGGCCTCGACCACCTCCCGCATCTCGTCCGGGGAACCGGCGGCGAGCAGCCGCTCGCGCAGCGCCGCCGCGCGGCGACCCCACAGCGCGTCGAGCGGAACGAGCTGGTCGCACGCCTCCGCCAGCCCGGGGAAGAACGGCGCCGCCCCACCCGGGCGGAACGCCACCCACACGATCGCCCGCTGGTCGGCGGTGTCGACCACGGCCGGGCGTGCCGTCGCCCCCTGGAGGGCGGCGCCACCTGTGCGGACCGGCGGCAGGCCGTCGGGGGCGGAGTGGAGGGCGTCGCGGTCGAGGTTGACCAGCAGCTGCACCGTGCCGGTGGGCAGCACGCGCTCGCGGCCGTGCGGAAACCGCCCCTCGAGGTATCCCATCGAGGCGATGAAGGGTGCCAGCGCCGGCCGCACGCCTCGACTCTATCGAGGAGCGGGCACCCGCGGTTAGGGTGAAACGACCCACGGATGATCATTAAGGAGTGCCCAGGTGTTCGTCGACCTGCCCCTCGACCAGCTGCGCGCCTACCGCCCGGAGCGCGACGAGCCCGCCGACTACCGCGCGTTCTGGGACGGCACGCTCGACGCCGCGCGCGCCGCCGCCACGCCGCCCACGTTCACGCCGCACGACAGCGGCCTGTCCACGGTGGACGTCCACGACGTGACGTTCAGCGGCTACGGAGGGCACCCGATCAAGGGCTGGTTCCTCGCGCCGCGCGGCGCCGAGGGCCCGCTGCCCTGCGTGGTCGAGTACATCGGGTACGGCGGCGGCCGCGGCCTCCCGCTCGACTGGCTGGCCTGGAGCTCCGCCGGCTACGCGCACCTGGTCATGGACACCCGCGGCCAGGGCAGCGGCGGCTGGCTGCCGGGCGACACGCCGGACCCGGAGGGAGCCGGCGGGCCGCAGACGCCGGGCTTCATGACCAGCGGCATCCTCGACCCGGAGAAGTACTACTACCGCCGCCTCTTCACCGACGCGGTGCGCGCCGTCGAGACCGCCCGCGAACACCCCCTCGTCGACCCGACCCGCGTCGCCGTGGCCGGCGGCAGCCAGGGCGGCGGCATCGCCCTCGCCGTGGGCGGCCTGGTCGAGGGGCTGGCCGCGGTGATGCCGGACGTGCCGTTCCTGTGCCACTACCGCCGGGCCACCGAGATCACCGACAAGGCGCCGTACTTCGAGCTCACCACGTACTGCAAGACGCACCGCGACCACGTCGAGCGGGTCTTCGAGACGCTGCGCTACTTCGACGGCGTCAACTTCGCCGCGCACGCGACGGCGCCGGCGCTCTTCTCGGTCGCGCTGATGGACGACGTCTGCCCACCGTCCACAGTGTACGCCGCGTACAACCACTGGGCCGCGGAGAAGGACATCCGCATCTGGTCGTACAACGGGCACGAGGGCGGCCAGAACTTCCAGAAGGCCGAGCAGATCGCCTACCTGGGATCGCTGCTGAAGCCGTAGCGATGAAGATTTCGGTGCGGGTTCCATGAAGGCGCCTCGGCATCCTCGCCGGTGACGTTCGCGTCACCGACGAAGGGATCTACCTATGAACATTCGACGACGGGTGGGCCGGAGAATTCTCGGGGCCACGACGGCACTGGTCGCCGGCGTCGCCGCCGTCGCGCTGCTGCCGACGCCGAGCCAGGCGGTCGCCTCGCCCGAGTTCGAGCAAGGCACCAGCGCGTACAGCTCGACCAACTTCAAGAACGCCACCGCCCGCTGCGACTTCGGCGAGCAGGTGTACGGCGCCTCGTACCGGGTCACGGACGGCCTGGGCAAGGTGGCGGTCAACACGCTTCTGCCCAACGAGGCCCTCACCGAGGTGTTCGTCGAGGCGAACGAGACCGACAGCGGCATCACCAGCAGCTGGAGCGTGACCGCCGAGGCGATCTGCGGCCCGCCGAACTCGAACCTGAAGCGGGAACGGGTGATCGTCCCCAACTCGAGCAGCACGGACAAGAGCGCGACGGTCCCGTGCACGGGTGGGCGGAAGGTGTACGGCGGCGGCTTCATCTTCCCGCTCGGCTACGGCCAGGTGTTCATGACCTGGTCGTTCGGTAACTCCAACCTGCTCGCCTGGAACGTGCGCGCCGTGACCGACAACAACAACGGTCTGGTGTGGGGTGTCGAGGCCTTCGCGATCTGCGGACCGCAGGCCGCGACGCACGTGGCGCAGACCCAGTCCGACTTCGCCAACGACTCCACCTCGCCGAAGGAGGAGGACGTCGGCTGCCCGACCGGCACCAAGCTGCACGGCCCCGGCGTCGTCTCCAGCGGTGCGACCGGGCAGGTCGTGATCGAGGACATGACCCCGGCGTCGTTGGTGCTGCTCACCGCGACGGTCAAGGCGTTCGAGAACGACTCGACCACGGCCGGGTGGTTCTCCGCCGCCCACGGGATCTGCGCGTCCTGACCGGTGCCCTACCGGAGCTCGCCCGGGTGACGAGTCCGCTCACCCGGGCGAGCCCGTGGCGTCGCGTCCCGGTCGACCGTCCTAATGGGACTCGCGGGATACGGAGTGGCCGCTGGCGCCGGTGAGGAAGTCCAGGTCGGCGCCCTTGTCGGCCTGCATGACGTGATCGACGTAGAGGCGTTCCCAGCCGCGGGTCGGCGACGCGTACGCGGCGGTGCTCGCCTCGGTGGGCTCGCGGGTGGCCAGCTCCTCGATCGGCAGGTCGATGTCGAGCCGGCGGGAGGGCACGTCGAGCACGATCGGGTCGCCCGTCCGCACCAGGGCCAGCGGGCCGCCGACAGCCGCCTCGGGGGCGGCGTGCAGCACCACCGTGCCGTAGGCGGTGCCGCTCATCCGGGCGTCGCTGACGCGGACCATGTCGCGGACGCCCTTGGCGAGCAGCTTGGCGGGCAGCGGGAGGTTGCCGACCTCCGGCATGCCGGGGTAGCCCTTGGGGCCGCAGCCGCGCAGGATCAGCACCGAGTCGGCGGAGACGTCGAGGTCGGGGGAGTCGAGGCGGGCGTGCAGGTCTTCGACGCTTTCGAAGACGACCGCGCGGCCGCGGTGCCGCAGGAGTTCGGGTGAGGCGGCGGCGGGTTTGATGACGGCGCCGTCGGGGGCGAGATTGCCGCGCAGGACCGCGATGCCGGCGTCGTCCAGCAATGGCTTGTTGCGGCGGCGGATGACCTCTTCGTCCCAGATCTCGGCGCCGGCCAGATGCGTGACCAGCGGGCGGCCGGTGACCGTGATGGCGTCGGGGTCGAGCAGGTCGCCGACCTCGTTGAGGACGGCGTGGAGGCCGCCGGCGCGGTAGAGGTCGTCCATGAGGTGGCGGCCGGCGGGCTGGAGGTCGACCAGCAGGGGTACGCCGGAACCGACCTCGTCGAAGTCGTCCAGGGTCAGGTCGACGCCGGCGCGGCCGGCGATGGCGAGCAGGTGTACCACGGCGTTGGTGGAGCCGCCGATCGCGGCGAGCGTGACGATCGCGTTGTGGAACGAGGCTTTTGTCAGGATGTCGCTCGGGCGGCGGCCGGCCGCGACGAGCTCCACGGCGAGCCTGCCGGTCTCGTGGGAGAGGGCGAGCAGCCGGCTGTCGGGCGCGGGCGTGCCGGCGATGCCGGGCAGGGTCATGCCGAGCGCCTCGGCCATGCTCGCCATCGTGGAGGCGGTGCCCATCGTGTTGCAGTGGCCGCGGCTGCGGATCATCGCGGACTCCGAGCGCATGAACGCCTCCTGCGACAGGGTGCCGGCCCGTACCTCCTCGGACAGGCGCCACACGTCGGTGCCACAGCCGAGCGGGGTGCCGCGGAAGTGGCCGGTGAGCATCGGGCCGCCGGGCACGACCACGGCGGGCAGGTCGACCGAGGCGGCGGCCATCAGCAGCGCGGGGATGGTCTTGTCGCAGCCGCCGAGCAGCACCACGCCGTCGATCGGGTTGGCGCGCAGCATCTCCTCGATGGCCATCGCGGCGAGGTTGCGCCACAGCATGGCCGTGGGCCGCACCTGCGTCTCACCGATCGAGATGACCGGTAGGTTGAGCGGGACCCCGCCGGCCTCCCACACGCCCGCCTTGACGCTCTCCGCCACGTCGTTCAGGTGCATGTTGCAGGGGGTGAGGTCGGAGGCGGTGTTGGCGATCGCGATGTGCGGCCGCCCGGAGAAGGCGCCGTCCGGCAGCCCGCGCCGCATCCAGGCGCGGTGGATGTAGGCGTTGCGGTCGTCACCGCCGTACCACTGGGCGCTGCGAAGATCCGTCACGACCCGAGCCTACGCGCGCCGGGTGCGCCGGCGGACGGGGCGGTCAAATGTGTCCATCATGGACAGCGGCGTCCTATGCGCGGACTTCTATCATTTGTTGCGGACGGATGCTCGTACAGATAGGCAATCATGAGTGCTGCTCACGGTGGGATCGCCACCCTGGAAGACCTGGCCCGGGCGTTACGCCAGCTTCGCCGGCGGGAGGCCCGCCGCCAGGGGCAGCCCGAGCTCACCTACCGCGAGCTGGCCGCGAAGACCGGCTGGTCGGTGAGCATCATCGGGGCCTACTTCACCGGGAAGATCCTGCCGCCGACCGACCGCTTCGACATCCTGACCGCGCTGCTCGGTGCCAACGCCGTCGAGCAGGGTGCCCTGGCCACGGCCCGGGACCGGGTCGCGGAGCGGCGGCAGGTCAAGGCACCGCCCGCGCCGGCCGTGACCGCCACACCGCCGCCGGCCCCGGTCAACCTGCTGCCCGCGGAGGTGTACGGGTTCGCCGGCCGGGTCGCCCAGCTCGGCGAGCTGGACGCGCTGCTGCCCGAGAGCGGGCGGGCGGCGCGGCTGGCCACCGTCTCCGGTTCGGCCGGCGTGGGCAAGACCGCGCTGGTGGTGCACTGGGCGCACCGGGTGGCGCACGAGTTCCCCGGCGGGCAGCTCTACGTGGACCTGCGCGGGTTCGATCCGGTGGCGTCCCCGATGAGGCCCGCCGACGCGGTGCGCGGCTTCCTCAACGCGATGGACGTGCCGGCCCACCAGGTCCCGGCCGACCCCGACGAGCAGGCGGCGCTGTACCGTGCCCTGCTCGCGCAGCGGCGGATGCTCGTCGTGCTCGACAACGCGCGGGACGCGGCGCAGGTGCGGCCGCTGCTGCCGGGCGCGTCGTGCGCCGCGGTGGTGACCAGCCGCACCCAGCTCGCGGCGCTGGTCGCCACCGCCGGCGCGTACCCGGTCGCGGTCGGCGTGCTGACCCCGGTCGAGGCGTGGGACCTGCTGGGGCGGCGGCTGGGCACCGAGCGGCTGACGGCCGAGCCGGGCGCCACCGAGAAGATCATCGAGCGGTGTGCCGGGCTGCCGCTGGCGCTGGCGATCACCGCCGCCCACGCGGTCACCGACCGGCGCCTCACGCTCGCCGCCCTCGCCGACGACCTGGCCGAGGCGGACCGGCGCCTGGACACGCTCAACGCGGGCGACGACGCGGCCGACGTGCGCGCCGTCTTCTCCTGGTCGTACCGCGCGCTGCGGCCCGCGACGGCGCGGATGTTCCGGCTGCTCGGCCTGCACCCCGGACAGGAGATCGGCGTACCGGCCGCGGCCAGCCTCGCCGGCGAGCCACCCGACGACGCGCGGCGGCGGCTGGCGGAGCTGGCCCACGCGCACCTGGTCGTGGAGCACGCGCCCGGTCGGTACCGGCTGCACGACCTGCTGCGCGCGTACGCGATGGAGCAGAGCCGCACCCTCGACGGCGAGGAGCCGCGGCGCGCCGCCGTGCGCCGGCTGCTGGACTTCTGCGTCCGCGCGGTGTGGGCGGCCAACGCGCTGATCGACCCCAGCCGCGAGCTGCTCCCGGCGTGGGACCCGGAGCCGGGCGCCGCCACGCAGGAGCTTCCCGACGCGCGGGCGGCCGTGTCCTGGCTGACGGCGGAGTACCCGGCGCTGCGGGACGCCGTGGCGCTGGCCCTGGACACCGGGCTGGACGAGCTCGCGTGCCAGCTCGCCTGGGTGCTCGGCGCGTTCTGCCGGCTGCGCGTGTACTGGACCGACTGGGCCGCCCTCCAGGAGGCCGCGCTGCCGGCCGCGTACCGGCTGGCCGATCCGCTGTGGCGGGCACGGCTGCACCGGGAGGTGGCGTACGCGTACGCCAGCCTCGACCGCTACGCGGACAGCCAGGCGCACTTCGAGCGGGCGCTGGAGCTCTACGGCGCCCTCGCCGACGACGTCGGCCTGTCCCGCGCGCACCGCGGCATGTGCCTGATGTTCGAACGGCAGGGCCGCTACGCCGACGCGCTGGAGCACGCCCGCCGCAGCCGCGACCTGCTGCTGCGCACCGACGACCAGCCGGGCAAGGCGTACGCGTACAACTCGGTCGGCTGGTACCACGCGCTGGTCGGCGACTACGCGCGGGCGCTGGACAACTGCCGGCAGGCGGTGACCCTGCTCGCCGAGGTGGGCGACCGGCTCGGCGAGGCGACGGCGTGGGACAGCGTCGGGTACGCCCACCACCACCTCGGCGAGCACCGCGAGGCGCTGGCCTGCTACGACCGCGCACTGGAGACGTTCCGCGAGCTGGGTGACCGCTACTACGAGGCGGACACCCTGGTCCACGTCGGCGACACCCGCCTGGCCATGGCCGACCGGCCGGCCGCCCTGGCGGCCTGGCGTGCGGCCGTGGCCATCTTCGAGGACCTCGGCCGCTCCGAGGCCGCCGAGGTCCGGGCGAAGGTCAAGGAGCTGGCCGACGGGGATTGAGGCGTGTCCAGCGACGTCCAGCGGATTCCGACCGTGTCCGACGTCCGGCCCATCGGCCTCGTTCGATTGCGACGATGGCCGCTCGGTCCGGCCATCAGGCTCCGGACCCGTTTGCACCAGTCCTCTGGTGAAGGGAACGGGAATGTCAGAACGTGCAAGACACCCGCGCGCGAGAAGGCCAAGCCGGCGAACCGTGCTCGCGGCGGCGATCGCCGTCGTGGCACCGGTCGCCTTCGTCCCGACCGCCGCGACTGCGAAGCCGGGCGACCAGCCGGCACCGACGAGCGGCACGGCCGTCACCACAGACCGGGCGGCCGGCGGCGCGGACGTCGCCGGCGCGATCGCCCGGCAGCGCGGCATCAGCCGGGACGCCGCGGAGAAGCTGCTGCGTGCCGAGAACGCCAGCGTCGACCTCGCCAACCGGCTGACCACCGCGCTGGGCGCGAAGAGCGGCGGCGCGTACCTGGCCGGCGGCACCGTCGTCGTCACGGTCACCGACGCCGCGGCCGCCGCGAAGGTGACCGCAGCCGGCGCGAAGGCGCGGATCGTCACGCGCGGCCAGCGTCAGCTCGAGGCGATCCAGCGGACGCTGGAAGCCGCGCCGAGCGAGCCGAACACGTCCTGGGGTATCGACCCGCAGGCCAACCAGGTCGTGGTGGGCCTGCCCGCGGCGGGGGCGAAGAACGCCGCGCAGCGGACGGCCGCGCGGCGCTTCGGCTCGGCCGTGCGCTTCGAGACCGAGGACGGCGCGATCCAGCCCAACGTCGGCATCTCCAGCGGGGACCCGCTGGGCAGCTGCTCGGCCGGCTTCACCGCCACCGACGGCAGCTTCAACTACATCATCACCGCCGGGCACTGCACGCAGGGCTTCCCACATTGGACGCTGCCCGACGGGTCCGACGTCGGGCCGACGCTGGAGAGCCACTACCCGGAGAACGACTTCGGGCTGATCTGGATGAACGGCCCGTCGGTCTGGCCGACCGGCGTGTTCAACCTCTGGCCGGGCAGCCAAGGCATCCACGGCTGGGCCACGGCGGTGAGCGGGCTCTCGGTCTGCAACTCCGGCCGGACGACCGGGCTGCGGTGCGGTCGCGTCCTCAAGACCAACGTGACGGTCAACGGCGCCGGCGGCACCGTGCGCCAGATGATCGAGACCAACATCTGCACGCTCGGCGGCGACAGCGGCGGGCCGCTGTTCGCCAGCCACATCGGGTACGGGCTGAACTCGCACGCCAACCGGAACGGCAGCGTGTGCAACTCCAGCCCCAAGACCTGGCACCAGCCGGTGTCCGAGCCCATCAACACGTACCAGGTAGTCATCTACGGCGCGCCGTGACGGCCACGAACGAGAAGGAGACCGGCATGAGATCCACCTACGCGAAGTTCGTCCGCCTCGCCGTCGCGGCCGTGGCGACCACGGCGGTGACGCTCGGCGTGGCCGCGAGCCCGGCGTACGCCGACCTCTTCCAGCACACCGACGGGTTCGAGGGTGACCCGGCGGCGGTGTGGGAGTTCCACCGTTCCGGTGCCGGGAGCGGCGCCTTCGAGATCGGCGCGGGGACGGCGCACAACGGCCAGAACAACGCGATCCTCACCACCTCGGCGGGCGGCTGGTCCGGCGTCGGCAAGCTGCTCACCGTACGGCCCCGCACCGCCGGGCACTCCACCACGTGCGGCGGCGGCTTCTTCGTCCGGCCGCTGGGCGGGCCGGCGGTGCTCAACGTCGAGGTGATCGACCCGGTGAGCTGGACGTACCTCGCGCTGCGCACGGTCCGGGTCACGGACACCGCCTGGCGCCGGCACGACGTGGCGACCTACCGGGACGGTCCGACCCAGGTGTTCATGCGGATCTCCCTGCTCGGTGGCAGCGGTCCGGTGCGGGTCGACGACATGGCCTTCCAGTGCACGTTCTTCCGCTAGGCCGAACCTGGAACTAGGCCCAACCTGGGACCAGGCCGGAACGACTGGACGGGGGCGGGGCTGGCGGCGACCGCCGGCCCCGTGTCGGCCCTAGACGATCTGTATGGAAATTTGAGCTACCGCGATGTCCGCGGTGGTCCGGACCGCTGCTCCCGCGGCCTCACCCTCCGCGCTTCACGACCCCACTCGGCTCTCTTGCCCGGCGCCGCAAGCGGCGAAGATTCACGAAGGTGTGGATAGATCGGCTAGGTGTCGATCGCGTCGTCGACCGCGGACAGCAGGGCTTCGAGCGAGTGCGGGGCGTCGTGGCGGATGCCGTTGACGAAGAAGGTGGGCGTGCCGGCCACGCCGCTGCGTACGCCGCTGCCGAAGTCGCGGCGGATGCGGGCCAGGTAGTGGTGGCCGCCCATGGCCCGGCCGACCCGCTCGATGTCCAGGCCCAGACGGTCGACGGCGAGCGCCAGCTGGAGCGGCTTGAGCTGGTCCTGGTGGGCGAAGAGCCAGTCGTGCATCTGCCAGAAGCGGCCGCGGGCGGCGGCGGCCTCGGCGGCCTCGGCGGCGATCTCCGAGTACGGGTGCACGTCCGTCAGCGGGAAGTGCCGGTAGACGTAGGCCACCTTGGTGGGGCGCTGGCGCAGGACCTCCCGGACCACCGTGTGCGCGACGGCCGAGCCGGGGCACTGGTAGTCCCCGTACTCGACGAGGGTGACCGGGGCGTACGAGCTGCCGAGGAGATGGTCCTCCTCGGTGACCGGCCCGCGGAGCCGGCTCATCGTCAAGCGGAAAGGATCATTCATGTCGGCATGATCGCCAGTGGCCGGGTGACGCCGCGTCACGCCCGCCGGGTGACCGTATCGGCGCTCACCCCGGGGCCGCCGGCGTCGGTCGGCGTCGCGCCCACGTCGACGGCGCCGGCTCCCGGGTCGCCCGCCCTCGTGTCGGCGGGCAGCAGGTGCTGCGCGTCCGGGCCCTCGTCGGCGATCTCCTTGGCGCGGTCCTCGGACTCCTTGTCGGCGCTGGTGAAGCGGTTGTCGTGCTGGCGCACGTGCTCGTCCCAGGTGGCGAGCTGGTACACCTCGACGAACCGCTGCGGCTCCTCGCCCACCCGGAACAGGCCCCATCTCAGCGCGCCGGTACGCAGCCGGGTGCCGCGCACCAGGCGCATCGCCTCCATGAACTCCTTCTCCCGCTCCGGCCGCACGTGGTACGCGGAGGTGACCAGCACCGGACCGGCCTGCGGGTCGGGATGGACGGCCAGCGACACCTCGGGCCAGATGACGGCCGGTTCGCGGTCGACCTCGCGCAGGTCGGGCAGCGGCCACATGGTCAGCGCCACCGCGTCGAAGAACATCAGCGCCGCCGCGAGCAGGAACGTCACCTCCAGCCCCACCACCTGCGCGATGCCGCCCCAGGCCAGCGCGCCGATCGCCTGCCCGCCGGCGAACACCACCTGGTACACGGCGAGCCCGCGGGCGCGTACCCAGTTGGGCAGGAAGAGCTGGATCTCGGCGTTCAGGTTGGCCAGGACGATCACCCACGCCGCGCCGGCCGGGGTGAGGGCGACCGCGACGGCGGCCAGGTCGTTGAGGGCGGCCACGTCGAGCAGCACGAGTCCGAAGAGGATGCCGGCGATGCCCAGCAGCTTGCTCGCCGACATCCGCGCGCGGAGCCGGGGCAGCGCGACGCCGCCCGCGATCGCGCCGACGCCGAGCGCGGCGAGCAGCACGCCGTACCCGTGCGGACCGGTGCCGATCCGCTCGCTGGCCACCAGCGGCAGCAAGGCCCACAGCGCGCTGCCGGGCAGGATGAACAGCACGATCCGCATCAGCAGGCGGCGGAGCGTGGGGGAGTAGCGCACGTAGCGGCCGCCGGCCTTCAGCGCGGCGGTGAAGCGTTCCGGCGACTCGGTCGGCCGCGCGCTCTCCGGCCGCCAGTGCAGCAGCGTGGCGGCGAAGAGCACGAACGTCGCCGCGTTGATGCCGAAGACCACCGACACCCCGGCCTCGGCGACGAGCACGCCGGCGACGGCGGGGCCGATCGCGCGGGCCACGTTCACGCTGATAGCGCCGAGCGCCGACGCGGACCGGATCTGTTCGCGGGGCACCAGCTGGGGGATCACCGCCGCCCACGCCGGCAGCGTCAGCGCCTGGCCGGTACCCAGGGCGAACGTCAGCGTGAGCAGCAGCGGCGGCCGCATGTGGCCGACGGCGGTGAGCACCGTCATCAGCACGCCGACCGCGGCCAGGAAGCCCTGCACGGCGATCAGCAGGTGCCGCCGGTCGAACGCGTCCGCGAGCACGCCGGCGGGCAGCGCGAAGAGCAGGATCGGCAGCATGCTGGCCGTCTGCACGGCCGCGACGAGCGTCTCCGCGTGCGAGTGGGTGACCAGCAGCCACTGGGCACCCACCGTCTGCATCCAGGTGCCGATGTTGGCGGCGAGCAACGCCAGCCACAGGTTGCGGTACGCCGCGATGCGCAGCGGCGCCCACGCCTGTGCCTGGCCCTCGGCGCTCACCACCTGCCGTCGGCCTGGAGCACCCTCAGGTCGGAGACGTACGGGTCCTCCGGCGCGAGCAGGAGCAGCCGCACGATCTCCCGCGCCACCGCGGCCGGCGGGGTGTAGACCGTGTCGAGGAACGAGTCGCCCACGCGTTCCTGTAGGCGGGTGGGCATCGGGCCCGGGTGCACCTGCATCAGCTTCACCCGGTTGCTGCCGGTGGCCTGGGCGAGCGACTCCACCAGGCTCTTGCCGTAGCTCTTGGTGGCCCGGTACACGGGGATGCCGGGGCGGGCCGCGTCGACCGCGATCGCGCCGACGTACACCACGTTGCCGTGCCCCTGGGCCCGCATGTGGCGCAGCGCCTCGCGGAGCACGTAGGTGGGGCCCAGCACGTTGACCTCCACCGCGCGGCGGATCGTCTCGGGCGCCAGGTCGTTCAGGCCACCGCCGACCCACATCGCGGCGCAGTGCGCCAGGCCGTGCACGGCCCCGCGCATCGCGATCTCGTCGAACGCGCGCTCCACCTGGTCGGCCCGCGACACGTCGCAGGTCATCCCGTCGCAGCCGAGGTCGGCGGCGACATTCTTCACCTCGTCGACCCGGTCGCCCATGACCACGACCCGGTGCTCGGCCGCGAGGAGGCGGGCCACTTCGAGCCCGAGCCCGCTCGTGCCGCCGATCACTACGAACGTCTTCACCGGCCCAGAGTGGGTGCCGTGCGGGTGAGCCCGGATCACGCGGCGCGGGTGACTCAGATCAGCCGCAGCTCCCGGCCTCTGCGCACCGCCTCGCGGCGGCGGGTCGCGGAGAGCTTGCGGTAGATGTTGCGCACGTGCGTCTTGACGGTGTTGACCGACAGCGACAGCTCGCCCGCTATCTCCACAGTGGACAGCATGCTTTGCAGGTAGCGCAGGACGGTCAGCTCCCGTTCGGTGAGCGTCTCGCCCGTCTCCGGTGACGGCGGCGGGTCGGCCGCCGCCGGCGGTGGCATGGCGGCCACCAGGTCGGCGACGAGCGGCCAGTACGCGGTGCCCGCGTCGAGGTGGGCGGCGAGCAGGTCGCGCGCGTCCGTCCCAGCCCGCGTGAAGGCCCGCCGGAACCCATCCGGCCCGGCCCACCCCAGCACCGTCTCCAGGTCGCGCGCGGCCCGGCGGTGGTCGCCGTCGCGGCGGGCGGCGATGGCGGCGAGCAGGCCCGCGTCCACCCGGACCGCGAGCGGCACGTCGACCTCCAGGTCGTCCCACGCCGGCAGCGCGCGCATGGCGGCGGCCGCGTCGCCGGCGCGCAGGTAGGCCCGTGCGAGGGCGACCGCGCCGGATGCCTCTTTCGCCGACGCCCCGAGCAGCGTGCGCGCGCCGGAGGCGTCGCCACGCGCGGTGTGCAGGTCGGCCTCGGCGACGGCCAGCCAGCGTTCGACCAGCGGCGGCAGCTCCCGGTCGGCCCGCGCGGCGGAGAGCGCGCGGTGCGCCCCGGCCAGGTCGCCGCGGGCCTCCAGCAGGCCCGCGCGGGCCACCGCCACCAGCGCCGGGAACGCGGCGCCGGCACGGTCCCCCTCGGGCACACCGCCACCGGTGGGGCCGGGCGGCGCGGCGCGGTCCAGGTGCGCGGCGGTCTCCGCGAGCTGGTCGCGGTGCAGGGCCACGAGCGCGAGCGCCAGGTGCGCGTGGGCGCGGTCCGCCGGAGAGCCTCCCGGGTACGCTCGCGCGGCCTCGGTGGCTTCCCGCAGCTCGCCGCGGATGGCGTGGACGACCGCGAGGCGCCCGGCGCAGGCGGAGGCGGGACGGGTGAGGCCGGCGGTGCGCGCCTCGGCCAGGCCGGCGGCGAGCGCCAACCCGGCCGCCGTCAGGTCGCCGGTCTCCAGCTCGGACACGCCGACCGCGGCGAGCGCGACCGCGCGGGTGGCCGGGTCGGCGGCCCGAAAGGCACGCTCCCCGGCGTTCGCTGGGCCCTCGCCGCCCCGCCCGAACGGCGACAGCTCCGTCGCCAAGAGGGCAGCCCTCTCACCGCCTGGAGGGGTAGCCGGGACCCCTTCTGGGAATTCACGCCCCACAGGGCTGCCCTTTTGGGGGTCGCGCGCGAGCGGGCCGGCGTTGCGCTCGCCGGTGGCGCCCGGGGCGACCGGTCCGGCGTTGCGCTCGCCGGTGGCGCCCGGCGCGAGCGGGCCGGCGTTGCGCCCCAGCGGCGAGCCGTCGACCGGCCCGGCGTTGCGGTCCACCGGCGAGCCAGCCGCGGGCCCGGCGTCGCGGCCCGGCAAACCGCCGGCGCTCTGGCTCAGCGGTGAGCTGCCGGCCGCGCCGGTGGTCCGGCTCGGCGACGGGGCACCGGCCGGGCCGATGCTTCGGCTCAGCGGTGCGGCACCGGTCCCGGCGGTGGCCGGCGTTGTGCCCTGGCCACCGTTGCGTGCGACCACCGCGCCTGTGCCCGCCGGCCGGGCGCCGGTCGCCGCGGCGGCGACCGGCCGGCCCACGGCGGCGGTCGCGGACAGGTCGAGGAGCTGGCGGGCGGCCGGCATGACGGCCGCCTGGTCGCCGTAGAGCTGGGCCTCGGCCAGCCGCAACGCGGCCGCGACCAGCGCGTACCTGGCCCGTTGCCCCTGTGGCATGCGGTCGCGGTGGCGCTGCGCCAGCCGCATGAAGGCGGTCGCCGACGCGCGGTCCTGCGCGTCGAGGAACGCGGCCGCGTACGCCAGCGCCAGCGCCGGGTCCGCACGCAGCGCGCTGGCCGGCGGCGGTGGGATCGGTGGCGCGGGCGGCTGGTCGTTCTCCGCGCCGTACGGGATCAGCTCCGGCCAGTGCAGCACCAGTAGCTCGGTCGCCCGGGTCCAGTCGCGGCCGGCGAGCGCGTGCCGCAGCGCGTCCGGCGGCATGTGCCGGTCGGCGTGCCAGGCGGCGGCCCGCCGGTGCAGGTCGGTGAGCTGGTCCGGCGAGCGGCGGCGCAGCTCGGCGCGGAGCAGCTCGCCGAACATCCGGTGGTAGCGGTACGCGCCCGGCCGGCCCTTGACCGGGACCACGAAGCCGTTCGTGCGCTCCAGCTCGGCCAGCACTTGAGCGGCGTCCTCCCGCCCGGTCAGCGCGTCGGCCAGCTCGCCGCTCACCGGCTCGGCGATCGAGGTGCGCAGCAGCACGTCCCGCGCGTCGGCGGGCTGCCCGGCGAGCACCTCGTCGACCAGGTAACCGGCCACGCTCGGGTGCTCCCCGCCGTACCCGGCGATGAACCTGTCCGGGTCCGGGTGCGCGTAGAGCGAGCGGGCCGCGAAGCGCAACCCCGCCGGCCATCCCTCGGTACGCAGGTGCAGGTCCTCCACCCGCCGCGCGCTCGCCGGCACCCGGTGGCGGGAGAGCAGCTCGGCCGTCTCCTCCCGGGTGAACGCCAGGTCGTGCGCGGAGACCTCGGTGAGCCCGCCCTCGAGGCGCCACCGGTGCAGCCCGAGCGGCGGCTCGGTGCGCGAGGCGGCGACCAGGTGCAGGCGCCGGTCGGCGTGCCGCACCAGGTAGTCGAGGCCGTTCGCCACGGTCTCGTCGCCGGCCAGGTGCAGGTCGTCGACGAGCAGCACGGCCGGCCGTGGCAGCCGTGCGATGGCCGCGGCGAGGCGTTCCACGTCGGCGTCCTCGGGCACGGCGAGGCCGCCGCGGGCCAGCGCCGCGCCCACGTAGGCCCAGAATCTCGGGCCGTCACCCGCCTCGACCGTGTACCAGGCCACTGGCTGGTCCGGGTGGGTCCGCGCCCACGCGCCCAGCAGTACTGTCTTTCCCCACCCCGCCGGAGCGGCCACCAGCGTCACCGGCCCGCGCGCCCCGGCATCGATCAGCCGGGTCAGGCGCGGGCGGGCGAGCGGGACTTCCGGCGGCGGTGGGACCGATAGCTTCGACGCCAGCAGGGGGATGGCGTGCTGCTCGGTCCCGACGTGCCATTCATGCATCCGTCGCACCCCCGTGATGACGCTAGGGGACCGTTTCGCGTACCAGGGCGGGCTTATGGTTTTTGTCCGCCATCCGCGAATCACCCCGTTTGTGCGTTCGGCTCCCTCGGCGGCAACTCTCCGGCCAGCCCGCGGGTCCGGACAAGGTCGTCTAGGGTGAGGCGCGATGGCGGCTGCTGCATCTGTTGATGATCTACGTCCGGGCGACCACGCGTGTCTGACCTATTCGGACGCGGAGGAGCGCCTCGACATCGTCGCCGCGTTCGTCCGCGACGGCCTCGGCGCCGGCCAGCGGGTCATCTGCTTCACCGAACCGTCGACCGAGCCCGACTTCGCCGGCGAGCTGGCCGAACGGGACGTCAAGACCACCAACGGCGGCCAGCTCGCGATCCGGGACAACGACGCCGCGTGGCTGTCCGGCGGGCGGGTCTCGGCCACCAATATGATCGAGATGCTCTCCGGCGAGCTGGCGGCGGCCCACCGCGACGGGTTCGCCGGGCTGCGGGTCACCGCTGACATGTGCTGGGCCACCCGCCCGGTCGCGGCCGTCGACGAGCTGCTGGTCTTCGAGACGCGGGTGGCCGGCCTGTTCGGCGACGGGCGGCTGACCGCCGTCTGCCAGTACGACCGGCAGAGCTTCGACCAGGTGACGCTGGCGTTCGCGGCGAAGGCGCACTCGCGGGCGGTCGCCGCCGCCGTGTACTACGAGGACCCGCTGCTGCGCATCTGCCGGCAGCACGCGCCGCCCGGCATCCGGCTGGCCGGCGAGATCGACTACCGGCGGGTGCCCGAGCTCAACCAGGCCCTCGCCGAGGCGCTGCGGCTCGGCGGCGACATCCACGTCAACCTCACGCAGCTGACCTTCATGGACGCGGCCGCCGCGGCGTCGATCGGTCAGGCGGCGCTCAGCCTCCAGCCGGGCCGCCTGATGGCCGTCGTGTGCCGCCGGGCGGTACACAAGGTGCTGGATCTGGTTGGCGTGACTGATCAGCCCGCGATTCGGGTAAGGCTGGCTGATGGCCGACCGTGACCACGGTCCCTTCCCGACGGACGACGCGGCCCAGGCCGACGGCGCGCCCCTCACCGCCGCCCCGAACGGCGACGTCGCGCTCGACCAGCCCTTCGACACCAACGGCCTCTACTCCCTGCGCGCCGCCGTCGCCGCGCACGCCGCCGACCTCGGCGCCGGCGACGAGGTGGTCGAGGAGCTCGTCATGGTCGCGAACGAGCTGGCCAGCAACGCGATCCGCCACGGCGGCGGCGCCGGCCGCCTGCGCCTCTGGCGCGCCGGCGAGCTGATCCACTGCGAGGTCAGCGACGCCGGACCGGGCCTGGACGAGAGCGAGCTGGACCGCGAGCTGGTGCCGATCACCGCGTACGGCGGGCGCGGCCTGTGGGTGGTGCGGCAGATGTCGCATCAGGTGGACGTCCGCACCGGCCCCAAGGGCGCGACGATCACCGCGGCGCTGCTCGTTCGCTCGTAGCGTTCAGGCCTGCCGGCCGGCCGCGCCCGGCCATACGATCCGGGGATGCCGCTGATCGCCGCGTACGACGCCTACGCCGACTGGTACGAGGACTACGTCTCCGGCAAGGCCGCGCCGTACACGCGGCGCAGCGGCGAGCTGCTCGCCGACCTGCTCGGCGCCGGCGCCGGCGCCTGCCTCGACCTGTGCTGCGGCACCGGCGTGCGCGCGGCCACGATCGGCGCCCTCGGCTGGACCCCGCTCGGCGTCGACCTCTCCCGCGGCCAGCTCCGCCACGCCACCGCCCGCCTCCCGGTCGCCCACGCCGACGCGGCCGCCCTCCCGGTCGCGACCGGGTCACTGCCCGCGGTCGCCTGCGTGCTCGCGCACACCGACCTGCCCGACTACCCCGCGGTGGTACGCGAGGTGGCGCGGGTGTTGCGGCCCGGCGGGCGGTTCGTCCACGTGGGAGTGCACCCGTGCTTCGTGGGCGCGTTCGCCGACTGGAGCGACCGCCCGCGCGTCTTCGTCGACGAGCGCTACGCCGACCGCTCCTACACGACCGAGGCCTGGGACCCGTCGGGCGTGCGCGCCCGGGTCGGCGCCTGGCACGTCCCGCTGGCCGACCTCCTCAACGCGGTGACGGCCGCGGGGTTGCGCTTCGTCCGCGCGGCCGAGAGCGGGCCCGGGGGAGTGGCCGACGTGCTCGGCCTGCTCGCGGTCAAGCCCGGGTAGCGCGGGCGTCCACCAGGACGTCGCGGTGGGTGACGGTCTCGTCGATGTCCAGCAGGACGGCGCGGGCCTCGGGCTCGACGACCGCGCGGGTGATGTCGTCACCGGCGAAGGCCTGGATCGAGGCGAGCGACTCCCACAAGGTGTGTGCGGTCAGCTCGACCGTCGCGCCGTCCGTGCGGGAGAGCAGGTACGCGCCGGCGAAACCGGCCAGGGCGCGTAGCTCGGGGAGCAGCGTGCCCTCGAAGTAGGCGTGGTAGTCCGCGGCGCCGGCCGGGGTGGCACGGGCGGACCAGGTGCGCACGATCATGGTTGGAGTCTGGCCGAGCCGGCCGCGCAAGCCAAGGTCGGGGCCGCGGTCCGGCCCGGGACCCGGCCCCGGCTATGCGCTGCGCCGCGCCGCCCGTCCATTGTGGAATCGTATATGGCGCCGCCCGGCGAACAGATCGTGGACGTTTACTGCCCCTCCAGGGTCAGTTGTGTACCACGATCGCCAGCGTCACCCGCCTTCGTTACCTCGATCAAGGGAAACCTGTCGCGAGGAGGGTTTGTGCCGCGGAGCCGGCAGTGGACGGCCGGGGGTTTCGGCGAGCGCTGCGAGCCGCCGGCCGGGAGCGGTGCCCGCGGGAGCATACGGTCTACAGCTGACGCGGACGTGGGCAAATCTGTTCGGAGAGAAAGCGTCAGAGGAGGGCCGGGACGCGCGGGGTGTGCAGCGTGCGCAGGACGCGGGTGCGTTCGTCCATATTGGATACTGTGACGAGCAGGCAGCCGGGGCGGGTCATGACGCCGGCGGTCACGCCGAGCAGGCGGGCGGCGCGGACCAGCACGGCGGCCATCTCCTGGTCGCCGAGGCGGACGCCGAGCGAGTCGGTCCGCAGGCGACGGCCGCCGGCCAGCAGGGCGGCGCGCCACGCGGCGCGGGCGAGGGTGGCGCGCTGGGCGTTGCGGGGGGAGGAGGAGCCGATCGGGTCGGTGCCCAGCAGCGTGCGGCGGCCCTGGCGCCAGGCGGTGGCCAGCAGGCGGATGGCGTCGTCGCGCTGGTCGGGGCGGACGGCCACGCGGTGCACCTGGTAGCGGCGCCGGCCGCCGCCGATCGTGACCTCGAGGGTGGCGGGGAAGCCGAGGTCGCCGAGGAGCGTGGCCAGGCGGGCGGCCGCCTCCCCGCCGTCGAACTCGGCCAGTGCGGGCAACCCCAGCGGCGCCATCGCCGGTGTGCCGCGCCACTCGGGGCGGCGGCGGCCGGATGTGCGGCTGGTCTCGGTGCACTGGATGAGGCTGGTGGCCTCGAAGGCGGTGGAGAGCACGTGGGCGGGGAGGACGGCGCGGGCCGGTTCGTCGGTCATCGTGGTCCCCTTCTTCCGCTTGCCGCAATCACCGTGGCTGATCCGCCCGTTCGGCCGGTACACCGGCGGGGAGGACTTGAGGGAAACTTGCGCGGACCGGGCCGAGCGCACAAGGCCGCACTGTCGAGAGGGACGGGACACGGGGTGACCTCCCAGACGACACCGCTCCGGCGTCGCCGCGTGGCGCGCCGCGCTCTGTTGTCTGGCCTGCCGGCCGCCGTGCTCGCCGGCTGCGTGGGAGGCTCTCCGGAGCGGCGTCACGTCCGCATCGCGACCGGCAGCCGCACGGCGGTGTACTACGCGGTGGGCACCGCGTACGCGGGCGTCATCGCGCAGGAGCTGCCCTCCACCGACGCGACCGCGTTGGTCACCGCGGCGTCGGCGGAAAACGTCCAGCTCATCATCAACGGCAAGGCGGAGATCGGCTTCACGCAGGCCGACATCCTCGTCGCCGGCGCCACGCCCGACCCGCGGATCGCCGCGCTCGCCCGGGTGTACGACGACCTGCTCCACCTTGTGGTGCGCGCGGACAGTGCCATCCACGCGCTCCGCGACCTGCGCGGCAAGCGGGTGTCGGTGGGCGCGGCCGGCTCCGGCACCGAGGTGACCGTGGGGCGGCTGCTCGCGGTCGCCGGGCTGAGCGCGCCCGGCGTGCTGCGGCAGGAGAAGCTCAACCTCGACAACTCGCTGACCGCCCTGACCGCCGGCGACATCGACGCGTTCTTCTTCTCCGGCGGGCTGCCGGTCGCCGGCATCAAGCAGCTCAACGGCAAGCGGATCATCGACCTCGCCAAGGCGGTCGCGCTGATGCGCGAGAGGTACAGCGACGTGTACGTGGTGCGCGACGTGCCCGCCTCGGCGTACCACCTCAAGTCGGTCGCCACGATCGCGGTGCCCAACTTTCTCGTCGTGCCCAGCAAGATGGCCGACGACCTCGCGTTCGACCTGGCGCGGATGCTGCTGGAGCGGCGCGACGTGCTCGCCGCCGCGCACCCCGCCGCGGAAAACCTCGACGTCCGCTCGGCGGTCGCCACGCTCCCGGTGCCGCTGCATCCGGGCGCCGCGGAGTACTTCAAGTCGGTCAAACCGTAAGGCTCGCCGCGTCCGGCGCCGGCGTGGGTGCGGGAGCGGGCGCCGGCCCGGCCGGAAACCACATCCGCGCCTCCAGCCCGCTCGGCTCGGCCGGCCCGAGCGTGAACCGCCCGCCCGACGCCTCCACGAGCACCATCACGATCGGCAGGCCGAGGCCGGCGCCTTCCACGTTTTGCGCGTCGGGCGCGCGCCAGAAGCGTTCGGTGGCGAGGCGGCACTGCTCCTCGGTCATGCCGCTGCCGTTGTCGCGCACGGTCACCTGGACGCCGCCGTCGTGCGCGGCGACCTCGATCTCGACCCGCCCGCCCCTCGGCGTGAACTTCAGCGCGTTGTCGATCAACGCGTCGAGCGACTGGTCGAGCGCGGTGGCCACGTGGCGGGCGTACAACGGCTGGTCCGGGACGAGGGTGACCAGGTCGATGCCGCGACGTTCGATCATCGGGCGCCAGGCCAGCCACCGGTTGCGGGCGACCTCGACCGCGTCGACGACCACGACCTGCCGCTGCCCGCGCTCGGCGCGGGCCAGCGCGAGGAGGCCGTCGAGCACGTCGGCGAGGCGGTCGGTCTCGGCCAGCGCGATCTCGTGGTCGGCGCGGGCGTAGTCGTCGTCGACGAGCTTGGTGCCCAGGTCTTCCACGCGCAGGCGCAGCACGGTGAGCGGGTTGCGCAGCTGGTGGCTGGCGTGCGCGACGAACGAGCGCTGCCTTTCCAGGGCCTCGGCGACCGCGTCGGCCATCTCGTTGAAGCTGGCGGACATCCGCCGCAACTCGGGCGGGCCGTGCTCGGGCTGCACCCGCGCACCGCTGTCGCCGGCCGCGATCTCGTGCGCGACGGCGTCGAGGCGGGTGACCGGCCGCAGCACCCAGCCGGCCATGCGCAGCGCGGTGACCACGCAGGCGACGACCGCGAGCAGGCCCAACAGGCCCAGCTCCAGCCACGACGAGATCACCACGCGCCGGTTGCGGCTGGTCGGTGAGATCGTGACGACGGTGCCGAGCACGGCGCCGCCGTCGTTGACCGGCACGGCCACGATCAGCGGCTGCGCCTGCCACGGCCACAGCGTCGTCGGCGAGCCCATCTGGCGGCCGGCGAGCGCGCCCCGGATCGCCGGGTCCATCCGCTCCGCTCCGGGCAGCGGCCCACCGAAGACGCTCTTCACCTGCGCGTCCTGGTCGAGCAGGACGGAACCGATGCCGTACAGGTCGTAGTAGCGGCGCAGCTCGGCCTTGACGGTGTCGAACTCGTTGCCGCGCAGGGCGGGCGCGGCCAGCGCGGCGAAGCGGGTGGCGTCGGCGAGGCGGTCGGCCAGCACACGCTGCGTCTCCCGGTTGGTGAGCGACACCGCGAGCGGCACCTCGAGGGCGAGCAGGACCATGCAGAGGAGCAGTACGTAGGTGCTGACCAGTCGCCGGCGCACTTTCCTCCCTTTTCGTCGGTCCTTCTAGTCGGTGCGCAGACGGTAGCCGACGCCACGGACGGTCTGCACGAGGTTGGGCTCGTCGAGCTTGGCCCGCAGCGACGCCACGTGCACCTCCAGCGTGTGGCGGCCGGACCAGGTGGTCTGCCAGACGTCGAGCAGGATCCGCTCGCGGGTGACCGCCACGCCGGGCTGGCGCGCCAGCGAGGCGAGGATGTCGAACTCCTTGCGGGTCAGGCTGACCGCCCGGTCACGCAGCAGCACGGTGCGGGCCGCGTGGTCGATCCGCAGCGGGCCGACCTCGACCACCTCGCGCGGCGGGACGTGGCGGGCCGCGCGGCGCAGTAGCGCCTCGATCCGGGCCTGGAGCTCGGCCATCGAGAACGGCTTGACCACGTAGTCGTCGGCGCCCACCCGCAGCCCGGTGACCCGGTCGCGCTCCTCGGCCCGCGCGGTCACCGCGATGATGCCGAGGTGCTCGCTGCGCGCGCGCAGCGTGCGGCACACGTCGACGCCGTCGCCGTCGGGCAGGTTGAGGTCGAGCAGCACCAGGTCGCACGGCGCCGCGGCCAGCGCGGCGGTGGCGGTCGCGGCGTGCTCCACCTCGTATCCGCGCCGCTGGAGCATCGACGTCATCACCGCCGTGACCCGGCGGTCGTCCTCCACGAGCAGTATCCGCATCGGCTTCCGCCCATCGCCCGTCATGCGCCATCCGATCCGGCCGGAATGTAGCTCATGGATGTTTCGGAGCGGTGCGTACCGACCTGCGTCTCGAGCGCCACGCTAGCCGACCTCTACGTCCCGGTCTCGGGCCGTCCGGTAACGGGAAGGTAACGCCGGGCCACTATCGCGGGTGGCGCCGCATCGGATACAGTGCAGCCGACTAGCCGGGCAATCCACCATCCTGGATGGGATGTGATGTCGAGTGCCCCGCTTGCCTGTCATCTTCCTCGCGGTCCTGGTCACCGGGATCGTCGTGCCGGCCGCCCCCGCGTCCGCCGAGGTCACGTTCACCACCACGATCGTCAACCACAGCGCGGCCACCTGCGCCGAGGTGCCCGGCGGCGCCTCGACCAGCGCGCTCCAGCTCGCGCAGGCCGCGTGCGGCGCCGGCGCGCGGCAGACGTTCACGTTCACACCGGTGGCCGGCGTGGCCGCGACGTACAACATCCACACGCTCACGTCCGGCAGCTGCGTCGACGTCTTCGGCGCCTCCACGGCGGACAACGCCACGATCATCCAGTACGCCTGCCACAGCAACAACAACCAGCGGTTCAGGCTGACGCAGACGTCCGGCGCCTTCCAGGTGATCGCGGTGCACTCCAACAAGTGTGTCGCGCCGGCGTCGGACAACCGGCTCGTCCAGCTGCCGTGCGACACGACCGCCGCGCGCCTGTGGCGGCTGGCCGGGTACACCGACGGGGGTACGGGCGGGCGCACGTTCACCAACCCGATCAAGATGCGTGGTCCGGATCCGTGGATGCAGTATTACAACGGTTATTACTATTTGGCGA